>DATKOC010000001.1:0-9296 GCA_035524855.1 bacterium
CTCCACCGCGAAAATACCCCCTTCCGCCAGGATCGGGTATTCCACGAGCCAATGCTGGAGGCGCTTCAAGATCCCTGTCTCATAGGGAGGATCGGCGAGTAGGATATCAAACTTCTTACCCTCCTGATGGAGCAAATAAAAGGCGCTCGAAACCTCGGAAGGCATCACCCGGATGATGGGCCCGGCGCCTTGGGGATGCAAACCGAAACTCTCCAGGTTCTCCCGAAGCAGTTTGAGGCTCTCCAGGCCCTTATCCACAAACACCGCTTCGGAGGCTCCCCGGCTGATGGCCTCAATACCCAAATTACCCGTGCCCGAGTAAAAGTCGACCACCCGGCAATTTTCCACCGGCTCCAGCATATTAAAGAGGGCGCCTTTGACCTTGTCCGAGGTTGGCCGGATTTTCATGTTTTGGGGGGCCTTCACCATCCGGCTTTTAAATTTTCCAGCGATGATTCTCATTCAAGATTCCTTGTTCAATTCGGAAAAGGGTTGATGGTTTCACCAGGCGGCGCGGCCTGAGCGGCCGCCAGGGAGTCCGCCTTTTGGATGCACTGGCGGGCCAAATCGGACTTCCCCAATTTTTCGTACGGTTTGGCCAAATCCCGGTAAAGGCCGGCGTCCCGGTTGTTCAGGGCGATGGCCGATTGATAGGCTTGGATAGCCTCCCAATATTTTTTCGCGGAAACGTAAGTCGAGGCCAAGTTCGCCCAATAACTCAGGTTTTGAGGATCTAGCGAAACAGCTTTCCTGAAATTCTCGATGGCGGGGCCATATTGTCCAAGCTTGAAATAACTTGCCCCCAAGCAGGTGTAATTTTCGGCGACGGAAGGATCGGTTTTAACGGCATCCTCAGCCGCCTTCAAGGCGTCTTCCGTCCTGCCCAATTGCTGGTAGGCCACGAAGAGGCCGCGTTGCGATCGGGTGCGCCGAGGGTCCAAGGCCAGGGCGGCCTTGAACTCCTCCGCCGCTTTCTCAAATTGGCCCTTTTGAACTAGAAGCGTCCCTTTTTCCTCGCGAGTTGCCGCCTTGACGGGCCCAATCGCGATGGCTTGGTCATAAGCGGCGAGCGCTTCCTCTGTCATGCCTTTTTCCTGGTAGGCCATTCCCAGGTTGGAGTAGGCCATCCCCGAGAGTCCGGGGGAAATTTCCACCACTCTTTCCCAAAGCGTAACGGCGTTTTTCCAAAACCCAATTTGATAAATACTCACGAACAAATAAACGATTGAAAGCAAGGTGGCCAAAGGCAGTAAGGGCCAATCTCGCCGAACAATACCCCTCGTGATGTAAGACGAAGCCAGGATCATTAACGCTGTGGCTGGCAGGTAAAGATAGCGATCCGCTGCGGCTTGGCTCCCCACCTGGACGATGCCCAATACCGGCGAAAGGGTTACCAAGAAGAAGGCCCAAGCCACCGCCAGTTTCGGGTCCTTCCCCAGTCGAATCAAACACAGAACCGACACGCCTAAAACAAGGATGATGGCCAGGATATTCGCCGGTGTGAATTTCCCCAATTCACGGGTGACCGGGTAAAAGGCCGACAGGTTTAGGGGAAGGATCAGTTTCCAAAGATAAAAAACGACGGAATGGAACGCGTTGAGTATTCTCTCCCGCAGGGACATTTCGCTTAACGCCGCCACGGCGCCGGCGTCATTTTGGGAAGTGAAGGCCACGAATGAACTGATCACCGCCATGGCGACGAACGTGGCCTTCTCAAGCCAATATTTCTTGAGGCCGGGTGAAAACCTTTTCAGGGGCCAATAATCGAACAAGATCAAAACGACCGGCAAAGTTACCGACAGTGGTTTTGAAAGCAGGGCCATGGCAAACAAAAACAGGCACAAGAAATATTCTCGGGGTTTCGATCCCAAGCCTTGGGCAAAGTCGAAGTAAACACTAATGGCGGTGAAATAAAACAAAAAACAAAGAAGGTTGCTTCGCTCAAAAGCCCACGCGACTGATTCGACGCGGGTCGGATGAAGGCCAAAGAAGATAGCGGACAAAAGAGCCGATCCCTTCCGGATCCTCAATTCCCTTTCCGGGTCACCCTCCTTGTCGGAATCCGGACAAATCCGGAAGAGCTTCAAAACCAGGAAGTAAACCAAGGCGGTATTGAGGCAGTGGAGAATCATGTTCGTGAAATGATAAGCCTTGGGGCCGGCCCCACCCCATAAGTAATCCAGGGCGAAGGTGAATCGGGTCAGGGGCATCCAATTGCCGTCCAGGAAGGACGTCAGTATCCAGCGGAAATTTTCGGAACTGAACCCTTGGAGGTTCGGGTTATCCTTGATGCTATGGACATCATCCCAAACAAATTCATTTCCCAGCGAGGGCAAGTAGGCGACAAAGGTTAAAACGACCGGCAATAAAAGTATTGTCCAAGAATCTTGTTTTTCCGCTTCCATTCCCGGAGCCGTTTTTTGGTTTGTCTTATCGGGGGATTTTTGGGGCAATGTCATTCCTTTAAAGGTCAAATCACGAAATCTGGGCTAAATCCAACAACCCGCTGTATCTCGATTCCAAGTTCTCCCGCAGTGCCCGGTTTTCCGCCGCTTTGAGCTTGGGATCGGTTTTCAATATCGTTTGGGCGATTCGGCGGGCTTCCTCGACGATCTCCACGTCCCTTTTCAAGTCCACGATCCCGCCTTCCCGACGACCGGATTGGGCGACCCCGAAAATCTCCCCCGGCCCCCGCATCCTCAAGTCAAACTCCGAAAGCTTGAAACCATCCGAGGTGGAAGTCATCACCTTCATTCGTTCCACCGCGTCGCTGGACATGAGGGGGGCGGTGATGAGGTAACAATAGGATTGCGCCTCACCCCTGCCCACCCTGCCTCGCAATTGGTGCAATTGGGCCAAGCCGAACCGTTCGGCATGCTCCACCACCATGACCGTGGCGTTGGGCACGTCCACGCCGACCTCCACAACGGTCGTGGCCACCAGCAATTGGATTTCCTTTTGGGCGAAAGAGCGCATCACCCGCTCCTTTTCCTCTTTGCCCATTTTCCCATGCAGGAGGCCTACCCGGAAACCATGGAAAATATCATTTTGGAAATACTGGTGCATTTGCACCGCGGATTTCAGGAAGGTCTTCGATTCCTCTACCACCGGAAACACCCAGAACACCTGCTCACCCTTGTTCATTCGTTCCTTGGCGAATTGATAAACCTCCTCTTTTTTCCCCTCGCTCCTCCAAAATGTCTTGATGGTTTTGCGGCCCTTGGGAAACTCATCCAAAAGCGATAGGTCTGTGTCCCCGTATTCGGTCAGCACCAACGCGCGGGGAAAAGGCGTGGCCGTCATCATCAGGCAGTCCGGCCACCTTCCCTTTTCCTCCAGGGCAGCCCTTTGCATGACCCCAAACTTGTGGCGTTCATCAATCACGAGGAAACCAAGGTTCTTGAATCGAACTCCTTCCTCCAGTAACGCGTGGGTTCCCACCGCCACATCCACCCTTCCGAGCGCGATGGATTCCAACGCCTCTCTTTTCGCCTTGGCTTTCATGTCACTGGTTAAAAGAAGGAGGCTTAGTCCAACCGGTTCCAGGAGTTTTTGAAGATTTTGAAAATGTTGATGGGCCAAAATCTCGGTGGGCGCCATGAAAGCACTCTGGATGTTGGAATCCGCTGCGTAAAGAAAACAAATAGCCGCCACTAATGTCTTGCCACTTCCGACATCCCCTTGGAGAAGCCGGTTCATGGGATAGGCCCTGGCCATATCCTCCCGGATTTCTTTCACCACCCTTTTTTGCGCTTGGGTGGGCGTATAAGGGATCGCCTTGCGGAACTTGACGATTCGGTCTCCCTCAAATTGATAATCCCTTCCTTTTTCTCGCCTCTCGATGGCCTGCCGCTTCATGATTAGGTAGGTCTGCAATGCCAGCAACTCGTCGTAAGCCAATTTCTTCCTCGCGTCCTCGAAATCCTCCAAGGTTCTCGGATGATGAATCGCCTTGATCGCCTCTTTCAGGCTCAAATGATCGTACTTCGAACGCTTATCCCTTTCATTGGAAAGGCGAGGCCCGATTTCTTCCAAAAGACTGCCGAGGGTTCTTCGCCAAAAATCCTGGGTCAAAGTGGCCGTGGAGGGGTAATAAACAAGCACCTTACCTTCCCTCAAGGCCGATTCTTCCTCGGGTTCCAGGTAAGCGTAGGTTTCGGCTTTACCGGTGATTTGTTTTCCCCATTTGGAGACCTGGGGATTCCCGTGTAGGATCACCCACCGGCCGTTGGACAGTTCCTTCTTCAAATAAGGACGGTTGAACCAAATCCAACTCAAATGGCCGCTGCCATCCTCCAAATTGACCTTGAGCGTTTCCAAGCGACCCCGGCGGGTTTGTGAGATGCCATTGATCCTGGCAAGGATGAAATAAGCCTCTTCCCGATTGGCGCATTGGGCGATAGGGGTAAACAGGGACCGGTGGAGGGCCCATTTGGGGGCGTAACGGAGAAGGTCGTCCACGGTCTTTAACCCCGTCAATTGGAAGGCCCTCAGCTTGTCCTTGGGGATGAAAGGAATCGCTGGGCCGTTCAAATCCATAGGGGACGCCGCGGCTTCAGGCATGACTGTCGGCAGCTTCCCAATCCAGGTTCGCAGGTCATTCCGGGTGGATGTCACCAACCCTTCACGATCCCCCGCCGAGAGGGTCATGTATTGGGTATAGGAAGAACGGAGGCTCCCCAAGAAATCAGCGAAATCCTTCATTTCGGGCGGAATCTGGCCCATCAATTCCTCGCATCTTCTCACCAGGAATCGATCCAATCCCCCCACGACGGAGCGGTTGGCGTATCCTTGCTTTTCTTCCAACTCAAGGGGTTTTAACCAGTTTTCCAGTTGCTTATTGACGGGGAGGGGCATCGTCCACCTTTGGGAAAGGCCGGCAAGAGTCCGATTGGTTTGATTTTAAGGGCTTCCAGGGTAAAAAAGCTTGTTTATCTTTCAAGGCCTTGCTTATAATGCGCGACTGTTGTTTCAGAAAAGAGGAGTTTTTCAATGGCTCAAGTTTGCGACATTTGCTCGAAGGGCCCCATCAAGGCCCGCAAGATCACCCGCCGTGGTAAATCCAAGAAAGAGGGCGGGATCGGATTAAATATCACCGGCGTTCATCTTCGCCGCCAGAAGGCCAACCTCCAGCCCATCCGGGCCATCGTAGACGGCCGCCCCCAGCGCATCCTGGTTTGCACCCGTTGCCTTCGTTCGGGGAAGGTCCAGAAACGCCAGGCCATCCGCAAACCCGCCCCGGTTGCCGCCGCCAGCTAATTCAAAGGCAGTTTGCGGTTTGAAGTTCTCAGTAAAAGAAAAAGCCACTTTCCAAAAAGAAAGTGGCTTTTTTTGCATTAACTCGAACCCTAACACTCAAAACCGCGGACTGAGGGAAGCTTTCTCAACGCAAACTTCTCCCTTTGTATTTCCAAGCACTTCCGTTCCAGCCCCACACGAAAGTTTCGCTCGAGAAGGATTCGACACTTCCCAATTGGAAGGTCCAGGTCAATTTAACCTTCGCCAGGTCGTCGCTGACCCAGGCCATGGAGGCGATCTCCCCACCCGTCAAGGTCGCGTCCTGGACCCAGGTTTTCATGAGCAGTTTCCTCAGCTTGTCGGAATTCTCGAAACCCCCGTCCGACATCCGGAAAACATCGTCCCATTTACCTTGCACCACCGACTGGGAGAAGGAATCCACGGACTGCTTGAGGGCCTGTTCTCGGGCGACCTTCTCCGCTGGACTGAGGGAACAACCAGCCGTGAAAAGCGCCGTCAAAGCGAGAGCTCGACCCCAGGTTCCAAGCCTCATTCCGAACCGTCCTATTTGATATGAGCCTTCTCGATGTCCTGGATCTCATGAACCCTGCGGACATGGCGGTCAACATTGGTAAAAGATGTCTTTAGCCACACATCGGCAATTTTCAGGTTGCTTTCCACCGGCAGCTCCCTGCCCGCCAGCGACAAAACGTTGGAGTCGTTATGCTCCCGGGTTTCCTTCGCCATCTTCTCCGTGAAAACAAGCGCCGCCCGGACGCCGGGGAATTTGTTCGCAACAATGGACATCCCTATCCCATTCCCGCAGACGACGATTCCCCGGTCCGCCTTCTTGGCCGAAACCGCCTCCGCCACTTTTTCCCCAAAAAGGGGGTAATCGCTGGGCTCCGAATTGTAAGCGCCGACATCCTCAACCTGGTGGCCTTGTTCCTTCAAATGCTGGGCAAGGGCCTGTTTGGCCTCAAATCCGGCGTGATCCGAACCAATCGTGATTTTCATTTTTCCCCCGACGTATTATTTCATTTTTTCCAGAGCCTTCGCGAGAAAGCCTTCCATCTGATCCAGAGTTTTTCGGTAAATATCCAGGGGCTGGTTAATTGGATCCTCGACATCCTCGACGCCCATTCCCGCCAGTTCGGAAAGCGTGCTGACCTTGTTTTCCAAGGCCGGCATCTTCTTGAGGATCATTTCCTTGTGTTTGAGGGTCATGGTCACGATCAGGTCGCTTTCCATAACCAGGTTCTTGCCCAAGGGCTGGGTCTGATGGGAGGAAATATCCACGCCTTTTTCACGGCAGGCTTCCACCGCTTCAGGCGCCGCCGGAATCCCCGCGAATGCCGCCAAACCCGCGGACTGGACCTCCACCGGCCAGCCACTCTCTCTCGCCATTTTTTTCAACAAGCCCTCGGCCATGGGACTGCGACAGGTATTTCCCGTGCAAACGAACAGGATTTTTTTAGCCAACGGCCGGCTCCGGGAGGATCGTAATTACTCGGAAACCATTTGGGATAATAGCGTCTCCACCCTGGCGACCTCATCTTTAGAGACGCAGCCCGTCCGGACGATATGGACCCGCTTTTTTTCGATCTTGGCGATAGCCGTTTCCCCCGCCAAGGGGCAGACGCCCGCATCGAGGGCCGCGTCCACTTGGTCGAGGATTTCGGGGTCGATTTCGTCGAAACGTGCCGGGCTCTTGCTCCCGGAAAAGTTCGCGCTGGAAACGGCCAGCGTGTCCCCCGCGGTGCGAAGCAACTCCAGGGCGATCCCGTGGTCCGGACAACGTAAAGCGACGCTCCCATCCGGCCCAACGCCGCCAGGAGCCAATTGAACCCGGGCACGAGTAATGATCGTCCAGGGACCCGGCCAGATTTTCTTGAGGATATCCAGATCCTTTTCCCGGAAATCAGCGATTTCCAAGGCCACTTCGGGCCTGGAAATGAGGATCGAAAGGGACTGGTTCAAGGGCCGATCCTTGATCTTGAAAATACGTTTGAGGGCGTCCGGTTTTTTCACGGAACAGCCGATATCGTAGATGGTGTCCGTAGGGAAAACGGCGATCCCGCCGTCCTTGATCACCTTGGCGACCTGCTGCAAGTTGGCCTGGGAATATGGCAATGATTTGAGGTTTGTTTTCTCACCCATGTCTTGTCCAGTCACGTCGTTTTCCCCTTCAATTTCAATTTTCTCAGAGAAACCGGCATTTTTCAGCACAAAAGCAAAGTATTTTCAAAGTCAAGTCGGCAAAAATTCTGGAAATTAGACGATTGGTCTGAATTTTTAGTTCGATTATTTCTAGATGTCAACTGTCGACCGTAGACCATCAGCGGCCTTTTAATGCCCGCCAAGCGATGTCTTTGCGGTAATGCGCGCCATCAAAATGGATTGCGGCAACGCCCTTATAGGCGGTGTCCACCGCCGAACGGATGTCCTTCCCTACTCCCGTCACGCAAAGCACTCTTCCGCCGGAAGTCACAATTTGTCCATCTTTTAAGGCAGTCCCGGCGTGATAGACATAGGCATCGGGAATTTGGGCGGCTTTTTCAAGCCCTTGAATAGGCTTTCCCTTTGGATAATTCCCTGGATAGCCCTCGGAAGCCATGACGACGCAGGCGGCAGGCCGTTGGTCCCATTCGATTTTCAGGTGGGACAACTTTCCCTGGGCCACCGCCATGCAGATATTGACGAAATCAGTTTTGAGGCGTGGTAATACCACTTGAGTTTCGGGATCGCCGAAGCGACAGTTGTACTCGATCACCTTGGGACCACCCTTGGTGATCATCAGTCCAGCGTAAAGAACACCTTTATAAACAATGCCCTTTTTTTTCAGGGCTGTAACCGTAGGCTTAAGAATTTTTTCAAGGATTTCGGCATTTAGTTTCTCCGTCACCACTGGGGCAGGCGAATAGGCGCCCATACCGCCTGTGTTGGGGCCCTTGTCGCCGTCAAAAACCCGTTTATGGTCCTGGGCACTAACCATAGGAACGAGACTTTCCCCATCCACGAAGGCGAGAATCGAAGCCTCTTCCCCAATTAAACATTCCTCGATGACAACCTTGCTTCCCGCTTCCCCAAAAACCTTTTTCCCCATGGCCTCCTCAAGCGCCGCCTCGGCCTGGGCCACGGTTTCGCAAACCGTGACGCCTTTTCCAGCCGCCAACCCGTCGGCCTTGATCACAATGGGAGCGCCTTCCTTACGGACATAAGCCAAAGCCCTTTGAAGATCAGTAAAAGTCGCCGCCTTGGCGGTGGGAATGCTATTTTCAACGAGGAGTTGTTTCGTGAAATCCTTGCTCCCCTCCATCCGGGCGCCATCCTTCGTGGGGCCAAAAACCTGGAAGCCTTCTTTAATCAACTCATCGGCCAAGCCCATGCACAGGGGTATCTCAGGGCCGACCACGATAAGGCTTGGTTTATGTTCTTTTGCCCATTTC
Organism: bacterium; assembly: GCA_035524855.1. Classification (GTDB taxonomy): domain Bacteria; phylum Oederibacteriota; class Muellerivitia; order Muellerivitales; family Muellerivitaceae; genus DATKOC01. Next base: position 8,688 of record DATKOC010000001.1, read on the forward strand.
ACCAAGCCGGCGATATCTTCCGCCTTGATCTCCACGCATTGGGCCAGTTTGGCGATGCCAGCATTACCCGGAGCGCAGAAAAGCTTGGGTTGGCGTTTTGAATTGGATAGCGCCCAGCACATGGCGTGTTCACGACCACCGGAGCCAACAACAAGAATATCCAACCTATCCTCCACTCAATGTTTGAAGTGCCTGTAACTGGTAAAGATCATCGGAATTCCATGTTGATTCGCCGCTTCGATAACCTCCTTATCCCGCACACTTCCACCAGTTTGGATGATGGCCGCGATTCCCGCGTTGGCGCAGGCATCCACCGAATCCCGGAAAGGCAAAAGGGCGTCGGAAGCCATGACACTCCCTCTGGCCTTGTCACCCGCCTGTTGGATGGCAATGCCTAAGGAGCCAACCCGGTTCATTTGGCCGGCGCCGACCCCAATGGAAACGCCGTCCTTGACTAGGACAATAGCGTTTGATTTCACGTGTTTCACTAACTTCCAGCCGAATTCCATATCCTTCGCCAACTTCGGGTCAGGTTGTTTGTCCGTCACGACCTTATAAAGGTTCTTATCTTCGACGGTTTGGTCGAATTCCTGCACCAGGAATCCACCT
>DATKOC010000002.1:0-8885 GCA_035524855.1 bacterium
GACGTTCCCGTCAATTCCAAGAACAGCGCCAGGGTGATCGCCAAGAAATTAAAAGAGGCGGGCATAATCCATTTCGCCCTGCCTTTCCGGGTTCTGACCAAGCTGACGCATGCCGACCGGCGGCTGAAGGCCGGGCTTTACCGCATGAATGCCCGAATGAGCCTCTGGGAGGTTGTTACTACCATTTCCCAGGGGAAGAGCGAACTCTTGGCCCTTAAGATCCCCGAGGGGTTCACCGCCGATCAAATCGCCCAGGAGCTGGAAAAGATGAAAGTGGCTCCCGTGGCCGATTTCATGAAGGCGGCGAGCGATCCGGAATTGTTGAAAAGGTTGGGGGTTGAGGGGCCCAGCGTGGAAGGATTCCTTTTCCCCGAAACCTACCGGGTGCCCCTGGGAGCCAGTCCCGCCGAACTCATCGAATTGCTGGTCCGGCAGTTCCAGGACGCGGTGGGGGAGGACTTTGGACGGCGTTGCCTGGTCAAGAACCTCACCACCTACCAGGCGGTGATCTTGGCCTCCATTATTGAAAAGGAATGCAAAAAACCCGAAGAACGGCCCATCATCGCGGGGGTCATGTTCAACCGCCTGCACCAGAAAATGCGCCTGCAGGTGAACGCCACATTAAACTACGTCCTAAACACCAAGAATCCCTGGTTTACCAACGCCCAGATTGGCACCCAGTCACCTTATAACACCTACCTGCATCGGGGCCTTCCTCCCACCCCCATTTGCAACCCGAGTTTGGAATCGCTCCAAGCGGTCCTGGAACCCGCTGACGTGCCCTATCTTTACTACGTGGCCCAGGGCGATGGTTCCAACCTTTTCGCCACCACCCTTGAGGAACACCAAAAGAACGTCCGAGCCGCCAAGCGCATCTACCGGGCCAAGCGCCGACAACAAGCTCTCCAAACCGGGCACTGAGCTCAAATACCCCGGCGGACAGTTCCATTTCTCTTGCGATTAGGGGATTCCTGTTTTAATTTAGCCTTATGCCGACTTCCCCCAACTTTCCCCCCAAAACGGGACCATGCTGATCCAAGCGTTCCACCTCACGAAAGTCCACTCCTCGGGCGTCAAGGTCCTGGACGACGCCAATTTCTCGGCCCCCGAGGGCTCCTTCACCGCCGTCATCGGCGAAAGCCGCACCGGCAAAAGCACCTTCCTCAAGATGCTTGGGGGCGAGGACAGGCCCACCTCCGGCGTCTTGCGCGTGGACCATAAGGACATCTACGCCCTCACGGGTACCGCCAAGCAGGAATGGCTCTCCGAGGTGGGGATGATCTTCCCGGACCTGGCCCTTTTCCCCGACAAGACGGTGGGGGAGAACATCAAGGTCATCCTTGAGGCGAAAGGATCGGCCCTGGAGGGGAGCGGCGAGGCCATCTTCAAACTGCTTTCCAGGGCGGGGTTGGGGGCCAAGGTCGACGCCAAACCCGAGGCCCTCTCCTCGGGGGAACGCGGCATGGTGCTGGCCTTGAGGGCCATGATCTTTAGGCCCCGGCTTCTGCTCGCCGACGACCCTTTCCAGGGCCTGGATGAGAAGGCCGTAGCCACGCTCTTTAAGCTCTTCTTAGAACTCCACAAGGCGGGAAGCACGATCGTTCTTTCCACCCAGCAAAAAGCCTTCCTCACCGAGTCCAAAAAGACGGCCGGGGACGCCGTCCTATCCTGGGTCAAGCTGGAAAAGGGCAAGGTTTATCCCCTGGAGGAAGTCCTCCCATGAATTTCCTCCCGCGCCTGGGGTTCGTGCTCAAGGAAGGTTTCCAGCAACTCCTCCGCGCCCGCGGCATCTCCACGGCCATCATCGTGATCGTGGCGGCTACCCTGCTCCAGCTCTCCATCTTCCTGGGCATCTCTAGGGTCCTGGACAAGGCCTTGGGCTCGGCGCGGGAGAAATTCGAGATGGCGATTTTCCTGGCGCCCGCCTCCGACGCCGGCGACATCAAGCGCCTCCAGGCCCAGCTTGCCGCCGACCCCCGGGTGGCCTCCGTGAAGGTCGTCACCAAAGAGGCGGCTTTGCAGGAGTTCCGCAAGGACCCCGAGATTGACCGCATGGTCCTGGCCCTGGGCGAGAACCCCCTCACCGATTCCATCAGCGTCATCCTCAACAAGGACGCCACCGACCGCTTGGACGACCTCGTGGAAAAACTCAAGGGGGACCGTGCCGTCGAGGAAGTCAGCTACGGTAAGGGGGAGTGGGAAACAGTGTCGAACTTGAGCCGCTTGGCCCGATGGGTGGGCTTTTTCCTGGGTGGGTTCATTTTCCTCACCGCCCTTTTCATCGTGTCCAACACGCTTTCCATCGCGCTTTGGGCCCGCCGGGAGGATTGGATTCTCCTCTCCCGCATGGGCGCTCCCACCTGGATGCGTTGGGGGCCCTATCTTTGGGAGGGGGTCCTGCAAGGCTTTTGCGGCGGCCTGCTGGTGGTGGTCCTATTGGGGGCGGCGCGCCATTGGGCGGGACTTCTCCTCCAAAAATACGGCAGTTTCGACTTTCTCCTGGCCCTGTCCTCCGAGGAATGGTGGAGCCTCTACCAAACCCTGGTCCTACTGGGAATGATCCTGGGGGCCCTGGGGGCTTTCCTGGCCCTGCAGAAGAGATGGGTCAAGGAACTTCAATAAGAGCAATTATAAATTTTGAATTAGGAATTATGAATTGAGGAGGAATCCGTCGCAGGATTCTTTTCTTTTAAAAAGACTAAGGATTTTCACTTCGTGAAAATTTCAAACATTCAAAATTTCATTATTCTCCTCGTTTTGATTCCGATTTTATTGAACGCCCAACAAGATTCGACTGTATCCGCCCCGCAGGCTACGCCCGGGCCGAGCGTCCACCAGATCAAGAAGAAACTCAGCCAGAACAAGAAAAACCTGGCCGCCATCCAAAAACAACTCAAGCAAAAACAACTGGAGCAAAAACAGTCCGAAGTGAAGGAGCGGAACGTCTTAACGAGGCTTCAAAAAGTGGACCAAACCCTGGGAAAACTTAAACGGGAAAAGGAGGCCAACCAGCAGGACTTGGAAGAAACCCGTCGGAGGATCGACGGCCTCCAGGGGGCGATGAAGAGCAACCGGGACCAGTTGAGCACCAGCCGGCAGCTCCTGAAGAGGCGCCTCCAGGCCCTCTTTCGGATGTCCTTTCGCACCCCCTTCCTGGGGGGGCTCCTGGACGCCGAGAGTTTCGGCGACTTCGCCCGGAAACTTAACTTCGAGATGACCCTCGCCCGGAGCAACGAAAAACTGCTCTCGCAAACCGTCCAACAGCAGGAAAAGCTGGAGGAGGACTCGGCGCAATGGAGCCACGAGGAACACCGCAAGAAGCGCATCGTGGATGTGTTGGGCCGCCAGGAGAGAAACTACTCGAGTGAGCGGAAGAACCGAACGGTGTTCCTGACCTCGATCCGCAAAAAGCAGGCCCTGAGGGAACAAGCCATCTCGGAGTTGAACGCCCAGGCGCAGGAACTTCAGTCCAAAGTCTCCTTTTTCCTGCAACAGGCTGAGGAAGCCAAAAAGCGTTCGGTTTACGTTCCCGCGGGCAAGGGCCTTCGCGTGAGCCGGGGGAGCATTCCCTGGCCGGTGTCGGGGACCATCCTGCCCGATTACGCTTTCGGCAAGCATAAGAACAAGGAGTTCAACGCGGTGGTGGACAACAGCGGCGTCCAAATCCAGGCGCCGCCGGGAACCCCCATCAAAGCCATCGCGGAAGGCCGCGTGCGTTACGCCGATTGGTTCAAAGGTTATGGAAAATTGGTGATTTTGGACCATGGGGAAGGGTATTATTCTCTCTACGCCCAAGCCTCCGATTTAACTGTTTCCGAGGGAGACAGGGTGGTACCCGGCCAGGTCATCGGCACGGTTGGGGACACCGGTTCCCTGGTGGGCAGCAGCCTTTATTTTGAGATCCGCAAGAATGGAGTGCCGCAGGATCCCGTCCGCTGGCTTGCCCGCCACTAAAACCGTGGTGAGTTCTAAGTTTTGAGTTTCTGAAAGTTTTTAACCCCCGGTTACCCTCATTTCATCCATTGGAGAATGAGAATTGAAAATGAGGACGTCCCCACGTTTTATTTTTTTGTTTTTCGGAAACGTGGGGGAAAACACTCTAATTCAAAATTCTTAATTATTCGTTTTTGGAGGATGTCATGGACCGCCGCCCATCGCTTTTAACCACCGCATTCCTGCTGTTGGCCCTCTGCGCCGTGAGTTTCGGCGCCGGAGCCGCCACCCAGTCCGCCGCCCACCCCAAGGAAACCTCCGAGGATGTTTATAAATACCTCCAACCCTTCACGGCGGCCCTGGCCATCATCCGGGAAAAATACGTGGACGTGGACAAGACCAACCCCAAGGACCTGGTTTACGGGGCCCTGCAAGGCATGGTCAACACCCTCGACCCCTTCAGCCAGTTCATGCCGCCGGACGATTACAAGGAGATGCAGACCGAGACCTCCGGCAAATTCGGTGGGTTGGGTATCGAAATCGCCATCAAGGACGACCGCCTGACCATCATTTCCCCCATCGAGGGGACGCCCGCGGACCGGGCGGGCCTGAAGGCCGGGGACCGGATCACCAAGATCGGGGACGAGAAGACCGACACCATGACCATCAACGACGCGGTCAAGCGGTTGCGGGGCAAGATCGGCACGAAAGTCACCATTACCATCGCGCGGGAAGGCCTGGGCGAGCCCTTTGACGTGACCCTGATCCGGGATTCCATCAAGATCGAGAGCATCCACTCCTATATGCTTCCCCACCAGATCGGCTACGTTCGAATCACCGAGTTCATCGAGAACACCACCGACGACTTCATCAAGGCGGTGGACGACCTGAAAAAGAAGGGCCCTTTGAAGGGCCTGGTGGTGGACCTGCGCAACGATCCGGGAGGCCTCCTGAACGAGGCGGTCGGGGTCTCCGATTATTTCACGGAGAAAGGGAAGATGCTGGTCTCCACCAAGGGCCGCAGCGCCAACCAAACGCAGGAATTCAAGGCCACCGACGGGGAGAAGTTCGACAAGAATAAGCCCGTGGTGTGCATGGTCAACGAGGGAAGCGCGTCGGGGGCCGAGATCGTGGCGGGCGCCCTGAAGGACTGGAAAAGGGCGGTCCTGATCGGCTCCAAGACCTTCGGCAAGGGCTCGGTGCAGACCATCCTGCCGCTCGACAACAGCGACGGGGCGGCCTTGCGTCTCACCATGGCCAAGTACTACACCCCCTCGGGCGTCTGCATCCACGGCATCGGCATCGACCCGGACCTGGATTTGCGGAACCACGAGATTTCCGAGTCCACGATCAAGGTTTACAGCAAGCAGATCCCCAACAAGTTCGCCAAGGAGCTGGTCAAGGGGGGCATGGAGGTCACGCGGGACACCGAGGTGACGCCGGAATTGATGGCCCGCTTCTACGCCTACTGCGCGAAAAACGTGAAGAAGATCGACACCGAGGAGCTTAAGAAGGACGAGGACTACCTGAGGAACAGCCTTTATGTTGAGCTCATCCGCGAGAAGCTGGGCGAAAAGGACGCGCGCGAGCTTTCCGTCTTGAAGGACAAGCAGGTCCAAGTGGCCGAGCAAATCATCGAGGACGGCGGCAAGATCAGCAAGCAGTTGTTCGCCGAATACCCCAAGAAGAAGGGCAAGGAAGAAAAGGCCGGGGAGAAGAAACTTGAGGAAGAACGGGCCAAGAAAAACGGAAAAGACCTTGAGCAAGATAAGGATCAGTCCGAGGACAAGGACAATCCGTAAAGCCAGGATCGCGGGAGAGAGAGGAAACGTCCAGGCCTCTCTCCTGACCCTGGCGGTGGTGCTGGCGGCCATCGTGGCCGTTTGGTTCTTGGTATCGCGCTACCTCGCGGGCCCCACCCGAAACGGCCTTGGCCCGCTATCCACCTCCGCTTATTTCAAGGGAGATCCCGCCGAAGCCACGGACAAGCTCCTCAAAGCACTGAACCAAAAGCTTCAGGATATGGACCTTTTGAAGCTTTTGAATAAGGAAGTTGAAACCCATTCCGTGACGGTTCAAGGAAGGGTTTTTCCGAGTTATATCGAGTGGTTCCGCGAACCTCCACAGTATAAATTTCCTCAAATCAATGAGCAATTCAAGGCAGTGGCTCAATCGTTGGGGGCTAAGGTTGAGCAAGACAAGGAAACCTACTCCTTCGAATTTACATTCGAATGGCGTCCTGTTTACATCAGCTTCGAGCCGGAACCTAAGTCTAGAATTTGTCTTATCATCGATGACGGTGGTTATCAAAAAGGTGAGGCTTTGGAAGCTCTCTACGGGTTCAAAGTACCTGTAACGGTGGCCATCATCCCGGACGCGGAGTTTTCAACGGGTCTGGCGGAGGAATTTCCATCCCATGGCGTGGAGGTTATGTGCCACATGCCCATGGAAGGGCATGAGAAGGGAATGGTGGGGGGGAACTACAAGGAGATCCTCAAGAAGGGCATGGGCGACCCCCAAGTGAAGGCTGAAGTGGAGCGGGCCCTTTCCGGGTTGCCCCACTGCCGGGGGTTGAACAACCACATGGGAAGCGTCGCCACCACCGACCCGGAATTGATCTGGGAAGTTTGCCAGGTTTTAAAGGGCCGGGACATGTTCATCATTGATTCCCGCACCACCGCCCAATCGGTGGTGGAGCCGGTGGCGAAAAAGGCGGGTTTGCCCGTGGCCCACCGGGATGTTTTCCTCGACAACGTGGAGACGCCCGAGGCCATCCTGAAACAGCTGAGCCAGTTGGTTTCCCGGGCCAAACGGAAGGGGCTGGCGGTGGGGATCGGCCATTTCAAGGCCCTCACCCTCAAGACCCTGGAGGGGGCCATTCCGGCGCTGAAGGAACAGGGAATCCAGTTCGTTTACGCTTCTGAAATAGTTAAATGATGCTGTCATTGCGAGAAGTGGCTTCCGAATAGGAAGCCGTCAACGACGAAGCACCCCTATTTTGGAAAAGACTTGTCTAAACTGAGGTTGCTTTGTCATAACCGACCGCTTATTCGGCGGTCATTCCTCGCAACGACCGATAAGTAAATTTAAGGAAAACTATGTCATCTTTGGTTTTGGGAATTGAATCCTCCTGCGATGAGACCGCGGTGGCCATCGTGGAGGACGGCTACCGCGTCCTGGCCAATGAGGTCGCCACGCAAATGGACCTGCACAGCCGCTACGGCGGGGTGGTGCCGGAGGTGGCTTCCCGGCGGCATTTGGAGAGCCTTCCCTTCCTCGTCGAGGAAGTGCTCAAACAATCCCAAACCAACTTCGGGGACTTGACCGGCATCGCGGTGACCAACGCGCCCGGTTTGATCGGGGCCCTGCTGGTGGGTGTGTCCGCGGCCAAGGGCCTCGCTTTCCAACTGGGACTTCCCCTGGCGGCGGTGCACCATATCGAGGCCCACCTTTACGCGGTCCAACTGGACCATTCCCCCGTGCGGTTTCCGGCCCTGGGTTTGGCGGTTTCCGGGGGGCATACCGAGTTGTACCACATGGAAAATTGGGGCGCCTACCAACTGCTGGGTTCCACGCGGGATGACGCGGCGGGGGAGGCGTTCGACAAAGTGGCCAAGTTGATGGGACTGGGCTATCCCGGCGGGCCGATCCTTGAGAAACTGGCCAAACAGGCCCCGGAGGTCACGGAAAAATTCCCTGTTTCCCGCATGAAGGACGGCAGCCAGGATTTTTCCTTCAGCGGCCTGAAGACCGCGGTGGCCTTGGAGATCAAAAAGAACCCGCTTACCGATGAGAGGTCGCGGCAAAAGCTGGCCGCTAAGTTCCAGAACACCGTGCTGGAGGAAATCACCCAAAGGGTGCGCCTGGCCCTCGGGCACTTCAAGCCCAAAAGCCTGGTGGTGGGGGGCGGGGTGGCCTGCAACCAGGCCCTTCGGGACGTCCTCCAGAGGGAGGTGGAGTCCACCGGGACCCTCCTTCGGGTGCCGCCACCGAAATATTGCTCCGACAACGCGGCCATGGTGGCCGGGTTGGGGGCCCATCACCTGGCGCAAGGCCGCAAATCCTCCCTTTCCATGACGGCCATGCCCCAGGCGGCCTTTTAGCCTACATCCCTTCCTGTTATCATAATCGAATGAGTCCCGTTACATTTACCCTGGGTTGGGAAGACATCGGCCTTCGGTTGGTCCTAGCCGCCGCCCTTTCCGGCGTCATCGGCTGGGAGAGGGAACGACTCCGCAAGCCCGCCGGTTTCCGCACCCACATCCTGGTGGGCATCGGTTCCGCCCTGGTGATGATGGTATCCGTGTCCATGCTGGACCTGTTTCCCGGCGCCCAGCGCCTCGATCCGGGCCGCATCGCCTCCAACGTGGTGGTGGGCATCGGCTTCCTGGGGGCGGGCACCATCCTCAGGTCCCGGGAAGGCATCGTGACGGGGCTGACGACCGCCGCCAGCCTTTGGGTGGTCTCGGGGATCGGTTTGGCGGTGGGATGCGGTTTTACCGTCGGCGCCCTGCTGACGACCGCCCTGGTGATGGTCGTCCTGTATTTCATGAACTGGGTGGACGATTACGTGGAAAGCCACCTTTACCACACCGTGAGCATCCACGCCAGGGTGCGGGGCCATTTGATCGAGGACACCAAACAAATTCTCAGGGACATGGGCGTTAAGATCGTCCGGGCGGAGGTGCAGTCCCCCACGCCCAGCGAGAAGTACATCGTGGTTCATTTCAAGCCGATACCAGTCGCGGAAGGACGCCGTATCAGCCAGAGGCTGTCGAAAATGGCCGGCGTCCATGAAGTGGCTTTTGATTAAAACGAACGGGTGAAATATGAGCGTGTTGCCAAAAGAGAATGAATCCCCTGACACCCCCTTGGCGGAGGCCTTGGCCCCGGAAATTCCCGGCAAGGCCATGGGCAAATCCGCGCGCGAGTTCAAGGTGGGCAACGTCACC
>DATKOC010000003.1:0-3989 GCA_035524855.1 bacterium
CTTGGTCTGCTGGCGGCAGGTGGGGTGATTGAGCGCCACCATGAGGAATCCGATGGCCTTGGATTCCTCCCCCTGGGCCTTCTTCAGCCGCGCCAAGCCCGCCAGCAAGTCCACCAATTGGGGGCGGGCGGCGGCACGCAAGGCCAGCGGAACGGCCTCGCGGAAGTATTTCTCGGCGGCGGAAAAATCCTTGTTCGCGCAAGCGATCTCGCCCAGTTGGATCAAGGTGCCCACCTGGCCCACGGTATCGCGGGACTTGTGGAAATAACCCAGGGCCTTATGGAAGCGCTCGTCAGCCTCGGCGTATCGCTTCCGGGAAATGGAGACCGCGCCCAAGTGATAGAAGTTCCAGGCGATATTCTGCAAATTAACGCCTTCCTTGATCAGGAGCGAAAAGGCGTGCGTGTAATTTTTTTCCGCCTCTTGGTCTTCGCCTTGGGCGAGGTGGACGTTCCCAGCCAGGTCCAGGCACCAGGCCTCCCCGCGGGCGTCCCCCGCTTCCCGGTAAAGGGACAGGCCTTCCTCATAAAGTTGGAGCGCTTCCTTGTAGTCCCCGATGTCCCACGCCGTGATGCCCATCAAACCTTTGGCCCAGGCCAGGGCCCGTCGGTCTCCCAGGTCCCGCGAGATGGCCATGCCTTCCAGGTACATCTGGCGGGCGCCGGCGTAGTCCCCGACTTTCTCCGCCATCGTCCCCAGGTTGGAAAAGGACCAGGCGACCCCCCGGCGATCCCCGCTTTCCAGGTAGTTGGACAGGCCCTTCTGGTAATGGGCCTTGGCTTCCTCCGCCATGCCCAGTTCCCGAAGGACATCCCCCAACAAGTTGTTGGAATAGGCGGCGGCCCGCCGGTCCCCATGGGATTCCGAGTAAGCGAGGCTCTGTCGAATGAGTTTCTGGGCCCGTGCGTAATCGTCCGTCCGGAGGGAAATATGCCCTAGGTTGTTCAGGGCCCAGGCGATCCCCGGCCGGTCCTTGAGTCGTTGGTAGACTTGCAGGCTCTTCTCGTAATGGCGGCGGGCGCCGGCGTAATCGCCCGTGCTTTCGAGGGCGACCCCCATGCAGCTCAAGGCGAAGCCGGACTGGAGGGGGGCATTGGCGGACTTGAACAGCTCCAGGCTCTCCTCGAGCAGGTGCCGCGCCTTGCGCGCTTGGCCCATGCCATTCTCGAAGGCGGCCCAGCGGGCCAGGATACGGGCGAGCAAAACCTTCGACTTGGCCGTGGGGATGGCCCGGCCGTATTTTTCACGCAAGCTTTCCGCGGCGCCTTGGAAGGCCTCCCGCGCCTCCTGGAACCACCCTTTGGTGTCGAAAATGCCGAAGAGCCCGTCAAGATAGTCCCCGATTTCCCTTTCCCGCCGGAACTCCACGGCCCTCTTCCAGCCCTCCAGGATGTTTTCCCTGTCCAGGACCAGTTGCGCCAGGGCTTTCTGTTGGCCGGTACCGTAAAGTTTTTTGCCCAAGTGGTAAACGACCTGGGAATAGTAAAGACTGTGCGCGTCAAAGGCTTTTTCCTTGCCGACGGGGTCGTCGAAGAGCTTTTCCTTGGCGTAGAACTTCAATAGCTCGTGGATCTCGTAGCGCTGGTCGGACCGCTTGCGCAGGAGGGACTTGTTCTCCAGGTAGTCCAGCATCACGGGGCTGGCCCCCGCCACCTTGCGCGCCGCCGCCGCGTCGAAACCACCCTTGAAGGTGGCGATGTCCTTGAGAACCTCCTTTTGGGACGGGTTGAGGAGGATCCAGGAATACTCGAAAACCGCGCGGAGGGAACGGTGCCGGGGCGGGAGATGGGGCATGGTGGTGGCGAGGAAGTCCCGGCTGCTTTCGATCTTGTCCGCGATCTCCTTGAGGGAAAGCGACGCCACCCAGCTGGCCGAGAGTTCCAGCCCCAAGGGCATCCCCTCCAAGAGCTGGCAAATCTGGAGCAGGGAATCCCGATCCTCGTTCTTGAGGCTGAAGTCGGGACGGATTCGGCGCGCGTTCTTGAGGAACAATTGCACCGCCGGGGAGGCCTCCATTTCCAGGGTTTGGCCCCGGGCGGGGTACCGCAGTCCCCGCACCTCATAAATTTTCTCGCCGGTGATCCTCAACCCCTCGCGGGAAGTGATGAGGACCCTCAAGTTCGGGGCGGCGTCGAGCATTTCCTTGACCAGGTCCGAACCCTCGATGATGTGCTCGAAGTTGTCGAGGATGAGGAGCATTTCTTTTTCCCGCAGGTGGTGCAGGAGCTGGGTCTTGGGCTCCTCCGGCCCGAAGAAGTAGAACTTGATGGTGTTGGCGATGCTTCCCACCATCAGCTCCCCCATCAGGAGCGGGGCCAGGCTGACGAGGTAAACCCCGTCCTTGAATTTTTCCACCATGTCCGCGGCGGCTTGGAGCGCCAACCGGGTCTTCCCGAACCCGCCGGGGCCCACGAGGGTGGCCAGGCGGGTCTGGGAGTGGGTCAGCAATTCCCGGATTTCCCGGATCTCGTCCTCCCGCCCGAAGAAGGCGGTTTTTTGCGGAATGAGGTTGTGCCGGTAGGTTTCGAAGGAACGGAGGGGTGGCTGTTCCGCCTGGCTCAGCTCGGGGTGTTGGAGCGAATAGATCGTTTGGGGATCGCTGAGGTCCTTGAGGGTGTGGACGCCCAGGTCCAACAGCCGCGCGCCGGGCGGCAGGGGGATATGGTGCACCGCGGGGACGGTCATGAGGATTTGGCCGCCATAGGCCGCGTCCAGGAGTTTCCGCGCGTGGGTGACGTCGGGACCGACGTAGGTTTGCCCGAACTTCTCGGCTTCCCCCGCGTGAAGCACCACCCGGACCTTTCCTTTCCCGAACCGGTCCCAGAGGTGGCCTTGAAAATCCTTTTGGATGGCGATGGCGGCTTCCGCGGGCCGTCCTTGGATCTTGCCCGGGGCGTCGCCTCCCTCAAAAGCCGAGAGCAGTCCGCGGGGAGTGCGCTTCATCCAATGGACCCCGTTCTTAAAAAGGATCTCTTCCAGGAGGAAATGCTGGCAGGCCTTGATGTGGTCGGCCTCGGGGATGCCCTCGGAATCGAAAAGCTCGGGGTGGTCGATCTCAAAGAGGAGGAAAATCATCGGTTTAGAAGCCTTTCAAAACCGGGGTGAAATCGACGGGGAAGGTGGATCGCGACGATATTATAACAGCCTTTCCAGGCCCTCCGGGGACCGCGCCAAGGAGGCCGAAAAAAGCGCTTCACTTTCATGCGTCTTTTTCACGATGGGTTAAAATACGCCATGCCCAACCGGACCCGCTTCCTCCTTTTGTTCCTTTTCATCTTCCTCGTCCGCCTTTTTTACGGATTACTGCAGTCCCAATGGCAGGAACCCGACGAGGTCCAGACCTACTTGATCGGCTTGAAGTGCTACACCACGGGTACCTGGCCTTACTTTGGTCCCGACGTGACGGGTTCGGAGAACCCCGGATTCACCAGCCAGATCCCCGGAGCCCTGGAAGGCATCGTCATCGGCTGGCCCTTTTATCTCCTTCCCATTCCGGAAACCCCCTTCATCCTCCTGGCCTTGATGACCACCCTGGGGGCGGCCCTTCTCGCCTGGTACATTTCAAAGCGGGTTCCCACGCTCCCCTTCGCCTGGCTTTTCCTCTGGATCTCGGTGACACCCTGGACCCTGGTCAAGTACGGCCATGTCATCAACCCCGCTTATAACTTCCTGCCCAGCGTTTTGTTTTTTGTCGGCTTCATGGAGACAATCCCGGCTTTCACCTTGCGCCTTGTCCCGCCTTTGTGGGCCAACGCGCTTATGGGTTTCTCGCTTTTCTGGATCATGCAATTTCACTTTTCCTACGTTTACTTCCTGCCCCTGGCGGCCTATTCCCTTTTCGTCCAATTTAAGGAAACCCACGGGGGAATGCCCTTGGTCTTTTTCACGCTGGGTTCCCTACCGATGCTGGCCCTCATAGCCCCCACTTTCCTTCATTACGGGCTCAACCGGGGCAATGTGGTTTCCGGCTTCGCGGTTCCCTTTAACTG
>DATKOC010000004.1:0-11007 GCA_035524855.1 bacterium
GTCCCTCATCCGGGGAAGTCATGTAAGGCATAGCGAAACCCTGAAAGGGGTTCGGGAAACCCTGGCGAATGAGTGCATCCCGTTCGAGATGGTCCGGCGGGACCAAATCCACCATCTCAAGAGGGTGGACCGGCGCTACCAATTGGTCATCTCCGTCGGCGGGGATGGAACCCTCCTGGATTGTTCCCATTACGTGGGGAAGGCCCCTTTGATGGGGGTCAATTCCGACCCCAAACGCAGCGTGGCTCGGTTTAGCGCCTGTAACCTCGCCACCTTTCCATCGTTACTGAAAGCTTATCTCAAGGGAAGTTTAAAACCCTCTTCCGTGGCTCGTCTGGAATTTTCCATCAACGGGAAGAAGAGCCATTGGCCGGTCCTCAACGACCTCTTGGTGACCGCCCTGAGCCCGGCGGCGACTTCCCGATACGTTTTAAGGGTTGGGAATAAGGCCGAGGAACAAATGTCCAGCGGGGTTTGGATCAGCACCGCGGCCGGGTCCACGGCCGCCGCCTTATCAGCGGGTGGAAAAATGCTATGGGTATTGGACCGTAAATTTCAATTTGTGGTGCGGGAAGCCTACCATCGAAAATTCGGTCCCCGTCGGCTTTTGAAGGGGGTCCTGGTCCCCGGCGAATTCCTGGAAGTGGTGTCCCAAATGAAGGATGGCCGTGTTTTCGTGGATGGTCCGAACTTATCGGTGCCATTTCTCATGGGGGATAAGTTGAAGGTGAGATTGGCCCGTCAGTCCCTGAAAATCATCGGATTGAGGCGGTAGGCTCCGGGTAATCCTCGGGGGCGCATTCCGGGTTGGTGGATTGGGTCTCGCGTTTCAGGATTTTTGGGAAGTTCCTCATCAGGTAATCCACCTCATCCACCTTGATGTCCATAATGGGCTTGAAATCCTTGATGTCCATGAACTGCCGGGCGTAAAACTTGGAAAAAGGGAAGTAGCTCCAGTGCCAGGGCTCGTCCACCACCGCCCCCTTGATTCCCAAGTAAACCTTACAGAACCCGAATCTTGGCGCGTTTTCCTCCATCCAGGCGTAGAAGTCGATCACCTTCTTGGGCGTATCCTTGTTGATCTTCAGAAGGCGGCCCCGCAAGGTTTCCTCGGAGATGTCCAGTTCGGTGCCCCAGTGGTGGCGGGAAAGTCCCGGCACCGAAACCACGCTCATGATGCTCCGAACCCGCGCCTTTTGGCTGAGGTCGGAGTTTGCCAGCAGGGGTTTGTCGTAATTGTTCCAAACCCGCCTTTGGGAATAAAAGGAGCGGTAACCCGATACCAGGATAAGGCGCCAACCCGCCCGGGCGGCCTCGGCCTTCATGGCCCAATAGGCTTCCATCACATCCTTGAGGGCATATTGTCCCGTATCAGGATCGCTGACCAATCCATGGGGGGTTCTCAGTCCCAACAGCTGTTTTTCGGTCATGGGCGGGGGTTGGGGCGGCGGGAGAACGGCGGGAACGGGTTTAACCAGGGGACGCTTGGGGGCGCAGGCCGCGAGTAACAACAAAAGCAAGAGGGCTAAACTGGATTTTCTTCGCACGAGGTTGATCCTTTTATCCCGATAATCCGTAGGCGCCCAGGCTCAGCTTTTGCCCGTCCCTGACACCCGAGAGCTGAAGACTGTTTACTTGAGGTCCTTCGACGAAAGGATGTTCAGGTCCCTGTCCAGGTCATAAACACGGGGGACACCAGTGTCGAGATTGAGCTCCAGAACCTGTTCCCTGGTCAGGTGTTCCAGGTGCATCACGATGGAACGGAGTGAATTTCCGTGGGCCGCCACGAGGACATTCTTCCCTTGTTTCAAATAGGGGACGATTTTCGAGTCGAAATAAGGAAGGGTACGGGCGGCGGTATCTTTCAACGATTCGGAAAAACCGGCGTCATCCTTCGGGGGAGGGACATCATAGCTGCGGCGCCAAACCTTGACTTGGTCGTCCCCATATTTCTCGGCGGTTTGGGCCTTGTTCAAACCTTGAAGCGCGCCGTAATGACGCTCGTTCAGGGCCTTGTCCTTTAAAACGGGAATCCCGGTTTGGCCGATCTCCTGGAGAACGATGGCGAGGGTCTTTTGCGCTCGCTGAAGGTCGGAGGTGAAGGCCACGTCGAATTTCCTCCCTTTTAAATGCTCCCCGGCCCGTTTGGCTTCCTTTTCACCCTGCTCCGTCAAGGGAACATCCACCCAGCCGGTGAATTTATTCTCCAGGTTCCATTGAGACTGTCCATGGCGGACCAAAACGAGGATGGGCATCGCGTGCTCCTTAAGTTAGTAAGGCGAAAATCCGGAAAAGACGGGAAATTTTAACCTTTGAGGCTTCAATTGAAAAGCGGAAAGGCCTCAACCACCCTCTCTTGAACGGCCCTTGGGCCTAATGCATACTGGGCGGAGCGACTTTATGAAAGCATCGAAACCAACGAAATGACCAACAAAAAAGACGCTCAATACATGCGACAAGCGCTTCTGTTGGCGGAAGCGCGTGGAAAATATGTCTCCCCTAATCCAAAAGTGGGGGCGGTGCTCGTGAAAGGAGAAAGGGTAATAGGCTCTGGCGGTCATTCCCGGTATGGGGGACCGCACGCTGAGATCATCGCCTTGCGGGAGGCGGGTCCGAAGGCCCGTGGCGCGACACTTTACGTTACCTTGGAGCCCTGTAGCCATTACGGGAAGACTCCGCCCTGCGCGGAGGCCCTGATCCGGGCCGGAATTAAAAGAGTGGTTTGCGCCATGAAAGATCCTTTCCCTCTGGTGCGCGGGCTGGGTTTTCGGAAACTTATAAATGCCGGCGTGAGGATTGAAGTCGGTTTATTCGGGAAGGAGGCCGCCCATTTAAACGAACCCTTCCTATTCAGCGCCACCCATGGCCGGCCCTGGGTATTATTAAAGGCCGCCTTGAGCTTGGACGGAAAAATCGCCCGATGGGGAACCGGTCCCCGTTGGATTACGGGACCCCAAGCCCGTCGCCGGGCCCACGAGCTCCGTTCCAGGATGGACGCGATCCTGGTGGGAAGAAAAACGGTCCAAGATGACAATCCTTCCTTGACCGTCCGGTTGCCGGGTTACCATCGCCAGGACGGCTGGCCCATGAGGGTAATCCTGGACTCCCGTTTGGAATGTGGGCCTGAGCTTGAGATTTTCAAGGGCGCGCCTCAGACGATTGTTTTTGCCTCGGATCGGGCCTCCCGTTCCCGGGAAAAAACTTTGGTAAAGAAAGGTGTTGGCGTTTTTAGGGTTCCTTTCAGTGGAAAAATGTTATCGTTAAAGGCCGTTTTGGGGGTTTTAAGTTCCCTCCAGGTGCGGAGCCTGATGGTGGAAGGAGGGGGCGAAGTCCATGCCTCCTTCCTTAAGGAACGGCTGGCCGATGAAGCCGCCCTTTTCATTTCACCCGAAAACTTGGGCCATCAAAGCCGCCCCTGGGTGGGCGGCGGGGGAGTGGTCAACGCGAATGGAGCCCCCTGGTTGAAAGACTTAAGGGTGGAAAGAATCGGGAACGATTTCTTAATGACGGGGAAGATCTAGATGTTTACCGGACTTGTGCAGGAAATCGGGAAGGTCCAAAAAAACGAGCCCCAAGGGGATTGTTTGCGGCTCTCCTTGGAAGCACCGGTACTTTCCCACAAGCTCAAGGTGGGCGACAGCCTGGCGGTCAACGGCTGTTGCCTCACGGTGGTGGAAATAAATCCACCCTCCGTTTCCTTCCAGGCGGTGCCGGAAACGATTGAAAGAACCTATTTAGGAAAGTTGAAAATGGGGGAAGCGGTCAACCTGGAGCTTCCCCTCACGCTTTCGGAGCCCCTTGGAGGGCACTTCGTCCAGGGTCATATTGACGGGTTGGGGCGAATCCTAGCCTTGGAAAAGGAAGGGGAAGGCGCCCGGTTGAAGGTTCGGGTTCCCCCATCGGTGGTTCCCTATGTCGTGGAAAAGGGGAGCATCGCATTGGATGGCGTTAGCCTGACCGTGGCCTCGGTCGAGGGTGACGAGGTTGAAATCGCCTTGATCCCCCATACCTTGAGAAATACCTGTTTAGGGGATAAAAAGGCCGGCGATCCCCTCCAGGTGGAGGCGGACATGCTGGCGAAATACGTTTTGAAATTATCGGCGCCCTATGGCGCCCAGGGGACAAAACCGTGAAAGTTGAAAAAGTCGGTGACGGCGAGTTCGGGAAACCCCAGCCCTTGTCACCTTTGTTCGCGCCCGCCCTCAATGAACGGATTTCAAAGATCAACGATTCCATCCTCCGGTCGGAGTTGAGCGGCTTGATCGTGGACGTGGAAGAGAAGGGCAAGAGGCTTTACGCTTCCAAGGGGCGGAAGGAATTCGAGGATTACAAGGCCTCGGTGAAAAGGTTCATGCACCGGGTGGTCCAGGGTTCCCTCCGCGTGGAGGAACGCCATGGCAAGAAGAAAGACGGCAAATTCGTGATCTACCTGACGATGCAGAAGGTGGATGAGGCGGTGGAAAACCTGGGCCAAATGCTCTTGGCGGGGCAACAGGATTCCATGAGGATCGTGGCGGCCCTGGATGAGATCCGGGGAATGCTTTTGGACACCTATCTTTAAGGGGAAGGCCGTGGAACTGAAAAAAGTGGAACAAGCCATCCAAGACATCCGCGAAGGGAAAATGGTCGTGGTGGTCGATGACGAGCACCGCGAGAACGAGGGCGATCTCGTCATGGCCGCGGAAAAGGCCACGCCGGAAGCCGTCAATTTCATGGCCCGGGAAGGGCGCGGCCTCATTTGCGTGCCCATGTTGGGTGAGGACCTGGACCGGCTGGGGCTTTCCATGATGGTCGCCGAGCAGGAGGACAGTTTTCGTACCGCCTTTGCCGTTTCCGTGGACGCGCGCCAAGGCATCACGACCGGCATTTCCGCGCCGGACAGGGCCAAGACCATCCAAATCATGGTCAATCCCCAGTCCCAGCCTTCGGACCTGGTAAAACCCGGCCATGTTTTTCCCCTCCGGTACCGCGCGGGCGGCGTCCTTCGCCGGGCGGGTCATACGGAGGCCACGATCGACCTGGCCAAATTGGCGGGCCTCAAGCCCTTAGGCGTCATTTGCGAGATCATGAAGGACGATGGGACGATGGCCCGCATGGCGGATTTGGAAAAATTCGCCGGCAAACACGGCTTGACCATGATCACCATCGCCGAGTTGATCCGGTACCGCCGCGAGAAAGAAAAACTGGTCCGCCGTGTCCTGGAAGTGCCCTTGCCGACGGAAACCGGCGAGTGGAAAGTAATCGTTTACAAGACCGTCACCGAAGACGATGACAGCCTCGCCTTCGTGAAGGGGGAGATTGGGCGCGGCCCGGTCCTTGTCCGCGTCCATTCCGAGTGCCTGACCGGCGATGTTTTCGGATCCCTCCGGTGCGATTGCGGCGAGCAATTGCACGCCGCCATGAGTCATATTGAGAAGGAAGGTGCCGGAGTCGTTCTCTATATGAGGCAAGAGGGGCGCGGCATTGGATTGCTGAACAAACTCAGGGCCTATCAGCTCCAGGACAAGGGGCTGGATACGGTGGAAGCCAATGAGAAGCTGGGATTCCCCGCGGACCTGAGGGATTATGGGATCGGCGCCCAAATCCTGGTGGATTTGGGGATTAAAGACATTCGTCTTCTTACCAACAATCCCAAGAAAATTGTGGGTTTGGAGGGCCATGGGTTGAACGTGGTGGAACGTGTTCCCATCGAAATTCCCCCCAATCCCGTGAATGCCAAGTATTTGGACGCAAAACGTTTGAAGATGGGACATTTTTTAAGCAAGAAAAACACCTAAAAACGGCCAGGCCGCTATAATGCTCCACTTTATGGCCCCGGTCTCGCGGACAGGGAATAATGACACCAAAGACCATTGAAGGAAAACCAGAAGGCGCGAAATACCGTATCGCCATCGTGGTGAGCCGGTTCAACGACTTGATCGGACAACGGCTGTTAAAAGGCGCGGTGGAAACCCTCCTGTTCCGCGGGATGGCCGAAAAGAACATCGAGGTGGCTTGGGTCCCCGGAGCCTGGGAAATCCCGGTTGTGGCGGGAAGGATGGCCAAGTCGGGTAAATACCAGGGCATCATCGCATTGGGCGCGGTGATCCGGGGGGAAACCTCCCATCACGAGCATATCGGGACGGAAGTCGCGGCGGGTTTGAGGAACGTCACGGAGGAAACGGGATGTCCCGTGGCTTTTGGGGTGTTGACGACTGAGAACTTGGACCAGGCCCTGGCCCGGGCGGGGGAGAAAAGCGACAACAAAGGAGCTGAGGCCGCTTTACATTTGTTGGAAACCTTGTCGGTGCTGGATCAAATCCAATGAGGGCGAAACCAAAAGGCGGGCGACATGGGACTTAAACGCCGCTCCAGGGAACTAGCCCTCCAAATGCTCTTCCAAATGGATATGGGCACGGTTCAATTGAAGGACCTTGAGGAGAATTTTCTTCCCCAGGCCAGCGCTCCTGAGGCCGCCAAAATAATGGCCCTAAGGATGGTGCGAAACACTTGGGACAAGTTGGCCGACATCGACCGGCACTTGAGGGACCTGGCGGAAAACTGGGATCTCACCCGCATGGCGGCCGTGGACCGGAATATCCTCCGGTTGGCGACTTACGAAATTTTGTACGACGCGGAGATCCCGAAATCGGTTTCCATCAACGAGGCCATCGAGATCGTCAAGCGTTTCAGCACGGACGAGTCGGGAAAGTTCGTGAACGGGATTTTGGACAAGCTGGATAAAGTTGGCGGCTAGCGGTGGGCTTTTAGCCATTGGCTTCCGCCGCCGTCCAATGGCTAAAAGCTGGTTTGAGGAGTTGTTGTGGAAATCGACATACCGGAAGACATCCGGTCCTTCATCGACGAGGTGGTGGATTCCTTCGTCATGTGGGACCTCCTTATTTTTTGCTCGAAAAAAGCGGGGGAGATAAACGCGCCTTCCCAAATCGCCAAGCTGTTGGGCCGGCCGGCGGAGGAAATACAAAAACCCATTCAAAAATTGGAGAAACTAGGGATGATTCAATTGGAAAAGGGCGTGGGCAAGGAGATGCTCTGTCGTCTTGCCCGCACTTCCCCTAAATTCCCCCTTTTGGAACGGTTTTGGGCTTACAACGAGAACCAGGAAAACCGCCTTCGCATCCTGAGTTATCTGCTCCAGAAGAAAATCCGATAAATCAGTCCACGGTCGACAGTTAGCCGTCGACAGAAGGCTTTAAAGCGGCGTCTTTTGGGTTGCTGGCCGTCGACTGTGGACTGTCGGCTGTCGACTGGCTTTTGTGTTAAACTGTTGTCCATGCGTTACGGCATTTTCTCCGACGTTCACAGCAACCTGGAAGCCATGACCTCGGTCGCCGGGGCCATGAAGACGGAAGGCGCGCAGGAATATCTCTGCCTGGGCGATTTCGTCGGTTACTATTCCAACCCCAATGAGGTGATTGAGCTCATCGGATCGCTCAATTGCTGGAAAATGGTGTTGGGCAACCATGACGCCGCCTGTATCGGGAAGTTGTCCCTCTCCAAGTTCAACCAACCCGCCGCCGAGGCCATCCATTGGACGAAGGCCCGCCTGAAACCCAACAACCTGAAATTCCTGCGGGACCTCCGGCTTCACGAGGACATCGGCGAGATCAACTTGGTCCATTCCTCCCCTTTCCAAAGCGAGGAGTGGCATTACCTCACCAGCCAGGAGGACCTGGAGCGCAACTTCAGGTACTTCCAGGGATTCCTCTGCCTTTTCGGGCACGTTCATAAACCCTTTATCGCGGAACAGAGGGGCGACGGTACGGTCAAGGTCCTGGAGGACCAGGAATATATCCTCCAAAAGGACTGTCGTTACCTGGTGAACGTTGGAAGTGTCGGCCAGCCGCGGGATGGGAATCCCCAAACCTGCTATGTGATTTATGACTCTTCGAGCAAGAAACTCTCGATCCGCCGCATTCCTTACGATTTCGAGACGACGGTCAAGAAGACCCTCGACGCAGGCCTGCCGGAGTACCTCGCCCAGAGACTCAAAACGGGGAAGTAGAAACTTTTTTCCGGATCGCCCTCAAAATCCCCAATAACCCAAATGATGAAATCGCCAGGGTGATTTCGCTTAATTATCCCCTCAAGGGAGAGAGGAAAGAGAAAATGAAACCATCCTCTGAAATCAAAAAACGCATCGAGAAGCTCCGCGAGACCATCCGCCACCATGACGAGCTTTATTACGACAAGGCTGCCCCCGAGATCACCGATTTCGAGTATGACCGCCTTTACCGCGAGCTCAAGGATCTTGAGGAAGAGTATCCTTCGCTCAAAACGCAGGATTCCCCCACCCAGAAGGTCTCCGAATCCACCGGCAAGCATTTCAAGACCGTGGCCCACCGAGTCCCGATGCTTTCCCTCGACAATACCTATTCCCTGGAGGAACTGAAGGAATTCGACGAACGGGTCCAAAAGGGCTTGGGTGGGGAAAAATACCAGTATATTTGCGAGCTCAAGATCGACGGGGTCAGCATCGAGTTGATTTACCTGAAGGGGGAATTGACGCACGCCGTCACCCGCGGCGACGGTGAAAAGGGCGACGACGTGCTGGCGAATGTCCGGAATATCCCGGGGTTACCGCTTAAACTCAAGGGCGCGGGGATTCCCGACCGGGTGGAGATTCGCGGGGAGGTTTTCTTTACCCGCAAGGATTTCGAGGCGGTCAATGAGGAGCGGGAGGAAAAGGGCTTGGAGCTGTTCGCCAATCCCCGTAACACCGCCGCGGGGACCTTGAAGACCATTGACCCCAACGAGTCCGCGAAGAAACCCCTCCATATCCTCCTTTATTATGTTTTTTCCCCCGGCAAGCTCCCTTTTGACACCCAGGAGGAAAGCCTCCAGTGGCTCAAGAAACTTGGTTTCCCCGAGGATGCCCATTACCGGTCCGCCAAGACCATCGAAGAGGTCTATAAATACTGTGAGGAGCACCAAGCCAAACGCGACAAGATTGGTTTTGACTGCGACGGGGTGGTACTGAAGATCGACCGGTTTGACCAGAGGGAAAAACTCGGAACGACCTCGAAGATCCCCCGGTGGGCCATCGCTTACAAATTCCCGGCGCAGAAAGCGGAGACGACCCTGAGAGACATCACGCTCCAAGTGGGCCGAACGGGAGCCATCACGCCCGTGGCCGAGCTGGAACCGGTCCTACTGGAAGGCACAACCGTCAGCCGGGCCACGCTGCACAACGAGGACGAGATCAAGCGGAAAGACTTGAGGATAGGCGACCGGGTATTGGTCGAAAAGGGCGGGCTGGTTATCCCTAAAGTACTCAAATCCTTCCCGGACAAGCGATCCGGCAAGGAGAAGGCCTTCAAGATGCCCTCGACCTGCCCTGTTTGCGGCTCCAAACTGGAACGGGAAGAGGGGGAGGCGGCTTGGCGGTGCGAGAACGTGGCCTGCGAGGCCCAGGTGGAGCGCCGCATCCAGCATTTTTGCGGCCGGGACGCCATGGACATCCGGGGCGCG
The DNA here is from genome assembly GCA_035524855.1 of bacterium. Lineage (GTDB taxonomy): Bacteria > Oederibacteriota > Muellerivitia > Muellerivitales > Muellerivitaceae > DATKOC01. Next base: position 9,472 of record DATKOC010000004.1, read on the forward strand.
GGCATCAAGGTGGTCCAGCAGTTGATCGCGGAAAAACTCATTAAAAACTATTCCGACCTCTATGCCTTAAAAGAAGACCGGGTGGCGGCCTTGGAACGGAAGGCCGAAAAGTCCGCCCAAAATCTCCTGGGACAGGTGGAGGAATCCCGCCACCGCACCTTGGGACGCTTGCTCTTCGCCTTGGGAATAAGGCATGTGGGGGTCCATGTGGCCGAAATCCTGGCGACCCGCTACAAAGACGCCTGGGCGGTGGCCGAGGCATCGGAGGAGGAGTTGACGGCCATTGACGGCATCGGGCCCATTGTGGCCCATTCGATCGCCTCTTTTTTCGCCCAAAAATCCAACCGGGACCTGGTGAAACGGCTGGAAAAGTTAGGGGTCAATCTCAAGCGGCTGAAGGAAGAGGAGCCCGCGGGGGAACAGCCCTTTTTGGGCAAGACTTTCGTCTTTACGGGGGAGTTGAAAGGCTATACCCGTTCCGAGGCCGAGGGCCTGGCCAAGAAACTCGGGGCCAAGGCCTCCGGGTCGGTGTCCAAGCTTACCTCCTATGTGGTGGCCGGTGAGGCGGCGGGGTCGAAGCTGAAGAAGGCTAAAGAATTGGGCGTCAAGGTTTTGACGGAAGAAGAATTCAATGATTTGGTGAAAAAGTATAAATAGCTGTTATTGCGAGGAATGCCCGCCACATAGGCGGGCGAATATGACGAAGCAACCTCAGTTAATATATGCCGTCCCAAAAAAATGAAGTCCCGGCGAAAACAACCCATGAACTGGGATTGCTTCGCCCTGAAATCCGAGGCCCGCAATGACGAATAAAAAAAATAAATTCATGAGAATGTTATTTTTTGCAGCCGGGGTTATTTGCGTGAATTCGCGGCTTGTGGGTTTTGCTTTTGCGGCTTCACCGACCCCGGCCGTGGATAACGCCTTTGACGCGGCGGCGAAGGCCTTGGACAAGTCCAAGGAAGAAGTCCAGCGCTTAAAAGACTCCTGGGACAAAACCCGCCTCGAAACCACCCTCTACGACCAGCGGGCGAAGAGGGCTTACCAGCGCTGGATCAAGGCGGCCAAGTCCGCGAAAGAGCAGGCCAAGGCTCAAAAGGAAAAAGCGGAGTTGGAACTGCAGTTGGCCATCGAGAAGCGCAAGCTGGCCTATAGCCGATGGCAGGCCGCCGTTTTGCGCGGCGCGGCGCGGGAATCGGAACTCAAGGCATTGGACCAGGACAAGGACACGAAGGCCATTGAGGCGAAGATTAAAGAACTCGAAAGTAAAATCAGTCCACGGCCGGCAGTCGACGGTCGACAGTAAAACCAACCCGAATTCGATGTTTTGCCGTTCCTGTCGGCTGCCGACTGTCAGCTGTCGACTGGCGCAACCGCCTTGAACGACCCCCTCAAACTCCCTATACTTATGCGGTTTTCAAGGGGCGCATGGCCCTGCTCGTTCCCCGCTTGAGGGGAATAGGCCGGGATTGGCACAAACCAAATCTATAAGTCACCCCTCACCCTACCCTCTCCCTCAAGGGGCGAGGGTTTTTA
>DATKOC010000005.1:0-4459 GCA_035524855.1 bacterium
ATCATCCTAATAAACCTTTCCCGGTTTCCGTAATAAAGGGGCAGTATCGTTTTTTCGAGTTTTTCGTAAAGTAATTCGGCCTCTTCCGCCCGGTTCTCTTGGGACACTCCCGGATCGGGGCCGAGGCCCCATAAGGGCGGCTTTTCACCGATGGCCCAGCCTGTCACGCCCTCCACGCAACCTTCGACCCACCAACCGTCCAGTACGCTTAAGGATGGCACGCCATTCAAAGCGGCTTTCATTCCGCTCGTTCCCGAAGCCTCCATCGGGGACAGGGGGGTGTTCAACCAAAGGTCCGCGCCGGACGTCATGAGTTGGCCTAATTCCAATTCATAATTGGGAAGGTACGCTATGGGGATTGTACTTTTCAACTCATGGATGGCCCGGAAAACGGATTGGATGCTTTCCTTGCCCGGCCGGTCCTGGGGATGGGCCTTTCCAGCAAAGAGCATTTGGAATTTACCCGCCGTGGAGGCCGCCTTCTTGAGCCGGTTGATATCGGTGAAAATCAGGTCCGGTCTTTTATAGGTCGCTGCCCGCCGCGCGAACCCGAGGGTTAGGACCTCCGGATCCAATATCATGCCGGTGTCCTGCTTCACCCGGTCGATCAACCGCTTTTTGACCTCCATATGGGTCGTCCAAACCTCATTGGACGGGATACTCATGGCCTTCCTGAAGCTGAAGTTATATTCCCGCCAATCGGGGATATAACGATCAAACAGGATTTGAAAAGGCTTGGAAACCCAAGTTCCGGCGTGGACCCCATTGGAGATTGAGTCGATGGTATGCCCCCCGAACATGAGTTTCGAGATTTCCCCATGCCTACGGCCCACGCCGTTGACATAGTGACTGAGGTTGAGGGCCAGGTAGGTCATATTGAGCGACCCTTTGAACGAAAACAGCTCCTCCATTTCAAGCACATCGTGCTTGCCCAATACGTTGTAGACCAAGTCCATGGGAAATTGGTCCTGTCCGGCTGGAACGGGGGTATGGGTGGTAAAGACGCATTTTTTCCGGACTTCCTCCACGTCATCCCAGCCGACGGGTCCTTTCCCCTTCTTCGCCGCCGTTTCGTCGAGCAATTCGAGGCCCAGGAAAGCCGAATGCCCCTCGTTCATGTGGTACCGTTCGATTTCGGCGTGACCAAGGGCTTTCAACATCCGAACCCCACCCATCCCTAAAATCACTTCCTGGCAAATCCGGTAACGGCTGTCGCCACCGTAAAGAAAATCCGTCAAATGGCGGTCCCATTCCGAGTTTTGCGGCAAATCCGCGTCCAAAAAATATACGGGGACCTCATGGTCATCCGGGCCTTTGATCAAATATTGCCAGGCGGCCAGAAACACCTCTCTTCCCTCGATACTGACGGAAACTTGATTTGGAAGCTTTTGAAGATGTTTTTCCACCTGCCAGATGACCGGTTCCTCGGTTTGCCGGCCGCTCTCGTCTAATTTTTGATTGAAATAGCCTTTGCGGGCCAGCAGGGTAATCCCGGCCATGGATAACTTCATATCCGCGGCGGTCCGGAGCAGGTCCCCGGCAAGCACCCCAAGCCCACCGCTGTAGGTTGGTATGGCGGGGTCGATCCCGACTTCCATTGAAAAATAGGCGATTTTAATCCCTGGAGACATGACGGTGCCCCCAACCTTTTTTCCTCAATTTTGGCCGAGCCTTTTTTGGCCCGCAAAAGGGCATCAATCTATTGGCGCATCGGGCCGATGATTTCCAGCCCGAGGCCCGTAATCATTCCCATTATTTAACCCACGCTTCAGAACCATTAAATTGGTTAAACACCCTAGGTTCAAAAATAATCCAAGGGGAGCGTTTCCCGGGGCTTGGTATGGGGCACGTATTTCGGGGTTTTCTTGGCCAGGTCCCTGGCGTGGTCCACTTCCTCGGACGAAAGGCCCTTTTGGATCACGAAATCCTGTTTTGGGTAGATCAGGTCAGGGTCCTTGATCGTGTCCCGGTTGGTTTTGAAGATTAACGGCCATTGGAAGTTATCGCCATAAATGTCCACTTTCCCGGCGATGCTCCAAAGCGTGTCATGTTGGATAACCCGGTAACTGGCGGAGGGGACCGGCGTCGGTTTTTCCTCGGCCGCCTTCTCCGTTGTGACCGGCTGTTTGGGAACTTCCGTGTTTTCAATCCGCTTTTTGCTGGAACAGCCGTAAATCAAAAAACCCGCCGCCCCCAAAGTTAAAAATATTACCGCGATTCCAAACCGGTTTATCTTCAAGGCTTTGTTTCCACGTCCCAACGTTTCTTTTGTTTTTTTCTTCTTCGCCATATTTACCATCCTTTATTTGGTGCGTTGCTTTTTCTCCCAAAACGAGCATTGGCTTTAGGGCCACGAAACCTTCCGGTTACTTCAGGTGGGAAGCCGCATACCGATTCCTCATTCTCCTATGGTTTTCCGCCGAGGAAATTCCCACAGGCGCCATACCCGGCAGTTCAAATTGGCCGAAATAGTTCAAGAGTCCCGCTGGCGGGTCGCCAAGTGGATCGGCCGTCACGGCCATCGGACGAAAAGGGGACACGGTTGCGAAAACTTTATTGGATTTAGCGAAAAGGAAATAATGGCCGGAAGCCGTCAACTGGCCGACTTCAACGAAATAATCCCAGGAAGGGTCCTGGATTTCGAGGTAGCGGTTCATTTCCCATGGCTTCACGCTGATCTCCCGGAGCAGATTTTCCCCCCCTGCCTCTGACCGGAAGAGCCTCAAAACACGGTCGCTTGAATGATAGGGGTCCCCCAATTGTTTTTTCATGGCCTCCAAGCTTTCCTCCGCCACCTCCCAATAGACAAAAAGGCAATGCGGATCCCGGATAAAGGCCACGACCTGGGTCTGGCCGTGCTTGGGGAATTTCTTAAAGAAGGGGGGCTGTGAAGGCTTCGGCAAAAGGCTCCCGGCCTGGTTTACGGGGGCTATTTCCTGGCTTGGAATCTCCACGGGGCTTTTGACAGGCTTTCGACGTGGGGATTTACTGGTTGTTATTGGGTCCGATTTTTTTTTGAGGGAAACCCGTTTGGCGGGGGAGGGGGAGCCTAAAGCCTTTTTAGGCGCAAGTGTGGTTTTTGTTTTCCCCTTGCGCACCATGAGGCACACTCCAATTCTCACCGTTTCTAAAACACCACCGGCGCAAAACCGTTCTCGCTCTTTCGGGGATGATCTTCCCAAAAGGTTTAAGAACGGCCCGGCATGCCCCAATGGGCTTAACGACGTTGTTCACTCATTCCGTCGTTCTCACGAATCGACATAGGTCGGCGGTCGCCCGCTTTCCCTGTCACACCACCGTACATGCGGGTCCGCATACGGCGGTTCGGCGGGTTTGGCTTCCGTGACCGTTTAAGATCGTCGAAAACCGGGCTTTCAGGTTAACGCTTTGCCTTACCGGGTTTGGCCCCTCGTGGGTCCTTTGGGGGTTTCACCCCTACTTAGTCCCTAAGGGCCGGCTTGTGGCCGGTTTCAATGCCTTGTCCGTTGGGCCGCGCGTCCTACTCGCCTCTCCCATTATTCCCATGTGGGAACCGTTTGGGCCTTCGTCGAACTTCCTTAAGGCGCGCGGTTTGCGCGCTTAGGGCCGTCCGGCTACTACGCCCGCTGCTGACTTCTCCGGCCCGTTCATGATGGATCCCTCCATCACCAGCCCTTCTTAAGGGCGGGCCGCAGATCTCCCGAGGTAAGTTCGTCCGCTTTCAGCGCGCAACCGCCGGATTTACCGCTGGCAGCCTTGATGGAAATGGACTTCGCCGTGAATTGACGGTTCGTCCGCTGCCCGTGGCCTCATATCCGGTTCTTGTTCATCGGCTCGCGCTTTTGTTCCGCGCTTCCTTCAGACGGGGCCTCACGGCACCGCCCTTGCGCTTCGCTAACCCTTCACCTCCATCAGGTTGGGTGGAGGACTTTCACCTCCAAGCTGGCGATCATGCTCGGCGCACAATTAAAACCCGGGGAAAAAAACCGGGTTTAAAGGAACTTCTTTTCTTTCTCGAAGAGAAACTCCTCTGTTTTTAAACATTATAAGTATCAAACCCAGGATCAGTTATGACCTGGATCAGGTTGTGTTTACAGCTGACGCCAAAAAACCACTTGTGAAATAATTTTTAAATGCGCTGCGGGCTTCTCCGGCGTCATTTCCGTCGAAGGTCAATTCCAATTCCGCGCCATGGGCAGCGCCCAAACCCAAGAGTCCCAGGATGCTGCGGGAATCGACGGGCCCGTCCTTGTTCCGGATGCTGATCCGGCTCTGGAAACGGGAGGATAACTGAACCAGTTCGGCGGCGGCCCTCATGGAAAGGCCCAAAGGGTTTTGGACCGTCATTATTTCGGTGATTCTCACGGCGAATTCCCCCTTTACGCGGAATGAAGAAAAAGGGCTAAGATTGCCCTGTTTTTTTGGGTTTGTTTCCGTTTGAATCTTCCACCGAAACTAAAAAGTCACCCCTCATGCGTTG
>DATKOC010000006.1:0-23278 GCA_035524855.1 bacterium
GAATGGGCCGGCTTCGACCGGGCGTGGCTTGAGCGGGAAATCCTGGAGAAGACCCAGGGATCCCCCCGGGGCCGGATAGAGGCGGTCTTCAACCGGTTGGCCTTTCTCCACGCCTGGCAGGAAGTCCGTAAAGCTTACGAGGGGAAGCCTGATTTTTATCCCAAATGGTGGGAATCCCTCGCTTTTTATCTTTTCTTTGTATGCCATCCTTACCGGTTCTTCATCCTGTTTTTCTTTTCCTATTTGCTCGTGATTGGGGTATTGGAAGTTCTCAAACGTTTTCGTTTTTGATCACCAATGTCCATGCCTGGAAGTGCGTCCCATTCCAAAATAAAAAAGCCCCGGGAGTTTCCTCCCGGGGCTTTGAAAACGATTTGGTTTTAGGTTATTCGATTTGCAGGTAGTTGACCCCGCCCTTGCTGATTTTCTTCCCCGCCACGTCCACCACGTCCCCGCCCTTGGAGACGAATTGGCTGCGGGCCGATTTGAAATCCTTGTCCACGGGGATGTAGAGCTTCCCGTTGCTGAGGAGAGCCAATTCCCCGCCGCCGCTGATGCACTTCATGGCGCATTCCTTGTGCTTCTCACCCTTCTCGCCCTTGCCCACGAAACAGGCCACATCCACCACTTCGTACTTCGAGGTCTTGGCGGATTTCTTCTCGGCCTTGGCCTCATCCGCGAATGACACTTGGGCCATCGCCAATCCCGCGACCGCCAGGGCGGCAACTAATGCTTTTTTCATGTTCTTCTTCCTCCGTATTATTTTTCAGCCCGCGAGGGCTTTCCCATGGAGGTAAGTCTAGTCAGCTTGGCCGGGGAAAGAAAGACCCCCTGGAAAAATGGGGCTAAAACGGGGAAAAGGTAACCGGGAATAGGCCTGAAAGGACGGCCATTCCAACGGTAAAAAAGCGGGGCCCGGTAACTAGGCGCCTGGGGGGGGAGGACCCTCGCCCAAATAGCTGATCCACTGGTCCTCGTAATTCCATTGCCAAAGGTGGTCGTCGGCGAGGGCCTTTTTCTTCGCCAGGTTCCTGACCTCGGACTTGAAGGATTGAAGGACCCGCAGGACGTCCTCGTCCAAACGCTGGAAGTCGAGCGTCATCTCCACCCGGTTGGGATGGATCTCCTGTCGGACAATCTTGAGGCCGGGATAGCGGACGGGAAGGTTGCGGAGCCCCACCTCGGCGATATGCCGCAGTTCCCCTTCCAGGACCGGCCTCTGGTGGGAGGTATAAAGGGTGATTTGGTGGAGGGCATCGGAATGGTACAAGGGTTTAGTGGGATTCTTCTTCGGTCTCTTTGGGAGCCTTCAATTTCTTTCCCTTGGCATTTCCCGCGTTGAACTGGACGTCCTTGGAGGTTATCTCGCTTTCAAAAAGGGCTTCTTCCCCTTTACTTTCCTTCGACCCCTTCTTGCCCTTCCCTTTTTTGGAATGGGCCGAGTGCTTGGTTTTCGTTTCCGCCCCCTCGGAGGGCTTTTTTTTCTTGGCCCAGGCGTTTCCACCGGCCAGGAAAAGGGCCGCCAGGACGAGGATGAGGATTTTTTTCATTTTCATCTCCATGACAAGAAATTATCCAAAAGTCATTTCAAAAACACATGACCCTCGCCCCTTGCGGGAGAGGGAGAAAACTTAAAAACATTTATGAAAAGCCTTCTAGGCCCCTGAGGCCAGTTTGTCGGCCAGGTAGCTGGACCGGGTCAGCGGGCTGGCTTGGACCGAAAGACCCATCTTGGTCCCCGCTTCGCTCCAACGCCGGTAGCGTTCCAGGGGCACATATTCGGCGACTTCCAGGTTGGAACCGGGAGGCTTCAGGTATTGCCCGAGAGTGAAGAATTTTACGCCCGCCTTGGACGCGTCCGAAAGGACTTCCAGGACTTCCTCTTCCATTTCGCCGAAACCCACCATCAGTCCGCCCTTGAGCATAACCCGGGAGGAATCAACATGCCGTTTGAACCAGCGGAAAAGATTGAGGGACCTTTCATACTCAGCGCCGGGCCGGATGGGGCCGTAAAGCCGGGGGACGGTCTGCAGGTCGTGCGCCAGGACATCCGGAGGATTTTGGAGAAGGACTCCGTAGGATTTCTCTTTTCCCTGGAAGTCCGGCACGAGAATTTCGATTTTCAAGGCCGGGTTGAACTCCCGCAGGGCCGTGGTGATCCTCACGAATTGAGAGGCGCCGCCATCCTCCAGTTCGTCCCGGTTGGGGGAGGTCATGACGAGATAGCGGACATTCAAGGCCTTGGCGATCTCCACGACTTTCGCCGGTTCCCCCAAGTCCAGGGGCAGGGGCTTCCCGGTCGTCACCGCGCAGAAGGGGCAACCCCGGGTGCAGATGGAACCCATGACCATGATGGAAATGGTCCCGTGGTGCGGCAGGCATTCCCCGCGGTTGGGGCACTTGGCTTCCTCGCAGATGGTATGCACGCCGCCCATGGGGAGCTTCGCGATGGCGTCGCGGAACACGTGCTTGGGGTGGGGGTTGATGAGAAAAGAGGGAAAAGGGGATTTTTCGGTGAGGGGACTGTTCATTTTTCCTTCGGGAACAAGGGATCATCCAAAAGGGTGGAGGAGTGTCGTGGACGGAGTCAAGGGACAGCTCTTCCTTAGAATACCATAAACACGAGTGGATCAAATCTGGTGACTTGTATTACCTACTAGAGTACTTGGACCGAGCTGCCACTTGGCCGGGGCATGACCCCGGCCAAGTACACGGCCAGCCCCCGACTGGAAGTCGGGGGCTAAGCAGCCGGTAAATATACCCGTTTCAGGATAGGCAGGAAACGTAAATATGCCGGTCGTAAAAGATTAGGACTTTTGGGATTTGAATTGGTTGAGGACGGCAGCAAACGTTTCCACCGGGTGGGCGCCGGAAAGCTCCGCCTCGCCGTTGAAGACAAAATGGGGGACGCCCGCGATGCCGAGGTTATAAGCCTTCTCTTCCATTTCCCTGACTTCCTCAGCGCCTTCTTCGCCGGCCAGGAACTTTTCCACCTTGGCCCGGTCCAACCCCACCCCCGCCGCGGTCTCGGCGAGGGTTTTCTTGTCGCTCAGGTCCCTCGCGTCGCTGAAATAGGCCTTGAACAGCGCCTCCACCATTTCTTTTTCCAGCCCCGATTTGCCCGCCAGCCAAACCAGGCGGTGGGCGTTGAAACTGTTGATGATTTTTTGGTCCTTCTCGAAATCATAGGTGATACCCACTTCCTTCCCCCAGGCGGCCAACCGCTCATGGGCCCCCCGGATGCCGGGGCCGTATTTGGATTCCAGGTATTTCTTCCGGTCCACGCCCTTGTCCGGCATGGCGGGGTTGAGCTCATAGGGCCGGTAGTGGACCTCCACGTCAGGGGGGGCTTTCATGGATTGGAGGGCTTTTTCCAGGCGGTGCTTGCCCAGGAAGCACCAGGGGCAGACCACGTCGGAGTAAATCTCGATTTTGAGGGGCATGGATAATCCTTATGGAAAACGGGCGTTCAATCCAAAGTAGTGAGGGGAAAGGCAAAGGACAAGGGCTTACGGGGAGGTAACCCCGGCTTATTTAGGCAAGACCGGCTTGGCCCGCGAATATTGCTTCGGCCAAGGGACATCCACTCCCAGGGTGTGGGCGGCGTGCAGGGCCCAATAGGGGTCCTTGAGGAAGGCCCGGGCCAGGGCCACCAGGTCGGCCTTGCCTTCCCGCACGAGGGCGTCCGCCTGGTGGGGGTCGGTGATAAGGCCCACCGCCATGGTGTGGATTCCCGCCTCCCGCTTGATCCTTTCGGCAAAAGGAACCTGGTAACCGGGGCCGATGGGGACCTTGGCGTGGGGCACCAACCCGCCCGAGGAGCAGTCCACCACGTCCACGCCCAGGGCCTTCAAGCGCCTGGAAAACTCGACGCTTTCCTCCAAATTCCAGCCGCCTTCGGCCCAGTCGGTGCAGGAAATCCGCACCGACAGGGGCAGGGAGTCGGGCCAGGCCTTCCGCGCCGCGGCCACCGTTTCCAGTGGAAAGCGCATCCGGTTCTCCAGGTTCCCGCCGTAGGCGTCGGTGCGGTGGTTGGAGAGGGGCGAAAGGAATTCGTGCAGCAAATAGCCGTGGGCGGAGTGGATCTCCAGGAACTCAAACCCCGCCGATTGGGCCCGGGCCGCGGCCTTGCCGAAAGCCGCCGTGGTTTCTTGGATTTGCTCCGGCGTCATGGACTGGGGGGTCTGCCAGCCTTCCTGGAAGGCCAGGGGGCTGGGGGCCAGGGTGGGCCAGGCGCCGTCCGAAGGTTTCAGGGACCCTTCCCCTTTCCAGGGGGAGTAGGTGCTGGCCTTGCGCCCCGCGTGGGCCAGTTGGATGCCCGCCACCGCCCCCTGCGACATGATAAAGCGGGTGATGGGCAGGAAGGCTTCCACGTGCTCCGGGCCCCAGAGGCCCATGTCGTCGGGCGTGATGCGCCCCTCGGGGGTGACCGCCGTGGCTTCCACGATGACGAGCGCCGCGCCGCCCACGGCCCGGGACCCCAGGTGGGCCAGGTGCCACTCGTTGGCCCGCCCCTGGACGCTGGAATACTGGCACATGGGCGAGACCGCCACGCGGTTTTTGAGGGTGATCGCGCGCAGGGTGAGGGGGGTAAAAAGGGACAAGGTGCGCCTCCGTCGGGGGGATGGGCCGCGGCCACCTTTCCAGCGGATGGCCGTGGCGGAAATTAAACCGGAACGCCTTAGTCTTTGCAACCCTCGCAGCAATAGAATTTGCCCTTGATCATCTTTCCCGCGCTTTTAGGGACTTTCGCCCCGCAACCGGCGCAGGCTTTCAAGTTTCCCTTGGCTTTCACCTTGGTCTTTTTCATCGCAACCTCCCGAAACAAAAAATAAAACCCGAAACAATGGGTTTCATAGGGAAGTTTAGGTTGAAAAGCCCGGAAAGAACATGACCGGGGTCAGCCTCCGGCCGCGCGGCGGGCTTATTTCAGGCGCCGCGTCTCCCGGATGAGGGCCTTCCAATCGGTGCCCGGCAGGAGGGCGCGCGGGGCGGGGGCGTTGGGGGTGGCGGCCACGATGGCTTTCAGCTTCTGGATGCGGTCCGCGGTGGCGGGGTGGGTGGAGATAAATTTCAGGAATTCAGGTTCCTTGCCCTTCCCCTCGATCGTCCGGAAAAAGCGGATCATCCCCTGGGGGTTGATCCCCGCCGCCAGGATCATTTTCATGCCTTCCCGGTCGGCTTCCTCCTCCTCCTCGCGGCTGTATTCCAGCAGGGCCAATTTCCCCGCGCTTTGCAGGGCGAAAGCCGCGCTTCCGGTGGCGTCGCCGGAGAGGGCGGAAATGAGGAGGGCCGTGGAGGAATCCTGGATGAGCCTTTTCGTCGTATGCCGCTTCAGGACGTGCTGCATCTCGTGCGCCAGGACGCCCGCCAATTCCTCGGGGGTTTGGGTCGTTTCCAATAGTTCCCGGTAAACCAGGATGCTTCCCCCCGGCAGGGCGAAGGCGTTCACGATAGGGAGGTCGACGACCGTCACCTCAAAGCGGTAGGGGCAATGGGGAACCGTGGCCGCCAGCCGGGATAGGATTTGGCCGAGGACGCGGTTCAATCGGGCGTCAAGAATCCGCTTTTCGGCGGGCGCCATGATATCCAGCTCCGACTTTCCCAGGCCCTTTTCCCAGGAAATCGGGACCCGGGGAGCTATCAGGTTTGCCAGGAAGGGAATACCCCAATGGTAGAGGGAGAGCCCCACCACGACGGTGGCGATGGCGGCGTAAAAGGTGAGCCATTTCCGGGTTCCCCGGAAACCGGGGTCGTGGAACCGGGAGGCGGCGGCCGGCGATAGCTCGCGCATGGCGGTCAACAGGTCCGTGTCCTGGATAATCAGGGCTTCCCCGGAATCGCCCCCCCTTTCCAGCCGCACCGGTTCCCCCTCGTACCGGCCCTGGATCTGCTGGATTTCCTCATAGGACCATAGGAATCTTCCGCCGTCCTCCAGGCGGACGGACAAACCGGCGGCAAGGGGGTGAATCTCGGCTTTTTTCGAGGCCGAGGTCTGGCCGTCGAGGTAATGCCCTTCCCAAGTTGTTTTCAGGCGGTCCATGTGGAGGTCCCACTTGGGTTCATTTGCCCCAAGATGATTTTTACCCGAGGTCGAAATCCAGTTCCAGGAAGCTGGCCAGTTCTTCCCCGGTCGCGGTGACGGCCTGCGCGTCCTGTTGGATGGCGTCCAGGTCCACCGGGCCGTTGAGGGTAAGATGATCGAGGGTGTAACGGATGGCGCGTACTTGGGCCCAAGGATAGGCGAAACCCAGGGTGAATAGGACCATCAAAAAATTAACGAGATAGAGTTTGAACATCCCTCCGAAGGTAACGGTGGATTGGAAACGGGCCCCGGCGATGGAGGTATGCCCCCAAAGATACACGGTGCGTTTGACGTGGTACCAAAGCATGGATAAAAACAAAGTGGGGATCGCCAGGATCAAGGCCAGGGCATAGCTTCCAAAGAGGTCGCCGCCTTTGCCGTCATACTCGAAATTTTGGTTTCCGACGAAGGAGTTGGAAATAAGGAATTTGTCCCGCCTGGCGCTGTAAAAAGGGGTGAAGAGCCCCAGCGTGAGGACGATCAGGATATTGCCGGCGATGAAAAGCCCGAAATAATGTTTCCAGCTTTCGCGGAAAGAAAAGCGGATGCCCCGCCAGGAAGTCCGGCTGAGCCGGTATCGCCGCGATCCGATAACGGCCATGGGAATGAACAACAAAAATAAAAGGGCGGAAAACAGCGCCCCCACCACGATTAGGATTTTGTCGGCTCCCAGTAATTGCGGAAGTTTTCCGGCGGCTAAATAGGGGATGCCGAAGAACAGCATGGCCTTGAGCCAGCCGAGGAGGGTTTCCTTTCCCGTGCCATGGTAGGAAAAGCGGTCCCCCTCGAATTCCATTTGTCCCCAGAGGTACTTGCGGATCTTCACCCGGCCCCAGAAGAAATAGAGGCCCAAGGTGACCAATCCCAGGAAAAGATTGACCAAGTGCATGCCGAAGAGGGTCCCCCCTTGGCCGTAAAAGCTGAACTTGCGGGGTTGGTCGGAAAGGGCCATGATTTCCTCCTAAGTTAAATACCCTGTTCAAATAAGACGGCGTGTCAGGCTTAAGATTCTAACTCCCGGGATGGGTTTCGACTGCCTTAAAATAAGCTCGTAAGCTCATAAGAACTCGAGCGCTTCCCATTTTTAACAAAGGGAGTTGACCAGATCATGGCCTTTCAAATTAGGGGGAAAAGCCAATCGGTCCCGGTTTCCCCAACCCTATCCCCGGTCCAGCCTTTTTTCATTTGGTTTCTCGCCGCCATTCCCGTCTTGCTCACCCTGCTGGCTTATCTTCCCATCCTGGGAAATGACTTCGTGAACTCGGACGATACCGGCGCGATCGTCGAAAACACCCAAATCCGTTATCTCAACGGACATTCCCTTCAATGGATGTTCACGACCTTCCACATGGGCTTTTGGATACCGCTGACTTGGCTTTCGCTGGCGTTGGACTATCAACTGGGGGGACTGAATCCACTGGTTTATCACCTGGATAACTTGATCCTCCATGCCCTCAATACAACCCTTGTGTTCTTCCTTTCCCTCAAGGTCCTTAAGCGGACTGGAAATTCCCAAGGGGCGGGCCTTCCCAGATCCCCCGCGTTATGGGAACTCGCTGCCGCCTTTTTAACGGCGACCCTGTTTGGGCTTCACCCCCTGCACGTGGAATCCGTCGCTTGGGCGGTGGAACGGAAGGACGTTCTTTACGGCTTTTTCTACCTTCTTGGCTTGTCCGCTTACATGGACTACGTTTCGGACAGCCCCCCAAAAAAGGGAAAGTTCTACGCCTGTCTGGCTTTTGCCCTCCTTTCCCTTATGGCAAAACCCATGGCCGTAACCTTTCCCCTCATTTTGCTCTTGCTGGATTTTTGGCCTTTGGACCGTTGGCGGGAGGGATGGCGTCGGGTCCTGCCGGAGAAGATTCCTTTCTTCCTGATGTCCTTTCTATCGGGTTTCCTGACGGTTTTGGCCCACAACAGGGAAGGGGCCGTGATGGAGTTACAAAAACTTCCCTTGGATTTCCGGCTGGCGAATGCCTTTCACTCCGTTATTTTTTACCTGGAAAAAATGCTCTGCCCTGTGAATCTTTCGGTGTTTTATCCCGTGGTGGTGGGATCCACGGCCCTTTCGGCCGGGACCTTGGCGGTCTCCGCCATAGTTGTATTCTTCAGCGCCGTCGTTTTCATTTACCGGGGAAGATGGCCCTATTTGACGGTTTCTTGGGCTTACTACCTCACAACCCTCTTGCCGGTCTTGGGTCTGTTGCAGGTGGGCAGCCAAGCGGCCGCGGACCGCTTCACTTACCTACCCAGCTTGGGGCCCTTTTTATTCTTTTCAGCGTTGGCCGCCTTTTTCCTGCGGACGCGGCGCTTGGGGTCTTTTCTTTGGGGGATGGGATTGGCCCTATCCTTGGGTTTCCTGACTTACCGGCAAGTGGAAATTTGGAGGGATTCGGTAACGCTTTGGGAGAACGTGGTGCGGTTGGAACCCGACAATTCGATGGTGGCCTATACCAACTTGGCCAGCGCCTATGACGCCGCGGGACGTACGGCGCTGGCGCTCGTCCAGTTTGACCGGGCCATTTCCATCGGCCCTCCCGACGCGGTGCCCCACAACGGCAAGGCCATCGCGCTCTGCAAGGTGGGACGCCTGGAGGAAGCGATTCCCGAATTCAAGGCCGCCATCGCCCTGGATCCGCGATTGGACCTGCCTCATTTCAATCTTTGGATCGTTTATCAACGATTAGGGCGTTATGCGGAATCGCTGGAGGAAGCGAGAGAGGCGGCGCGGCTGGCCCCCAACAATCCACAGGTTTACGATTTGCTGGGGATCAGTTACGGAGACTTGGGACTCTTCGAGCCTTCCCTTGCGGCCTTTCGACAGGCCCTGGCGATGGAACCGGCTAATCCCGAATACCAACGGCATCTGGCGGCGACCCAGCGCCGGGCCTCGAACCCCAAGGAAAAGATCGCGGATTACCAGAGGGAATTGGAAGGAAACTGAAACGACCGGGGTTAATCCTTGGCCCTGGAATCCAAATAGGCTTTTAAGCGTTCCAAGTCCGGTTCACGGATGGTAATAAAGTGGAGGCCAACACCCGTCTCATTGTTCCAAACGACCTCCGCGAAGACGGAAAAGGGCGTCGTCTCGCCGGGCAGGGTCATTTCCACGTTCAGGATGCTTTGCAGGTTGAGCTTTTCCCGGGAAACGAGGTACATGCCCCCCAGGCTGAGATCGAGGGTCCGGCTGTCGAGTTTCTGGTTGCGGCGCTCCAAGATTTTTTGGATCTCGTTGCGGTCCTCGATCAAGCGATATTTAATGGCAAGGGTAACGGCGAAGCGCGGATGCGCCCTTTTTTCGACGAAGAGTTTGGCTTCGGGCATGAGCTTCCCTATCGGGTGGGGATTTGGGGGGTGATTATAACCCTAAAAAAATTTAAATCCATATGTGGAAAATCAGCTAGTTGGATTTTTTAGGCACATGGGTTTCCCTTAAAAGGGTTGGGTAAACAATGAACCCCGGGGGAAAGCCCACAAGACCCGCTTCCGCGCCATCGATTCAAAAAAACGCCCCCAAGAATATGAAAATGAGCCCGAGCAGGAGCAATCCATCCGCGACTTCCCCATGACGCCCCAGCCTCGAGTGGGATCGAGCCAGGATCATCACATGGATATTCCATCCGAGGGAGAAGGCCAAAAAGAAACATCCCACGCCAATGGACGTGGAAAAAGCGAGGAGGCTGAATTGGGTGAGGGAAAAAAGCGCGATGAAGAGCGCCAGAACAATGGCCACCGACCATTGCCGCCAGTGAATAATCGACTCAATGTTGCTCATGTTTTAGGATCCTTGGAACTCGATGCCCATTCAGATGGAATCAATTAAAAGCGTACGATGTCCCCAGGAAAAGTTCGAGGAAGGGGAATAACAGCAGGTCATTCTTTTGCCCGTATTGGACCCTGCCTACGACTTGGCCCGAGTTATTCTCGAAATAATTGTAGAGCGGCCCGTTGATAAATCCGCAGTTGCCCCTCATTCCCAGCCGGAAATCCAGGCCGGCGCCGGAGGGATGGTAATCGAGGAATCCCAGCTCTCCGCAGATGGCCGCTGTCGAAAATGGCTTAATGCCCGTAAAACTGTTTCCTTGGTAATTTTGAAATGTTTCCGTCAATTGTAAATCGCATTCGGAGAGGCCCAGGCCCACGGAATCGAGAAATCGAAACTCGCTTTCCCCGTTGATTTGGAGTGAAACCAGGACCGACACGATGGATCGGATGTCCACGTGCACGTTGGTGTCAAAGCCGATGAGGTTGGGGAACCCCAGGAACCCCTTGCCAGCCGGGGAAAGAAAGGAAAAGGAACCTTGTTCCAATTCAATCTTGGCCCAGAGGGCCGGGGCGAATCTTTTGGAAACGAAAAGGGACCCAGAAAAACCGTAAAAACTCGTCGCCCCTTCGATCCCCGCGGCGAAAGAAGGAGTCTCGGATTCCTTACCGAGGACTGATAGCGGCAGAAGGACGAGGGCGAGGGACAAGAGGGTGGAACACCGGGAAAAAGCCAAGGTCATTTATCCAGGAAAAGGCTGATGCCGCGAATTTTCGCGGATTGACGCTTTTTTTGAAACGAACCCCGAACTTCGTCATCCGCGGCCAAGAGATGAAATACCTTTTTCAAAATAATTTTGTCTTTCTATCAAATCCCCGAAAATTTGCGCTGATTTGCGGCCCGGTTATTTTTTAATTTTATCGGCCGCCGAAGACCTTGTTCCAGAGGATGCGCAGTGGATCGTAGTACTTGTCCACCACGCGTTCCTTGAGGGGAATGATGGCGTTGTCGGTGATGTGGATGGACTCCGGGCAGACTTCGGTGCAGCACTTGGTGATGTTGCAGTAGCCCAGTCCGTGCTCGTCCTTCAGCAGGGCCGTACGATCCAGGCCGTCGAGGGGGTGCATTTCGAGGCTGGCGATGCGCACGAAAAAGCGGGGGCCGGCGAACTTGCCCATCTTGTCGTGGTCGCGCAATACGTGGCAGGTGTCCTGGCAGAGGAAGCACTCGATGCACTTGCGGAATTCCTGCACCCGGTCGGCGTCCTCCTGCTCCCAGTGCCAGTCGGTGCCCTCGCGCGGGGTGAAGGGGGGGATGCGCTTGTTGACCTGGTAGTTGTAGGAAACGTCGGTGGCCAGGTCCTTCATCAGGGGGAAGGTTTTCATGGGGGTAATGGTGAGGGTCTCCCCTTCCTTGAACTCGTTCATGCGGGTCATACACATGAGGCGCGGCTTGCCGTTGACCTCGGCGGAGCAGCTGCCGCATTTGCCCGCCTTGCAGTTCCATCGGCAGGCCAAGTCGGAGGATTGGGTGGCTTGGATCTTGTGGATCACGTCCAGAACCACCATGCCTTCCTCGACCTCGACCTGGTAGTCCTTCAGTTGTCCGCCTTCCGAGTTGCCCCGGTAGACCCTCATGTTCACTTTTCCCATGTTAGGCCTCCCCCCTCAATTGCTTGAGGATTTCCGGCTTCAGCAAATGCGCGTCAACCAGCTCTTTTTCCAGCTCAGCCGGGATTTGGGGCAAATCCTCCCGGACTACTTCCATTTTTTCGCCCTTCTGTCGGATCAAAATCCTCTTCTTGGCGAATTCCCTGGAATAACCCGTGAAGTCGGTGCGGGTATGGCCTCCGCGGGACTCTTTACGTTCCTTGGCCGCCCGAACGATGGCTTCCCCCACCGCCAGCATGTTGCGAAGGTCCAGCGCCACGTGCCAGCCCGGGTTGAACATGCGGTTGCCCTCGGCGGTCACTTTCTTGACCCGTTCCTTCAGGCCTTCCAGTTCCTTCAGGCATTGGTCCATCGTGGGTTCTTCCCGGAACATGCCCGCGCCCTTTTCCATGATGTGCTGCAAATCGGCCAGGATTTTATAGGACACTTCCCCGCCCTGGTTCTCGAAAGGTTGGTTCATTTCCTTATTCAGTCCGGCTAGTTTGGACTCGTCGATCTTGGGAAAGTCCTTCAGTTTCTTGGCGTAAATCGCGGCGTGCTCGCCGGCCAGCTTGCCGAAGACCACCAGGTCGGAAAGGGAATTGCCGCCCAGCCGGTTGCTCCCGTGCATGCCGGCGGCGCACTCGCCCGCGGCGAAAAGGCCCGGCACGTTGGACATCTGGGTCTCGGGGTCCACCTTCACCCCGCCCATCATGTAGTGGCAGGTGGGGCCGGTTTCCATGGGAACCTTGGTGATGTCCACGTCCGCCAATTGCTTGAACTGGTGGTACATGGAGGGGAGTTTTTTCTTGATGTCCTCGGGGGTGCGGCGGGAGGCGATGTCCAGGTAGACGCCACCGTGCTCCGTTCCCCGGCCTTCCTTGATCTCGTTCCAAAGGGCCCGCGCCACCACGTCCCGGCTCATGAGCTCGGGAGGCTTGCGCTCCTTGACCGTCTCTTCCTTCACCCCCTCGATGACCACCTTTTGGAACCAGGCATTGGCTTCTTCCTCAGTCTCGGCGTACTTGCCCTGGTACTTGGGCGGGATGTACTTGAACATAAAGCGTTCGCCCTTGTTGTTCTTCAAAATGCCGCCTTCACCCCGCACACCCTCGGTAATCAAAAGGCCCCGGACGGAAGGCGGCCAGACCATGCCGGTCGGGTGGAATTGGATATATTCCATGTCGGCCAGTTCCGCGCCTGCCAGGTAGGAAAGCCCGAACCCGTCGCCTGCGCATTCCCAGGAGTTGGAATTGATGAAATAAAGTTTCCCGATGCCGCCGGTCGAAACAATGATGGACTTGG
This sequence comes from bacterium, assembly GCA_035524855.1. Taxonomy (GTDB): domain Bacteria; phylum Oederibacteriota; class Muellerivitia; order Muellerivitales; family Muellerivitaceae; genus DATKOC01. The sequence goes on from DATKOC010000006.1 coordinate 12,803, forward strand.
CCCTGTAAAGGACCGGCCGTCCTGTTTCCCGAAAATAGCCGTAAGCCCCGGCGATCCTGTCGCCGTCCTTCATCAGGGAGTAAATGGTGCATTCCATATGCACCTCGATGCCGGAGTGGATTCCCTTGTCTTGCAGGGTGCGGATAAGTTCCAACCCGGTTCGGTCGCCCACGTGGGCCAGGCGTTTGTAGGTATGCCCGCCAAAATGGCGCACGTTGATGTTGCCCTTCCCGTCGGAGGTGCGGTCGAATACCGCGCCCCATTTTTCCAATTCTCGTACCCGGTCCGGCGCCTGTTGGGCGTGGATCTGGGCCATGCGCCAATGGTTCCCCAGGTTGCCGCCGATCATGCTGTCGCAAAAATGTTGCTGCCAGGAGTCGCGGGAATCGACCGTGGCCAACGCGGCCGCGATGCCGCCCTCGGCCATGACCGTGTGGGCCTTGCCTAACAGGGACTTGCAAACAAGTCCCGTCTTGCAACCCGCCGCCGATGCCTCGATGGCGGCACGTAAACCGGCCCCACCCGCCCCGATGACGAGCACGTCGTACTCGAAAGTTTGATAGTTGTCGCTCATTTCAGGAATCTCCGTAAATTGGGGAAATTAAAAAATCCGGTAGTCGTGCCAAATGCCCATGGCGCACATGCGAATATAAAAATCGGTGAAACCCACCCAAAGCATCGAAACCAAGGCCCAATGCATGTGCCTCTCGTTCAACTTGGTCACCACGCTCCACAAGGCGAAACGGATGGGATGGTTTTTCTTCACCCGAAGGAAATCCAACCCGCCGCCCACGAGATGCCGGAAGGCGTGGCAGCCGAGGGTATAACCCGCAAGCAGGTAAGCGTTCAGGCACATGACCACCGTTCCCACGCCCACCCCAAAATGGGCGGGTCCGGGGTTGGGGCTGTTATCCGCGGCGATGCCGTTTACCGGCCACATCATGGCTAGGAGGCCATCCCAAGAAAGGATGAAGATGAAGATCAAGGCAAGATAGAAAAAATAACGGTGGAGGTTCTGGAAGAGGAACCATTTGGTTTCCCCGCCGTATTTCACGCAGGGTTCACCCACCGCGCAGCCCGGCGGGTCCATGAAGATGGAGCGGTAATAGGCCTTGCGGTAGTAGTAGCAGGTCCCCCGGAAGCCGGCGGGAGCCCAAAGAACAAGGAGGGCGGGGGTCGCCAGGAAGGTGGGTAGGTTATGGAGCCAGGACGGGTTGAAGAAAGGGGAAAACATGGGGGAAAGGTAGGGGCCGTACTCGTAGTAATGCTGGCCGTTGGGTCCGTAGGGATGAATCCCCGCCCAAGTGGCGTAAACCACGAAACCGCCGAAAAGGCATTGGTAAAAAAGGGGCTCCAGCCACCAAGCGTCCTTCCGGAGGGTGACCCCCAATCCCCTTTTAGTCCTGACATCCACTGACATAAATTCTCCTAAGTTTTCAGTTTCTAGGCTTCCTGACGGTTGTTTTTTTACAGCTTTAGGCTGGAGGAATGTCCGGGCTCGGCTTTTTCCCCCGGATTAATGTAGGTCTTGGAAAAATTCACGGCAATGGCGCCTTCGGCGAAACCCGTGGCGATAAGATCCAATTTCCCGGGATGGGTCACGATGTCCCCAGCGGCATAAATACCCGGCACATTGGTCTCCATCCGGGGATTCACGGGAATCTTGTTCTTTTCCATCGCGATGCCCCACTCTTTCAGGAAGGAAAGGCTGGCCTGGAAGCCGAAGTTCAGGACCACGAAATCCATCGGCAAGGTCTCGTCCTGGTTCGTGTGATTCTCGTAAATAACGGCTTCCTCCACTTTGCCGTTTCCCTTGACGGTGCGAAGCTCGTACCAAAGCTTGATTTCAACCTTCGAGGCCTTGAGCTTTTGGACGGAAGCCTCATGGGCCCGGAATTCGTCGCGGCGGTGGATAAGCGTAACCTTGGCGGCGATAGGCTCGAGCATGAGCGCCCAGTCCAGGGCGGAATCCCCTCCCCCCACGACCAGAATCCGCTTCCCCTTGAAGGGCTCGAGTGAGAGGACGCCGTAATTGACTCCCTTGCCTTCATAAGGCGCCAATTCGGGATTGGGATGTTTCTTGGGGGTGAAGGAGCCCATGCCCAGGGCCAGCACCACGGCCTTGCTGTAATGCTTGCCGCCCTTCTCGGTGGTCATCTCGAAAACATTGTCCGAGGGGCGCTTGACGAGGTTGGTGACTTTCTCGCCCAAGGCCAGGACGGGATGGAACCTCGAAAGCTGTTCCTCCAGGTCTTGCACGAGTTTTTTGCCTGAAACGCGGGGAAAGCCCGCCACGTCGAAGATGTCTTTTTCGGGGTACATGGCGGAAACTTGGCCGCCGAGGGCCTCCATGGAGTCGAGGATCTTACACTTCATTCCTCGGAGCCCAGCGTAAAACCCGCCGAACATGCCCGTGGGCCCCGCCCCAATGATCGTCACATCGAATATTTCCTCGGCCATGGGGATCCTCCCGTAATTCGATTTTTGGAACAACCAGGCTCGGACAGTGGCAAGACTTTACTGAAACGAAAAGGCCCCTTCTATGATTTGCCGCATAGAAAGATTCCCCAGAAACAAAAAAACGAACCGGGGGTTCGTTTCCATAACTAATAACTGCGGACTGAGAACGGCGAACTGTCTTTAGCGGTTGGGCTGGTAGCTCATCAATTCCGCGGGGCGTTCCACCGTGATGCTGCCCTTGATGCAGACGGTCTCACACAATTTACAACTGACGCATTTTTTCTCGTCCACCACCGCGATCTTGAAGAATTCGGGATGGTCGGTGCGGGGCTGCATGGAGATGCAGTCAAAGGGGCAGATGTCCACGCAGAACTCGCAGGCGGTACAGGTGACAGGGTCCACCTTGGCCTTGGGGATGGCCAGGGGCTTGATCTTTTTGACCGTCTCGCCTTCGGGATTGATGATAGCCTCCACCGGGCAGTGGATGCCGCAGACACCGCAGTCGATACAGAGGGCGGGATCGATATGGAAGATGGATTTTTTCTCGCCGGCGATGGCCTCAGTGGGGCACTTCACCGCGCAAAGGGTGCAACCGATGCAGTTGTCGAGAATCACGTGAGGCACGATGAATCCTTAATATTCGTGATGAGGAATAAAATGACGAATCACGAATCTTTCATCGCCCTCAGACCTAAGACCCGAAGTGCGACGGAGGGCCAGGCTTTGGTCTGATGGGAGATAGAATCAATTGAACCCGCTTATTTAAACAAAAGGCCTCAAAAAAGAAAAGGCCCTTCTTGGTTCAAGAAGGGCCTTTTGTCAGTCTTTTTTTGTTAACTGCCAACCACGAACTGTCAGCTGCGATCTGGTTTTAGACATATTCCTCGATGAGTTTTTTCCGTTGTTCGGCCGTTAAACCCAGCTTTTGGATCGTGGCCAAGCCCTTGCCCTGGAGGGCCGGGTCCGCCGCGTCGATCGAAGGCTTCGGGTTCGGATTCTTATAGAAGAGCCCGATCGGGATCTGGGCGCCCCACTCTTTGGAGCGTTCCATCGCCGAGTTCCAATCGGTCGCGTTATGACCCTTATCCTCCAGCTTGTAGACGCGCTCCTTGAACCAACCGAAGGTGTTCTGCTTGTTGAAAGTCACGCAAGGAGAGAACACGTCGATCAAGGCGAAGCCCGGATACTGGATGGCCTGGGTGTAAAGGCTCTTCAAGTGATTGATATCGCCGGAAAATCCGCGCGCCACGAACCCGCAGCCGGCGGCCAGCGCCAGGGCGATGGGGTTCAACTGCCCCTCCGGGTTGCCATGGGGGGTGGACTTGGTCTTCATGCCCGGCTCGGAAGTCGGCGAGGTTTGGCCCGTGGTCAAACCGTAGATTTCGTTGTCCATGACGATATAGGTGAGATTCACGTTGCGGCGCATGGCGTGGATGAAGTGCCCTTGGCCGATGCCGTAGCCGTCACCGTCCCCGCCGCAAGCGATGACGGTCATCTCGTGGTTGGCCATCTTGGCCCCGGTGGCCACCGGCAATGAACGCCCGTGCAGGGAATGCATGCCGTAGGATTTGAAGAAGCCCGGCAGGTTCGAGGAACAGCCGATGCCGGATACCACCATCAATTGCTCGTTGGGGATCCCCAATTCCCCGCAGGCACGCTGGAGAACGGTCAAGACCCCGTAATCCCCGCAGCCCGGACACCAATCCGGCGGGATTTCCGGCTTATAGAGTTTCGCGTCCCTGGGTGCGGCTACTGTCGCTGTCGGCATACTTTCCTCCTAAGGAATTTGGCTCCCGTTTCAGGGAGAGATTGGTTTCTTAATGCGCGGACGAAGTGGACAAAACTCCCGGTCCCGGAGGGTGCGGGGTGCGCCAGCCCGGTTCGACGGACTCAGCCTCCACCACTTTCTTGCCCTTCAGGACTTCCTTGATCCCGGCGACCACATGCTTGGGCTCATAGGGTTCTCCATCGTATTTGCGGACATGGCCCGTGGCCGTGATGCCCGTTTCGGCCCGCAGGTGCCGGGCGAACTGGCCGCCCTTGTTCATCTCAACCACGATGATGTTTTTCTTGCCCTTGAGCAGTTCAGTCACTTCTTTTTCTTGGAAAGGCACCAGGTACTTGACCGACAGGTGGTTACATTTAATCCCTTCTTTATTCAAGCGGGCGACCGCCTCGTTGACCACGCCCCAAGTGGAGCCATAGGTCACGATGGTGGTATCCGCGTCCGCGGGTCCTTCCAGCTTGGGTTTCGGCAGGGCCGCCAAGACTCCCGCCATTTTGCGCTCGCGCTTGTCCACGACGCGTTTGCGGGTGACGGGATCAGTGTAGACGTCGGAGATCGTGACACCGTCATCGTCATGCTCATCGGTGGCGGAGACGTAAAGATGGTTCGGGATGCCGGGAATCGCGCGCGGGGACACGCCCGAAGGGGTGTCCTTGTAACGCAGGTAGTTGCCATTTCCCTTGTCCTCGAAGATCATCTCGCCCCGGTCGATTTTGAACTCGCGGTCGAGGAAGGAGGTCTCCGCGGTCATGTGCCCTTCGCTCATCAAAAGGTCGGAAAGGTAAAGCACCGGCATTTGGAACTTCTCGGCCAGGTTGAAGGCCTCTTCCATGCTGCTATAGCAATCCGAGATGGAAGTGGGCGCCATGATGATGCGTTGGAAATCGCCTTGGGAAGCTCCGATGGCTTGGTTGAGGTCTCCCTGTTCTTGCTTGGTGGGAAGGCCCGTGGAAGGGCCGCCACGCATCACGTTGATCATCACGACCGGAATTTCCATGATGGAGGCCATCCCGATGGCCTCGGTCATGAGGGCGAACCCTCCGCCGGAGGTTGCGCACATGGCCCGAACACCCATCTGGCCCGCCCCGATGGTCATGTTGGCCACGCCGATCTCGTCCTCGACCTGGCGAACGCAAATGCCCAACGAAGGCCCGTGGGCCCCCATCCAGTGCAGCACGCCCGAGGCGGGGCTCATGGGATAGGCGCAATAAACCTTGCAGCCCGCGTTGGCGGCGCCAAGGGCGATCATATTGTTGCCGTGCACCATGGCCAGCTTGGCCGGGGTCTTGCCCAGGGGATTGGCGATCTTCTTATAAGTCTTCACCGCGAAGTCGTAACCCGCCTTGGAAGCGTCAATGTTGGCCTTGACCACTTGGGGTTTCTTTTTAAAGGTGTGCTCGAAAACGGAGGAGAGGGATTGGAACTCCAGGCCCAGCAGGCCGGTCAGGGCGCCGAGAGCCACGGTGTTCTGCATGATCGGGAGGGCGTCCTTGCCCGCCAGCTCGAAAACCGGGAGGGGGCAGAGTTGCACGCCCTCGGGGGCCTTGCCGGGCTTCACCTTGTCCCCGTTGTAGATGCAAATTCCGCCGGGGGCCAATTCCTGCAGGTGGCGGTCCATGGAATCCTGGTTCAGGGCGATCATGGCGCTGACCTGGTCGTTGACGTTGTTGACCTTTTGGGTGGAAATCCGGAGGCGGATCCAGGAATGGCCGCCTCGGATGAGGGATTGATAGCTGGTGTAAACGTAGACATGCAAACCTTGACGGGCGCTGGTCAGGGCCAGGTTATCCGCCGTGGAAGCGCCGCCGTCGCCGGCCGCGCCGCCGATACCTACTTGGATTTCATTTTCCATTGAAACCTTCCTCCATTAAAAATTTAGGAATTCAAGACATTCGGGAGTGATTGACTTGCCCTCGCCGAAACAAAAACAGGAGACGGGGCAGGACAGGAAAAGCATGATACCTGTTGGCCCGCGAAAATCGCAAGGTAATAAAGGAAAAGCATTCCGACAAAAAAGTGGGGTTTGAAAGGAAAACCAACAGCTTTATGTCACAAGGGGTTGAGGGTTAAAACATAACCCGCCACAACAATTCGTTGCTTTCACATTCACAGAAAATAAAAAACCCCTCCAATCCATCGGCGAAAAGGAGGGGTTTGGATGGAAAGAATTCTTACTTATCGCTGCCGGGCCCGCTCACCAAGGCGATCGATTGGGTTTGGTCCAGTTTTAATCCCTTGCCGTAAACCTCGATGGCCACCAGTCCAATACCCTTCGCATAGTAGGAAATCACCAAAGATCCCGTGGATTTGCCCGTCACCACCACGCAATTGGGGTAGGTCTTCTTATAAACCACCGCTTTTCCAAGGGTGGCTTTGTAACTTTTTCCGCCGCTGGTCCACTTGGCCATTTTCCCATTAGCCGGATATTGATAGGCGTATTCCCCGGTAAGGGCCGTCTCCCCGCTGGCGACATGGGTAACTTGGTTTGAGGCCAGGGAGTATTTTTCCGTAGTCGCGTTTCCATCCTCGGTGACTTGGAAGGTGGCGTTGAGGGACCCATCCGCCCCCGCTTCCGAGGCGGTGCATTCCACCGTGCGGGTCTTTTTGGTTTTGGAACCGGCGGCGGGTTTGAGGTACTCATAGATCCACTTGGAACCCTGGGCGGCCGGAAAATAGTCGGCAAAAACCCCCAATGACGGCGCAACCGCGGCTTCTTTCTTGGTCTCGGCGGGAGCTGCCGCGTTGTCGGCTGCCGGAGCGGCCTTCGTGTCGGCGGGTTTCGCGGGGGCGCTGGCGTCCGGTGCCGCGGGAGCTGGTGGCGGAGGAGGAATCGCCGGGGTGGTGGAAATAGAGGCATCGGCCGGTGCCGATCCGGCGGGGGGTAACGGCAAAGGGGTCGTCTGGCTTAAGTCCAGTGGTGGCGGCAAGGCATCGGTGTCACCCGGCGGGGCGGGAATCGGGGCTTGAGGAGAATCCGCCCAGGAAGTGCTTCCCATGGCCAGGCAGATCACGGCGCAGGTTAAAAACTTTTTCATTGGGTCCCTCCGGAACGGATGTGAATAAATAATGATCCAGGCGCGACGAGCCGAAATTATATCCCCCGCTTCATTAAAAGTCACTTTTAACTGCCCCGCCTTTCACGGGTGATATAATGATTTTCGAAACGGATACCATTTCATGAAGAACCCATTCTTACTTCTTCCGCTCCTTTCCCTTTTGTGGCCGGTGACGCCTGCGGTGGCTTCCCAAAATCGGGTGGATTCCACCGGGGGTTTGAGTTTAGTCCTCCAGGACGAGACCACCGAGGTCAATCCGTACAATTTCGGCGATCCGGCGGGGTTAGTTTTTCTTCCACAAGACAACCGTTTGGATGTCTCCGCCCCTTGGTTCCAGCAAAACCCTGCCTCCAACAACTTTTACTCCATGCAAGCCTACGGTGTGATCTCAGGGCTGGCTGATACATTGGATTCCTCTTCCCTCTTGAACGCCAGTGCCACCTCCTTTCAACACGAAGGATTTATTCTTTTCCCCACGCCGCAATGGGCTTTCCAGGTCGGGGGCGATCTTCTACACGGCACCAACCAACCGGATACGGCGAGCTTGACGGACGAGAGCCAGGACCGGAGCCGGGTGCTTGGGCGTACCGCTTACAACTTTGGCCCTTTTACTTTAGGGGCCCAGTTCCAATGGTCCGAAAACAATTCCGCTTTCCAACCTGTCACTGCCAGCGCGGCCACCCTGGTTTCGGGAAACTCCTCCGAGACAGTGTTGATTCCCACCGCCGGCCTCTTGGTTTCTTTTTCTTTGGAATCAGGCAAGAACCCCGCGGTTCTCCGGCTGGGTGGAAGCTACAGTCAAGCCCTCCCTCCACTGAAGCAAACCCAGCATTATGATTTGAATATCTTGGGCACGCCGGCAACCGTGGATAAAGTCATCTCGGTGGATTCCTACCAAAGTTTCGGTCCCGAGGTTTACCTGGAAATGCCGGGGAGTTTCGAGGCTGCCCTGCTGGACCACCTGGGAAACACTTCATTTTCACTGGGCCAAACCTCTTCCTCCTCCTCGATTCCCAACATTTCTCCCTATAACGCGGGCAAGGAGACCTCCAACAGCTTCGCGGGGATCTTTAAATGGCGTTTCCCGGTACTGATTTCCGCCAGGGGTGTTTTGCGGCTCCTGCAGGGGGCTTACTTGGCCATCGATTCGGGTCAAACCCTCGGTTACGATTCCTCGGGAAGCACCGTTACGACAAACAATTCCAGTGATTTGCAGGCCGGGTTTGGAACCGGCTTGGAAATGGAAAAGGATTTTACGGTGGGGTTGCAGGCCGGCCTGGAGGCTCTCACCGGGACAATCACTCCCTCGGCGGGCAGCGCGCAGAACGCGAACCTATTCTGTTACCACCTTTCCCTGGGGGGAGAAAAGTGGCTGACTCCCTCTTGGGCCTACCGGCTTGGGATTATTTTTGAGGATGATTTCAACGGGGGGGATTTACCCAGCCAAAGGCCCTTTTATACCGTTCCGCCGGGAGCGAGGATCACTTCAAGTACTTTAACAGTAGGTGGGGGTTATAAGGACTCCAACTTCATCTCGGACCTGCGCTTGTGGTACGGACAACCAGTGATTTTCGATAGCCCTGACCCGAATGATTTCGCTACCGATATCGGAGTTCAACTGTCCCTTTCCGTCCTCTTCCATTAAGAATAACCGGCAACTACTTCTTCAGGCGCTTTTTCACGCTTTGGATTTTTTGGGCCATCGTTTGCGTTTTGTCCGTCCGGGTCCCGAACTTTAAAGTCGTCGTGATACGGGGGGCGCCCATCCGGTGGACCACCTCGTGGCATTGCTTGATGGCTTTGAAGACCTTGTCCCAATCCCCTTCGATATTGGTGCCGTAGGCGTGCAGTTGGATTTTAAGTCCGGCTTTCTTCAGCACCTTCTCGCAGGCGGCCACGTATTCCGAAACCGAGACACCCACGCCTAAGGGCACCACGCAAAGATCGGCGATAACATTCATGTTGATGACCTCCTAAAAAGGAAACTTCAAGAACCCAGCCACAATCACGCCCGCCGCGCAGAGGAAAAAAGCCAAACTCAAACCAAAGGCAGGGGAAGCCAAGGGAATTTCTTTTCCTTCCGACGGCTTCATGTAAAGGAAAACCACCACCCGGAGATAGTAGTAGGCGGAGACAAAACTATTCAAGACCGCCAGGATGGCCAGCCAGGTCAGGTTGTGATCCACCGCCAGTTTGAAAAGGTAGTATTTTCCAAAAAAACCGGCCGTGGGCGTCATGCCCGCCAGGGAGAAGAAGAAAACGGCCAACCACAGCCCCATCCAGGGTTGGCGCAAACCTATTCCGCGCAGGCTTTCCAACTCGAGGTTCCTTTCGCCCTCGCCCCCCGCCCAGCCCAGCCACCCAAAGGCCCCGGCGGTCATCAGGGTATAGGCCAAAAGATAGAAAGCCGCCGCCCGTTCCACTTCGTCGGCGGGCGCCACCGAAGCCGCCGCCAGGCCGACCATGAGATAGCCCGCGTGGGCCACGCTGGAATAGGCCAGGAGCCGCTTCACGCTGGTCTGGGCCAAAGCGCCTAGGTTTCCAACCACCATGGTCACCACCGCCAGCAGGGCCAGGCCGTCCGTCCAACTGCCAGGCAAACCGAAAACCTCGGTAAATAGCCGGGCGAAGGCGCCGAAACCCGCCGCCTTCACACCGGTGGAAAGGAAAGCCGAGACGGGTGAGGCGGCCCCGTCATAGACATCCGGCGCCCAAGCGTGAAAGGGGACCAGTGCCACCTTGAACCCCAGTCCCACCAGAAGGAGCGCCACACCCAATTGGATAAAAGTGAGGGAAGTATTTCCCTGCTCCAAGAAATGGCGCAGGTCCGGGAAGTGCGTGGTTCCCGATGCGCCGTAGAGAAGCGCGATGCCGTAAAGAAGGAAGCCGGACGCGAAAACGCCCAACATGAAATATTTCAGCGCCGCCTCGGTCGAGCGTTCTTTGACCCGGAAATAACCGGCCAAAACATATCCACAGAGGGACATCAATTCCAACCCCACGAAAAAGGTGAGAAACTCGGAGGCGAGGACGAGGGTGAACATTCCCGCCACGGCCATTAAAAGGAGGGCATAGTATTCCCCCGTCACGGCTCTTTCCCGCCTCAAGTATCCGGCGGAAAAAACACAAGTCAGCAACGCCGACAAAAGACAAACACCTTCCAAGGTGAGGGAA
>DATKOC010000007.1:0-16740 GCA_035524855.1 bacterium
CCCTTGGCGGCCAAGTTGGCGCAATAAGCGCACGTCCCCTTTCGCCCCCTGGCCGAACCGGAAGTTCTCCCCCACCACGATGCCCTGGATGTGACCCTGGGCCTGGAGCCAGTCCACAAATTGGCGGGGGCTTTTCCCGGAGAAAGCCTTGGTGAACCGGACGGCCACCACCCGCTTCAACCCGTGGTTCTTGAGCAGGCGGAAGGTTTCCTCCCGCCGCAGAAGGAATGGGATACGGGTTTCCCCATGGACCACGTGCATGGGATGGTCCTGGAAGGTCACCGCAACGGGCACGGCCTTGAGGCGCTTGGCCCACCGCACGGTTTCCCGGATGAGCGCCTGGTGGCCCTTGTGGACCCCGTCAAAGACGCCGATGGTAATGACGATGGGTTGTCGGTGGTTCATCTTTCTACCTTTATGTCACTGTGGGAAGCGGACTTTGCGGCGAAGCAATCCCAGTTCATGGGTTGTTTCGCCGTTTTTTGTTGAAGTCTTACGTAAACCGGTGTCGCTTCGTCATCCTCGTCCGCCTATTCGGCGGCCATTCCCCGCAATGACGGCTATGACATGTTCTCAGTTGAGTCCTTCCGCGCCGAAAACTTTCCGGGGGCTCAACCGCCCTTCCGAAACCTCGGCGATGGCGCATAACTGGCCCTGGGGATTAAGAACCCGGACCATCCCAGCCGCGATGGCCGAATACCATATTTTCTTTCCCTGGCAAATGTCCCGGATGTCTTTCTCCGGCAATTGAACCTCGGGCAATTGTTCCACCAGCCTGGCCGCCGGAAGCAACATACCCGAAAGGTCTCCAGCCTCGGCCTTTTTTTTAACGTCCTCCAACGTGAGGGCTTCCCCTAAACCAAAGGGACCCACCTGGGTGCGTTCCAGGCTTTCCATGCATCCCCCCACGCCCAATGTTTCTCCCAAGGTTTGGCAAAGCGCCCGGACATAGGTTCCCGCCGAACAGGCCACACGGAAAGTCACCCGGGGAAGTTCCACCTTAAGGACTTCCACTTTCCCGATTTGAATCGGCCGGGCTTTTCGCTCCACCTCGATGCCCTTGCGGGCCAATTCGTAGAGTTTCTTTCCGCCCGATTTCACCGCCGAAACCATCGGAGGGACTTGCTCGGTGATGGCCCGGAGCTTTAAAACTTCCCCACGTGCGCGGTCGGTCGAAAGGTCCCCGAGGGATTTTTCGGCCAGCACCTTGCCCGTGATATCGAAACTGTCGGTGGATCTTCCCAATAGGCAGGTCGCCACGTATTCCTTGGGATAGGAGGCGAACTCGATGAGGCGGGTGGCGCTTCCCACCGCCAGGGGCAGGACGCCCGTGGCCAGGGGATCGAGGGTTCCCAGGTGCCCGATCCGCTTTTCCCGGAGAAGGCCCCGCACCTTCGCCACCACGTCGTGCGAAGTCCACTGGGCGGGCTTGTTAACGATAAGAATGCCGGTCATTAATAATATTTCCACGAAAAGTTATTCGCCTAGTAAGCCCGCCAATTTTGAATTATGAATTTTTAATTTTGAGTTCTGGAAGTTACTTGAGCGTGGCCTGGCAGGCTGTAAGGACCTTCTGGAAAGCGTCTTGGAGTGGCCCCGGCATGACGGCGCCGGCCGCGTAGGCGTGCCCCCCGCCGCCGAAGAGTTTGGCCACGTCGGCCACGTTGACCTTGTTCTTGGAACGCAGGGAGATTTTCACCTGTCCCCCAGGCACTTCCTTCAGGAAGATGGCGATCTTGACCGTGTCCAGGTTGCGCACCAGATTGATCAGGTTGTCCGTGTCCTCGTCCAAGGCGCCCGACTTCTTGAAATCCGACATTGTCAGGGTCATGGTGCCGATCTTTCCCTCGTTGAAGGTCTGGATGGTTCCCAGGGCCAGGTGGGTCAGTTCCATGGCCTCGCGGGTGACGTCCCCGAAAACACTCTCGCTCACCTTGGAGCCGTCGGCGCCGGCTTCCAGCAGTTCGGCGGCCATCCGGAAGATGTGGGAATTGGTGTTGGAATAACGAAAGCGGCCCGTGTCGGTGATGATGGAGGTATAGACGCTCTCGGCGATACCCTGGTCAATCTTGACCTTCATGGCCTGGATGAGCTGGTACACGATCTCGCCCGTGGCGGCCGCGTCCGGCATCACCAGGTTGAAGTCGCCGTACTTGTCGTTGGAGTAATGGTGGTCGATATTGACCAGGGTGCCGAACTCCGAGCGCTTCACCCCATCCCTGATGCGGGAGAAACTGCCGGCGTCCAGCACGAAGCACACGTCGTGGGGGGGGATGTTGTCGGAGACCCGGTAATCGGCGGTGAAAGGAAGGTATGAAAAGCGGCGCGGGAGCGGGTCGTGGTTCACCACCAGCACCTTTTTACCCAGCTTTTTGAGGGCGACGTAAAGCGCCGACTGGGCGCCCAAACCGTCCCCGTCGGGGCTCACATGGGTCGTCAGCAGGAAGGATTTCTTGGACTTGATGAGGCGGACGACGTCGCTGAATTTCCCGCCGGCGCGGGGGGCTTTCTTGGCCGGTTTGGTCTTAAGCTTCATCCTTATTCTTCTCCTCCACCTTCTTGAGCTTGTCGAGGATGCCCTTGATCTTCATCGCGTGGTCCAGCGATTTGTCGTGGTAAAAGAGGATCTCCGGGGTGTAGCGCAATTGCAGGCGGTGCCCCAGCTCTCTCCTTAAAAAGCCCTTCGCCCTCTCGAGCCCCTTCAAGGATTCCTTCCGGGTCTCCTCATCGCCCAGGATGGACACGAAAACCTTGGCGTGCCGCAGGTCGTCCGAGGTCTCCACCGCCGTCACCGTCACGAAATGGATGCCCGGATCCTTCACTTCCTGGGTCAGCATCACGCTGATTTCCCGTTTGATGGCCTCCGAAACCTTGTCGGCTCGCTTGAAAGACATGGCACACTCACCCAAATTATGAATTTTGAATTCTAAATTTTGAATTTCGGAAGATTTCCACACACTGGAAATCCACCCTCATTAAAAATTCAACATTCATCATTCAAAATTCCGAATATCTTTTGTTTTTAAAGATATTCGGTCTGCACGCCGGTCACCTGCAGGTCCCCTTCCCTTTCCATCAGGTCCAGGATCTTGGACAAGGTGGAATCGGCGTGGGGCCGGTCGGTGTTGACCGTCACGACGGCCAGAACCGACCTCTGCCAGAGGTTCTGGTATTCCACTTCCGCCATCGAAACGTTGAAGTTTTTGCGGACCCGGTCGGTCAGGCTTTTCAGCACGAACCGTTTGGACTTCAAGGACCCGCTTTCGGGGATATGGACCTCAACCCGCAGTAGCCCGATCACCATTTCACACCGGTTCACAGTTGGCAGTCCGCGGTTCGCGGCTTTGCGAAGTTTCCAATTGGCAAAGCAAATCGGAAACATTCATCAACTTCAAACCGCGCGCGACGAACTTCGTGCCTTTAGTCAACGAGCTTCTGCGCGACGGCCTCCAGCGTGTAGGCTTCCAGCTGGTCGCCCACCTGGAGGTCCTCGAAACCCTCGATACCGATGCCGCACTCGTAGTTGTTGGCCACTTCCTTCACGTCGTCCTTGAAGCGCCTCAGGGAGGTGAGCGCCCCTTCGTAAACCTGCTCGTCGTTGCGCGTGACCTTGACCTTGCACTTGCTGGTGATCTTACCCGAGGTCACCATGCAGCCCGCGATGATTCCCTTGGGGGTGTTGAACAACTGCCTCACCTCGGCTTTGCCGATCGAGACTTGGCGGTAGGTGGGTTCCAAGAGGCCTTCCATGGCCTTGCGCACGTCCTCCACCGCGTCGTAGATGATCTTGTAGGCCCGCACGTCCACGTCTTCCTTCTCGGCGGTGGCTTTGCCGTTGGAGTCCATCTTCACGTTGAAGCCCACCACGATGGCGTTGGAGGCGGAAGCCAGCAGGATGTCGGAATTGACGATGTTCCCGGTGCCCTTGTGGATGACCCGCAGGGCCACCTTCTCGGTGGAGAGTTTTTCCAGGGAGGAGGTAAGGGCCTCGACGGAGCCCTGCACGTCGGCCTTGACGATGACCTTGAGTTCCTTGATCTGCCCTTCCTTGATCTGCTCGAAGAGGTTGTCGAGGGTAATGTGTTTCATGGCCCCCACGAGGCGGTTGTCCTTCTGGGCCTCGGTGCGGCGGCCGGAAATCTCGCGGGCCACCTTGGCGTCCTCCACCACGTAAAAAACGTCGCCCGCGTGCGGCACGTCGGTTAAACCCAGCACCTCGACCGGCGTGGCCGGTCCGGCGGCTTTCACGATATGGCCCAAATCGTCATGCATGGCCTTGACGCGGCCATAAGTGCTCCCCGCCAGGATGTTTTCCCCGACTTGGAGCGTTCCTTTTTCCACCAAGAAGGTGGCGACGGGCCCCCGGCCCTTGTCCAACCGGGCTTCCAGCACCACACCTTTGGCGGGGCGGTTGGGGTTGGCCTTGAGTTCCAACACCTCGGCCTGCAAGAGGATCATTTCCAGCAGTTTTTCGAGGTTCAAGCGCTTCTTGGCCGAGACCTCCACATAGATGGTCGTGCCGCCCCAGTCCTCGGGCACCAGGCCGCGCTCGGCCACCTGGGTTTTCACGCGTTCCGGGTTGGCCTCCGGTTTGTCGATCTTGTTGATGGCCACGATGATGGGCACCTTGGCTTCCTTGGCGTGGTCGATGGCTTCCAGGGTCTGGGGCATGACGCCGTCGTCGGCCGCCACTACCAGCACCACGATGTCGGTGGCCTTGGCCCCGCGGGCCCGCATCATCGTGAAGGCTTCGTGGCCGGGCGTGTCCAGGAAAGTGATGGTTCCCTTCTCGTGTTTGACCTGGTAGGCGCCGATGTGCTGGGTGATGCCGCCCGCCTCGCCTTCCGCCACCTTGGTCTTGCGGATGGCGTCCAGGAGCAGGGTCTTTCCGTGGTCGACGTGGCCCATGATGGTGACGACCGGGGAGCGGGGCTTCAGGTCCTTCGGGTCGTCCGGCGTCTCCTGGAACATCTCGGCCCCATAGAGGGGCACGACTTCCACTTGGGCGTCGTGGGCGGAGGCCAGGGTCTCGGCCACGGTCATGTCGAGGCGCTGGTTGATGGTGGCCAGGATCTTGAGATCCAACAGTTCCTTGATGAGCACGCCGGCCTTCACGTTGAGCTTTTGCGCCAATTCGGCCACCGTGATGCCTTCGGAGATCTTGATCTGGGTCAGGACCTTGGGTTCCGCCGGGGTTCCATCGGGGTTCAAGGCCTCGACTTGGGGTTTTTCCTCGGTCGCCTGGGACTTGGAGGCGGTGACGCTGATGGGGCGGCCGGCGGCCAATCCATGCCCGCTCTTGCGCGGCGGCATGGCCTTCGGCCCGGGGGCCCGCCGGGGGGCCGTCGGACGGGGCGCCATGGGCTTGGGACCCTTGGTCGGCGCCGGGTAGGTGGCCGTGGGGGCCGAAAGGGAGTTGGGTTTCAGGATCGTGCGCATCGTCGGGGCCGCGGCCGAGCCCGAGGTGGCGGGCGTCTTGAGGGCCGCGGGTTTCGCGGGGGAGGGGGCCGGCTGGCTGGCCGCGACGCTGGCGGCGGCCTGCACGAGGTCGGCGAGACCCAGGTCGCGCCGGATCTCGGACTGGATCTTCTCGTCCACCACCGTCAGCTGGCTGGGGACGGCGAAGCCCAGCTTCTTACAGCGGTCGAGGATATCCTTGCTGGGAAGCCCCAGTTCCTTGGCGAATTCGAAAAGGCGTTTACCCATGGAGGTCAGTTCTCCTCCGCGCTGGCGTCGCCGTCACCGGAAACCGAGATGCCCGGCGAGGGCGGAATGACGGGAAGGCCTTCGGGGTCCTTGGAGAGCTCGGGGGCCGTGGGAACCTCACCCTTGACCGCGCCCTCGTCGATCTCATCCGGGGGGGCGTCCTTGCGGGTCTCATCCGTCAGGTTGGCGGCGGCTTCCGAGGAAGGAGCTTCGATCTTGGCCTCGGCCAGTTCGGACGGGACCTCGGAGGAAATCTCTTGGAAATGGGCGTCCATTCGGGCCCTTTCCTCTTGGGCGTGCTGTTCCTCGTTCTTGATGTCGATCTTGATACCCGTCAGGCGCGCCGCCAGCCGGGCGTTCTGGCCCTTTTTGCCGATGGCCAGCGACAACTGGTCGTTGGGTACGATCACCTCGGCCGAGGGGACCTCGGGGTGGAAGATGATGCGGGCGATCTTGGCCGGCGACAGGGAGTTGGAGAGGTAGCTGTGCGGGTCGTCGTCCCAGCGGACGATGTCCACTTTCTCGCCGCGGATCTCGTCCACGATGTTCTGCACACGGATGCCCTTCACGCCCACGCAGGCCCCGACCGCGTCAATGCGGTCGTCGCCCATGGAGCGGACGGAAATTTTCGTGCGGGCGCCGGCCTCGCGGGCCACGCTCTCGATCTTGACCGCGCCGTCGTAGATCTCGGGGACTTCCAACTCGAAAAGCTTTCGAACCAGGTTCGGATGGGCTCGGCTGACAATGATGGCGGGCCCCTTGAGGGTCTTGCGCACCTCGAGCACGAGGAACTTCATTCGCTCGCCCGTGGAATAGCGCTCGCGCGGAACCTGCTCCTTGGCCGGCATCAGGGCCTCGGCGTCGCCCAGGGAAATGATGACGTTGCGGCCCTCGTAGCGAAGCACGCTTCCGGTGATGAGATCGCCTTCCTTTTCCTTGAACTGGTCGTAGACGCTCTGGCGCTCGGCGTCCTGCACCTTTTGCACGATGACCTGCTTGGCGGTCTGGGCCGCGATGCGGCCGAACTGCTCGGCGGGAATGCGCACCTTGATGACGCCCCCGATTTCGGCGTCCTTATCCAGCTTCCTGGCTTCCGGCAGGGTCAATTGGATGTTCGGGTCGGTGATCTCCTCGACCACCTCCTTGAGGTAATAGGCGCGGAACTCGTAGTTGATCTCGTCGAACTCGACGTCCACTTCCTGCGCCGCGCCATAGACCTTTTTGGCGGCCGAGGACAAGGCGGCCTGGATCGCCTCGACAAGCTTCTTCTTGTCGATACGCTTGGTGTGCTCCAGTTGGCTCATGACTAAGGCTAATTCGTTGCTCATGCTCTTTCCTCGTTCCGTCAGCGTTGAAAGGTTATAGTTCCACAATCAATTGGGCGGTCCTGACTCCCGCGAAGGGGACCCGGAGCCTTTTTTCCCGGCCCACGGCCACCTCCACGAAACCACCTTCCGTCTCGCCCAGCCTTCCCTCGAAACTGACCTGCCCCTCCAGGGGCTCGGCCATCACGAACTTCGCCAGTCTCCCCTTGAACCTTTGGCAGTCCTCCAGGTTCCGTAGGGGCCGATCCAGGCCGGGGGACGCCACCTCCAGGAGGTAGGACGTCTCGATCAGGTCCATCTCATCCAGCCGCTTTTCCAGGTCCCGGCTGACCGCCGTGCATTCATCCAATGTGACTGGGCCGGACTTCTTGTCGATCACCACGCTGACGACCAGCTTCTGGCCCTGGGGCCGGGTCTTCAGCTCAAAAAGCTCTAAGAAGTTGTCTTTCACCACGGCTTCGGCGATTCCCCGAAGCTGTGAAACTTTGGTCTCATCCATAAGGTTTATGGTCACTTCCGGGACCGTAAATAACAAACGGCCTTTCGGCCGTCGAGGACCCTGCAAACCTTGTTCATGCCGCGTCAAACCCCTGAAACAGGGGAAAAAAAAAGTGGGCCGGAAGAGGGCCCACTTTTCGGGACAACCCTAAATTGCGGGGTTATTGTAAGGAAAACCCCCTCGGCTGGCAAGGGGAAACGCCGGAAAAGGCTGATAAATAAAGGATTTTGGGAGAAGGTGTTTTAGAAAAGGGAAACTTGTTTGGAGTCCGGAATATCCTTCAAGCAACCGTGGGACTTGAGGATCTCCACGACGTTCTTATTCACCCCGCATTGGTCCTGCAGGTCTTCCACCGACCCGAAGGGACCCTTCTTGCGTTCCTCCACGATGGAATCCGCCGCCGTCTCGCCCAGCCCCGGCAGGCTGATCAAGGGAGGCCGCAGGGCGCCGTCTTCGGCCTTGAATTGAGTCGCGGACGACTTGTAGAGATCCACCGGCAGGAACTTTAAGCCCCGCGCGTAGGTTTCCTCCGCCACTTCCAGCACCGAGGCCTCGTCCAGTTCCTTGGCCGTGGGTTTCTCGATGGAGCGGATGGTCTTGATGCGGTCCCTCACCCGGCCGATGCCGTCGCAGGCCACCGTCGCGTCGAAGCCGAAAGCCTTGTTGGTGAAGTAATCGGCGTAAAAAGCCAGGGGATGGTGCACCTTAAAGTAGGCGATCCGGAAGCTCATGATGCAATAGGCCACCGCGTGGGCCTTGGGGAAGATGTACTTGATCTTCTTGCAGCTGTCGATGTACCAGGAGGGCACCTTGGCGTCCCCCATGGCCTTCTCGTATTCGGGCTTGAGGCCTTTCCCCTTGCGGACATCCTCCATGATCTTGAAGGCCAGGGCCTCATCCATGCCCTTGGCCACGAGGTCGTTGAGCATGTCGTCGCGGGTGGAGATGACGGTGGAGAGCGTGGCGGTTCCCTTCTTGATCAGGTCCTGGGCATTGCCCAGCCACACATCCGTTCCGTGGGCGAGCCCGGAAAGTCGGCCCAGGTGCTCGAACTTGCTGGGTTTGGTGTCCTTGAGCATATCCATGGCGAAATTGGTGCCGAACTCGGGGATGCCCAGGGTCCCCAGGTCCTTCTCGATTTTTTCCCTCAGGTTGAGCGCCTTGGTCGAGGAAAAAAGGCTCATGGTGGCCGGGTCGTTGAGGGGGATCCCGACGGGATCAACGCCCGTCATTTCCTGGAGCCGCTTGAGGCTCGTGGGATTGTCATGCCCCAGGATGTCGAGTTTGACCAGGCAGTCGTGCATGCTGTTGTAGTCGAAGTGGGTGGTGACGACATCCCCTTCCTTATTGTCGGCCGGGTACTGGACGGGGCAGACATCGGTGATTTCCATTTCCTTGGGCAGGATCACGATCCCGCCGGGGTGCTGGCCGGTGGTCTTGGAGACGCCGGAACAACCCTTGACCAGGCGGTTCAGCTCCGCGTTGCGGGCCGTGCGGCCGGCCTCCTCCACGAACTTCTTCACGAAACCGTAGGCGATCCGGTCCTGGACGGCCGAGATGGTGCCCGCTCGGAAGCAATGGTCCTTCCCGAAGAGTTCCTCCACATATTTGTGCGCCACGTGCTGGTATTCGCCGGAGAAGTTGAGGTCGATATCCGGCATCTTGTCGCCCTTGAAACCCATGAAGACCTCGAAGGCGATGGAAAAGCCGTCCCTCACGGCCGGTTTGCCGCAGACGGCGCAGTTCTTCGCCGGCAGATCCACCCCCGCCATGGAGGAGGGGTTGGGGGGGAACTCGAACCAGTGCCCCTCGGCGCAGCGCCAGTGGGGCATGAGGGGATTGACCTCGGTAATGCCGCAAAGGTAGGCCACGAAGGAGCTTCCCACGCTCCCCCGGCTTCCCACGATATAGCCGTCGGCGAGTGACTTTTTCACCAGCTTCATGGCGATCACGTAGAGGGTGGAGAACTTGTTGTTGATGATGGCGTTGAGTTCCTTGTTCAGGCGCTTCTCGATGAAATCGGGCAAAGTGGCGCCGTAAAGGCGGTGGGCCTCGGCGGTGGCGGTTTCCCGCAGGAGTTCATCCGCCCCGTCCCACATGGGGGACAGGGTCTGGGTGGGCAGGGGCTCCACATCCTCGATCATCTCGGCCACTTTCTTGGGGTTGCCCACTACCAGCTCATGGGCGATTTCCTCGCCGAAATACTCGAAATCCTTCTTCAATTCGTCGGTGGTCTTGAAGAAAAGGGGGGCCTGGCGCTCCAGCCCGTAGCCCATCCCGGCCTGCAGGATGCGCCGGTAAACCTCGTCCTGGGGTTCGATGAAGTGGGAATCCCCCGTGGCCACCACCATCTTGCCCAGCTTCTTCCCCGTCTCATACAGGACTCGGGTGGAGTTCTGTAAATCCTCCATGCTCTTCATGATGCCGTCCTGGATCATGAACTCGTTGTTGGCGCAAGGTTGGATCTCGATGTAATCGTAGAATTTCGCCACTTCCTCCACCGGCCGGTCCTTGTGCAGGAGGCTCTGCCAGACCTCGCCCTGCTCGCAGGCCGAGCCCACCACCAGGCCCTCCCGGTGCTCCTCCAGGAGTTTGCGGGGAATGCAGGGGCGCTTATAGAAGTAATGAAGGTGGCTTTCGGACACCAGCTTATAGAGGTTTTTCAACCCCGCCTTGCTCTTGACCAGCAGGATGATGTGGTAGATGGGCATGCTCTTGTCCCGCTTGAAGTCGTCCACCAGGTAGCCTTCCATGCCGAGGATCAGCTTGATGCCGTGCTTTTTGGCTTCCGCCTTGGCTTCCGGGTAGGCCTGAACCACCCCGTGGTCGGTAATGGCGATGGCCTGGTGTCCCCATTTGGCGGCGGTCTGGATGAGACGCTCGATCTTGGAGAGGCCGTCCATGCGGCTCATCTGCGTGTGGCAATGCAGTTCCACGCGCTTTTCGGCGGCCCGGTCCATGCGGGTCTCTGGCGCGGGAATCTTCATGATGTCCTTGGCGGAAAGGGTCAGCTCATTCTGCTGGTACTTGTCGAAGCGCAGGTCGCCCCTTACCCGTATCCAATCCTTTTCCTTTAAGGGAACCGCCAGCTTCTTGTCAGCCTCAAGGAACAACCTCACGTCCAGGGAATCGGCGTAATCGGTAATGGTCATCTTGATGAGGAACCGGCCGCTCTTGGTCTGGAACTGCTCGAAAACGATGATCTCGCCCTGCGCGGTGTAACCGTTCTGCTCGTCGGTCACGTTCATGGATTGGGGCTCTTCGGCGATCTTGCGGCCGTAAACCACCACGGCGGCCGGTTTGGGGGCCGCGTCAAACCCGGCGGGCTTCTCCGCCGCCGCGGGCTCGGGCAGAGGGGGCAAAATGGTGGATTGGATCTCCAGGCGGGTTTTGACCTCCACCCCGCAGCGTTTCTTGAGGATCTCGGCGAGGAACTTCGGGCATTGCTTGCGGTCCAGCTGTTGGCGGGCCAGTTCGTGGGGAACCTGGAAGGAAAGTTCGGAATCCTTCACCTCGATGCGGTAATGGGAAAACCAGCTTTCCGCGATGTCCGATTCCTCCATCAGACAGAAGACGAGGTCTTTTTCGTGGGTGGCCACGTAATCAGCCGCCGTCACGACTCCCGGGTTGTAATGGACGTCGAGGACCACCCGGCCCACGCCGGGCAGGCTTTCCTTTAAATACCGGCTGACATTGGCGTAGGTTTCGGCGGGCACGGGGGCGGCCATCTTCAGCCGTAGGACCAGGATGCCCCTTTCGGGATAGACCTGCACGCCGAGGAGTTCGGATTGGAGGAAGCGCTCTTGCTCAAAACACTGGAGGGGGATCTGTTGCAGAAGTCCGTAGAAGGGGGAGGAGGTTTCGTTTTCCGCTGTGGGCGTACTTACGGGGGTCATCCTTCCTCCATCGGCGATTTTTATAGGGGAATAGGTAAGGCTTTGGGGCGACTTTTCGAACTATACAACCGCTTGGGATGAAGTGCAAGAAGTTTTGAGACGGTCGAGTGGGCCCTCGATTTTTTTCAAAATGAGTTTGGTAATAAGTTCACGGGTCGAAGAACAATCCTAAACCCAAATGCTCATCCTTTTGCTGGTAGAACTGTCCCCATTCCGCGTTGCCGTTGAAATAAGTCAACGCCAACCGGATCACTTGTCCTTTTTCGTCCTTCGGCTTCCATTGGAAGCCTATTTGAATCGCGTGATTGGTCACGCCTCCCGCTTCCTGTTTAACTTTCAAATCGTATGCGGCGTAAAGCCGCAGGTTCGTATCCAAGAACTGAAAAGGCTGGGAATAAATTTCGGTTCCCGCGTGGAAAAACCATGGAGGTTCGGCCGGGGCGATATGGCCGTAATATCCTCCTCCCGCGTAAAGCCTCCATTCTGGCAGGGGGTCATAGGAGCCCGTGAGCCGGAAGCTTTCCCGCGTGTAAATGATACGGGCCTGCTGGCTGGAGAGGGCGTCACCCAGGTGGGAGCTGACATGGAGATATTCCAGGCGGAACGACAGAGGGCTCCCGGTGGGCCGTTGACTGATATAGGTCCCCAGGTACCAGTCGCTGTCACGCATAGGAAAGGTCGCGCCGTCCTCATCCAGCCAAGTGAAGGCCGAGGCCAATAAACCCCAACCCCACTCCCCATCACCGGGTTTATACCGGAGGAACTCGAAAGCCTGCCCGATGGCCCCTTCCCATTGGGTTTGGTTGAGATAGGCCGTGGCGCTCAAGTGGGGTTCCCGGGGGTCGGCGATCAAAGGATGGAATAGGGGCCGTTCGGGAAGGAAAACCCATTCCTCCGCCCTCAAAGGCGAAAAGCAAAACAAGATCGAACCACAGAGCACACAGAGTTCACAGAGAAAGGCAAAGGTGAAAGCTTTTTTCCTCAATCGAAACATTCCTTAACTCTGTGTTCAATTGCCTTTAAGTATCTTCTCATAAGCGCCGATCATGCGCTTGGCCATGGAGGTCGAGGACCAATGGGAGGCCTCGGAGAGGGTCTCGGCCTTCTTCGACTCGTAAAGCTTTTGGTCGGTCAGCATCCGGTAAACTGCCTCGGAGAATTCTTCGTGGTCCAGCTTGGTGACCAGCCCCCCCCGACCGGCCGCCATGACGTCCTTGATACCCATCTCCCCCACCGCCACCACCGGGGTTTCCGCGGCCATGGCCTCGGTCACCACCAGGCCCTGTGTTTCTGTCACCGAGGCGAAGACGAAAAGGTCGGCCCCGGCGTAGCAGTCCCGCCAATCTTCCCGCCGCAGGTAGCCTACGAAATGCACGTAATCCACCATTCCCATATCGCCTGCCATCTTTTCCAGGCGCTTCTTGGCCGCGCCCTCCCCCGCGATGAGAAAATGCAGGGCGGGGATGCGGGGCTTTAACTCATGGACCACTTTCAGGAGAAAATCGATGTTTTTTTCCTCGGCGACCCGCCCCATGAACAGGACCACCTTGTCCCCGGGTTTGAAGCCCATCACGTCCCGGTACCGCTTCGAATCCCGTCCCTCAAACCGGTCCAGAACGATGCCTGTGGGAATGACTTCAATGGGCTTGGTCACGTCGTAGCTCAAGAGGACCTCCCGCATCTCGGTGGAGGGGGTGATAAGCAGGTCGCAGGAGTTGCAGTAACGGCGGCTGGCCGTTTTGGCGTACCAGACACCCGCCGCCTTGGGCAGGAACCAGAGGTAATGCTCGGTATAAGCCGCGAAAAGCGTATGGTAGGTGTGCACCACCTTGGCGCCGGACTTCCGGGCCCATTTGACCGCGGGACCCCCGATGGTGAAGGGGGTCTGGGTGTGCACGATGTCGAACTTGTAATCGATGAACTGCTCGATGAGTTTCTTGTCGCCCTTCGGGTAACCCAACCGGTCCTCGGGGTCGAAAAAGAGGTACCAAGAGGGAAAGCGGTGGATCTTGGGGTTGTTGTCGATGTAGTTGGGAAAGGCCGGGCCGTAGATGTGGACGTCATGGCCGAGCTTCTCGAATTCCTGGGCGAAAATCTGGGTGGAGGCCGACACGCCGTTGATGCGGGGGTAGTAGGTATCGGTGACCATGGCGATTTTCAAAAGAGAATCCTTAAAGGCTTTTTACACCACAGAGATACGGAAACACAGTGAAAAATATATTCAAATCCTTACCTTTTAAGTTCTCTGGAACCCTGTGCCTCTGTGGTGAAAGGTTAAGGTGTGCAAAGTTTCCATTCCTCGGCGGCGAAATCCTTGAGCTTGTCCAACACCTGCGCGACTGGCGCCTTGGCGGGGTCCTTCTCCCGGCGCCGCTTCACCTCGATGACGCCTTCCTTCAAACCCCTCGCCCCCACCCGCACCGACAATGGCATGCCCAGCAGGTCCGCGTCCTTGAACTTGAAGCCCGCCGAGGCCTCCATGCGGTCATCATAGAGAACGTCATAGCCGGCCTTCTTTAAATCCTCGTAACATTGGTCCGCCACCTTGGCCACCTCAGGCTCAGCCGGGTTCAGGCAAAGCAGGTGCACCTGGTAAGGCGCGAGTGAGATGGGCCAGAGAATGCCGTTCTCGTCGTGGTGCTGCTCAATGGCGGCCCCCACCGTGCGGGTGACGCCGATGCCGTAGCAACCCATGACCGTCTCATGGTCCTTGCCGTCCTCGCCCAGGTAAACGCAGTGCATGGAACTGGAATATTTCAGGCCGAGCTTGAAGGTCTGCCCCACTTCGATGCCGCGCCCCGTCTTCAAGGGTTTGCCGCACTTGGGGCATCCGTCACCGGAAACCACGTCGCGGAAGTCACCCCACTCAGGCTCGGGGAAATCCCTACCAAATTCCACGTTGGTCAGGTGCACGTCCTTTTCCAGCCCACCCGTCACGTACTGGTGGCCGCCCTGCAGGGCCTTGTCGGCGATCACCTTGACACCCTTCAGGTCCACCGGCCCGGCGAAACCCACGGGAGCCTTGGTGATTTCCACCACTTTTTCCGGACCCGCCAGGGACATCTCGGCGGCGCCCAGGTGGTTCTTCACCTTCACCTCATTGACCTCGTGGTCACCCCGCACCAAGACCGCCACCGGCTTCCCGTCAGCGATGAAAATGAGGGTCTTAATGAATTGTTGGTCGGGAAGTTTCAGGAATTCCCCGACGTCTTGCACCGTGTGCTTCCCCGGCGTCAGGACTTTCGAATGGGGACCACCCGTTTCCCTGGCGGTGTGGGCGGCGGGGTTCCCCTGGGCCTTTTCCATGTTGGCCGCGTAGCCGCAGGCCTCGCACAGGGCGATGGCGGCCTCTCCTGTTTCCGCCAGCACCATGAACTCGTGGGTGAAGCTCCCGCCGATAAGCCCTGAGTCCGCCTCCACCGGCGAACAGAGCAGCCCACAACGCTTGAAGATCCGCTTGTAGGCCTCGAACATGGCCCAGTAGGTTTTGTCGCAGGCCGCGTCATCCACGTCGAAGGAATAGCCGTCCTTCATCAGGAATTCCCGGCTACGCATGACGCCGAAACGGGGCCGCACCTCGTCCCGGAACTTGGTGGCGATCTGGAAGAGGTTCATTGGCAGTTGTTTGTAGCTCTTCAGCTCCCGGCGGACCATGTCGGTGATGACTTCCTCATGCGTGGGTCCCAGGGCGTAATCGCGCTCATGGCGGTCCTTGACCCGCATCAGTTCCTTGCCGTACTTCTGCCAGCGCCCGGTCTCCTGCCAAAGTTCGGCGGGCGTCATGATGGGCATGAGGACTTCCTGGGCCCCGGCCCGTTCCATTTCCTGGCGGATGATTTCCATAACTTTGAGGATGACCCGCTGGCCCAGAGGCAGATACTCGTAAAAGCCCGAGGCGACCTTGCGCATGAGACCCGCGCGTAGCATCAGCTTGTGGGAGGGGATTTCCGCCTCTTGGGGCGTTTCCTTGACGGTGGGAATGAAGGCTTTGGAGACTCGCATAAGAACCTCGGGTTTACCGCCAAGACGCCAAGGCGCCAAGAACGGCATGATTTGACCCAAAAAGTAAGGCCACGGAAAACCGTGGCCTTATGGAAGAACCATTTTCAACAAAGCTTTTGTTTCATCAAGAATTATCTGAATGTTTTCTTGGCGTCTTCGCGTCTTGGCGGTGAAAAGGGTTCAAGACTTTTGGGAGGTTTTCTCCATCTCGGCGGCGCGCTTCTTGATCTCGCCGATCAGGTGCGGCACCAGTTCCTCTTCCTTCAGGCGGGTCTTGACCTCGCCCTTCTCGAAGATGACCCCGTGGCCCTTCTCGGCGCAGAGGCCGACGTCCGCCTCGGCGCCCTCGCCCAGGCCGTTGACCACGCAGCCCATGATGGCCACGCGCATATTGGTTTTCATCGTGAGGGTCGCGGTCTCGACCGCGTCCACCATGCTCTCCAGGTCCACGTGGCAGCGCCCGCAGGTGGGGCAGGCCACGATATCCACGCCCTCCTTGCGGAAACCCATGGAACGGAGCAGGTGCGTGGCGACCTTCACTTCCTCCACCGGGTCGGCCGTCAGGGAAACACGGATGGTGTCGCCGATGCCGTCGGCCAGCACCGCCCCGATGCCCGCCGCGCTCTTGGTGATGCCCTGCGTTTTGGTGCCCGCCTCGGTCACGCCCACATGGAAGGGATAATCACATTCTTTCGCTAAAAGCCGGTAGGACTGGATCATGGTGGGCACATGGGAACTCTTCACCGAAATGATCATGTTGTGGTAGCCGAAGGATTCGATGAACTTGATATGCCGCATGGCCGATTCCACGATGGCCTCCGGCGTCGGGTGCCCGTGCTTCTCCAGGATGTCCTTCTCCAACGAGCCCGAATTAACCCCCACCCGCATGGCCACGTTGTACTTCTTGCACTTCTCCACCACCTGGGCCAGGCGGTCCATGCCGCCGATATTGCCCGGGTTGATGCGGATCTTATCGGCCCCCTCGTCGATGGCGTCCAGGGCGATTTGGTAGGCGAAATGGATGTCGGCCACGAGCGGGGTGCGCATCTTGGCCTTGAGCTTGGAAACGGCCTTGAGGGATTTCTGGTTTTCCACTGTCACGCGGATGATCTCGCAGCCCGCGTCCTCCAGGCGCTTGATCTGGTCGAGGGTCTCGTCCACCTCGTAGGTGAGGGTGTTGGTCATGGACTGGATGGAAATCGGGGCGTCGCCGCCCACCTTCACCTTCCCGACCATGACGGGGCGGGTTTTACGGCGTTGGATTTCGTAGAACTGTTCGGCCATCTTAACCTCTTAAAAACTTGATACAGAA
>DATKOC010000008.1:0-3166 GCA_035524855.1 bacterium
TGGAAGGACCCGTGCTTTCCGCCTACAGCGAGGCTATGGAACTATTCGCCGAGATGATCGCGGGGGAGGCAACTCCCCGCGCCCCCCGCCGAATAAGACAGTTGATCCTGGAAACCTTCTCCAAACATTTTCCCCATAGCTACTGGCTGGATTGGGCCCTGGGGCGCCCGACGGCCCAAGCCACGCCACTTTGGAGTGAGAGGGTTGAACAGATGCCCTGGCTTCGGGAAGAAATTGGAATCCGCAGGCTTCCCACCACCGTGGTGGCCGTCGCGCCTGCTGGGCCCGGCGATAAAAAGCGGGACGCCGTGGAGGAAATGCTCCGGATTTACCAGTTCCAGCGCCGAGCCTTCCATTTCGCCCAAAGCCTGCCGGAGACCGTCGGGGGAAAACTGGAAAATTACGGAGCTTTGTTCGTCACCTCCGCCGACCCCAAATTGCCCCGGCTAGCCCAGCGGCGGCAGATCCTGGAAACGGCCGAGAAGATCCGGAAGTTCGCCTCCCGGGAATTGGAGGGGCCCGTGCGCGTCGGGATTGGAGAGAGCGTCATCCCGGGAGAATCCCTGTGGGAGCCCTTCCGCCAGGCTGTTTGGGCCCTGCACTTGCAGAAAGGACAGGGCAAGGGCCTGGCTTTTTTCCGGCCGAACCTCGTTCCTCCCAACCAGGGGACGGCCGAATTGACCCGGTTGCTGATCGACTTAAAGCACTCCTTCGAAACCGCGTCCTTCGCCAATATGGAAGAGGCATTGGAGGGCTATTTGAAGCAAGTTCTTTCGCTCTCCTTCCAAAATCCCGAGGAAATCCGGTGGCATCTCCATTACGCAATCGTTCAGGCCGGGGAAGCGGTCAAAGGCGGGGCGGACCATGGGGAAAAAGAGATCACCCGTATGGTGGAAAACCTGGTCCTACTCCTGGAAAAGTCCACGACCACCAAGGAAAAAATCATATCCTTCAAGGACGCTATGGGGAAACTGGCAGCCATGGCCCAAAATCCCAACAAGGCGGTTGAATTTTCATCCATGGAAAAGGTGCGGGATTATTTGGGCAGCCATTTCCGAAAGCCCCTGAAAATCTCAAGCCTCGCCAAACTCGCTGGCGTTTCGCCGGCCACCTTTAGCCGTTGGTTTAAGAAGGCGAATGGGGTTGGACTGGAAGCTTACCTGCAGGACTTGCGGTTGAACGAGGCGCGCCGGCTGCTTAAAACCGGCAGCCTGCCCATCTCGAAGATCGCTGGAGCCTGCGGATTTAAGTCCCGATCCTATTTCGTCAGGCTGTTCCGGAAAAAAACGGGGATGGCTCCGGCACAATTCCGGGAAAAATCCAAATTGGTTTAAACGCACACCTCTGGATTTTTTTCGTTTACCTTCCCACATGAAATAAAAGTCACACTTGTTGATCTTTAAAGGCTCATCTGTTCGGTCCCCCTTCTTGCCGTTCCCACCGGAGGGGATATATTTAGCCAATCCCTGAATCCACGTGCTGGTCTCGTGCCTTCACTGGGCGCATCAGGTTTTTTTTGGCTGAAACCAAGAAAGCCTTTTCATCGGGAAACACCTGGAATGGAAGCATGAGTACCAACCGAAAACTAAGGGAATTACTTCTCCTAACGGCCGCCTTGTCGGGACCGGCCTTCCCGACTTGGGCCGGCACCTGTACGGTGGACGCCACTGTCACCAACCAATATATCCATTGCATTGGGGCGTCCAGCGCTTGGAGCGCGGTCGGCAGCCTGGGGACCCAATTATTCGCCGTCGACAACGTGAACGGCGATATAGGCATTTCTTCGCTGAGGACCCGCATTGACCCCACGGACACGGGAAGCGGCAGCGCCTGGAACTCCGAGTTGAACAACGTCAACTCGGCCAAGGCGGTCAACCCCAACGTCCTTTTTTGGAGCACCGCGTGGACTCCCCCGGCCGCCTACAAGAGCAACAACAACGTCAATGGGTACGTCGTTAACGGGGGTGTTACCACCAATGGCGGCTTTACTGGCTCCAACGGTGGCGCCCCCAACAGCGCCGATACCGGTTACGCCCAATACCTGACCCGATACCTTCAGTACGTCAAAAGCTATACCGGCGTGAACCTCTACTCCATCTCGCCGCAGAATGAATCCAACTTTGAACCTTCTTATGAGGGCTGTACCTGGACCTCGGGCAACTTCGCCTCCTTCGTGCCATGCTTCGCCGCTTCCATCACCAGTGCGGGGCTGTCCACCAAAATCATGATCCCCGAACCGGACAACGAGTATGGAATGAACCTAGCCTCCCAAGTCATGAACAATGCCAGTTCCGCGGCCTTGGTGGGCATCCTTTGCACCCACCTTTACGGTGAGAATCCCCTTCCCCTTTCCTCCTTCGGATTTACCAATGTAACGAACCAGGAGTGGTGGGAGACGGAAATGTCCGGCGGCACCAATACCGACATGTCGGGCGGTTTGATGGTGGCGGGTTGGGCTCATGGCTCCCTGGTGGAGGGCCAAATGAACTCCTTCCACTACTGGTGGCTAGCGGACCTGATTGTCAATAACGCCCTCGATACCAAGGCCTTTGTCTTGGGCAATTACAGCAAATTCATCCGCCCCGGCTATTACCGAATGGGGGCCACCGAGGTCCCCTCTTCCGGGGTGTCGGTGTCGGCTTACAAAAACACCAATAATTCCTCGCCCCAGACCATCGTGATTGTGGCCATCAACGGGAACAACTCCACCGTGAACCAAACTTTCAGCCTGAACGGACTCAATGTGACCTCCGTGACACCTTGGCTGACCAACACGAACACCAACTTAGTCCAGCAGGCGGCCGTGCCCGTTTCGGGAAACAGCTTCACTTATTCCATGCCGGTTTCCAGCGTGGTTTCCTTCGTGGGGGTCAACAACGGAGGCACCCCGGTGCCAACGGCTACCCCCACCCGAACGCCGACCCCGGTGGTGCAGTCCACTTGGCGGGTCAACGCGGGAGGGCCGGCCTACACGGATTCGATGGGCAATACCTGGGTCGCGGACGTGAATTACAGTGGAGGGTCTACGGTGGCCAGCGGCGGGACCATTACCGGCACGAACGATTCCACCCTTTACGATACCCAGCGCTACGGGAGCAGCTTCAGTTATTCATTCAGCGTCCCGGCCGGGAACTACCAGGTGACCCTGAAATTCGCGGAGACCTAC
>DATKOC010000009.1:0-3538 GCA_035524855.1 bacterium
GCGTTGGAATAAATATTGGAAATCGTCGGAACAATGGGTTCATCCTCCGGTGCCGTCACTTTCAACCAGGCCCGGTGCCCTAAGCTCAAGGACTTTAAATGGTAAATCAACCCGAAACGCTCCCCCGTCCATCCGGGATAAGCCGAATAGTCCACCGAAACGATATCAATCAGCATGTTGAAGTTGAAATCCGGGTCGTCCCGCAGCGCCTGGGCCACCTCGGCGAGCTTGGGCCGCTCCACCTGGATTTCCATTTGGCCGTAACGGTCCATCGAGCCTTGAATGGCCCCCGGTTGTTTCTCGGTCAGTTTTTTCAGCAGTTCTTCGCCGTTCATCCTTGGCCTAGCTGTCGACCGTTGAGCGTCGACTGTGGACTGGTATCAGTAATTGAAATGCGGTTCCGGAACCTTGAACTGCGGCCCCGGTGTTGTCTTGGGATTCTCAATCTTGTGCTGAAGTTTCATGACCGCTTGCAGGATGGCTTCCGGGCGCGGGGGACAGCCGGAGATATAGACGTCCACCGGCACCACTTGGTCGATGCCTTGTACCGTGCAGTAGTTGTTATAGAACCCGCCGGCCGAGGCGCAGACGCCCATAGAAATAACCCACTTGGGCTCGCACATCTGCTCGTAGATTTGCCGCAGGATGGGAGCTTGCTTGAAGGTGACGGTTCCCGCCACCAAAAGGAGGTCTGACTGCCGGGGCGAGAAACGCACCAGCTCCGCCCCGAAGCGGGCCAGGTCGAACACCGAGGACACCACGCCCATGAACTCGATGGCGCAGCAGGCCGTGCCGAAGGGCATCGGCCAAAGGGAGTTTTTCTGCCCCCAGGCGATCACCGCGTCCTTGCGGGTCGTAATGGCGGGGAAAGTTTCACCGGTCATTCCCATTCGAGAGCCCCCCTCTTCCAAAGGTAGAACCATCCGAAGGCCAGGACGCCCAGGAAGCCCAGCATGGAGAAAAATCCGCCCCAGGCCATCTTCTGGAACAGGACGGCCCAGGGGAAAAGAAACACCACTTCCACATCGAACACCAGGAAACACATGGCCACCAGGTAGAACTTCACGTTGAAGCGGTGCCGGGCATCGCCCGAAACCGCTTGGGACTGGATGCCGCATTCATAAGGGGAAAGCTTGGTGGCGTTATCCCGCCGGGGCCCCAGGAGGGCCGAAAGCAGGAACATGGCCGCCGGAACCGCCATGGCGAGGGCAAGGGAAAGAACGATGGGAAGAAGGTTTTCGATGAGTTGGGAATTCATGTCAGCCCTCCGGGAATTTAAAGAATTCCACCCGAATTCGGCGGGGACAACGGGAAGGGGGAAAGTGGAATGGGCCGGATTATAAGGATTTTAGCGGGTTTTATCAATGTGAAATATTTCACAAACTATGCGTAAATTAGCACGAAAAGGAGCTGTTCAGACCTTCAAACAGCCTTATGACAAAAAGGGATGTGAAAGATTTCACAAGCTTTAGTAGGCCCTGGAAACTATCCCACAAGAATGGGTAGAAATAAAAAAGGCCCGGCAATAGCCGAGCCTTAAACGCGTGGAACAGGCTAGTCACATAAAAGAATAACCGGCTAAAAACGTAATGACCCCATTTTGTACGTTGGTGTTGGTTTTGATATTCTGCAAGCCCAACTCATAGCGAGCACTCACCAGGAATTTATCGATATCCAGTTCCACACCCCCAATGATGCCCACGTCGGAGGTGTTGATATTGGGAATGTCGGACCCATTACTTTGGGCAAGCATGTTCCAACTAAAAGCGGGCCCTAAAAGAATAGCCGGATTCAAAACGGGAGCGCCGAGTGAAAATTTCAAAAGAACCGGAACTTCAATATAATCCAACTCGGTGGTAGTGCTTGTTCCTGAAATGGCTGCGCCTTTTTGCTCGTACAACACCTCGGGCCGAATCCCAAATGAATTGCCGAAATTCAAACAGAGGTATCCACCGCCCACAAACCCCAACTTGGAAACCGGGGATATCCCGTTTCCATTGCTATCGAGATATTGTTTCGCCGCATCGCTTCCATTTAATATCGAAAAATTAGCTCCCGCTTCCAACCCCAAATTAAAGGTATTAGTCGGGTCCACCCCGGCCTGGGCAATCCCAAAACCCGCCAAGGCCAATACCAACGCCAAAATCCATCTTTTCATTTCTCTCCTCCTTGTTCGCGGTTGAAGCCGCATCCTTTAGACGCGGGAAAAGAACTCCAGGTTCCCTTGAAATTACTTGGTTTTAGACAGCCAGTCCGTGTGGATAAAACCCCTCTCCGGATGGTCCACCCTCTCGTAAGTATGGGCCCCGAAGAAATCCCGCTGGGCTTGGGTAAGGTTTTGCGGCAGGTCCGCCGTGCGGTAGGCGTCGAAATAGGCCAGGCTGGCGCTCATCGCGGGGGTGGAGATACCGTTCTGGACGGCCACCGAGACCACCTTGCGCCAATTAGCCTGGGTGGACTCCACCTGCTTCTTGAACGACTCATCCAGCAGGAGCGATTGCAGGCTTGGATTGCGGTCGTAAGCCTTCATGATCTCGTCGAGCAATTTGGCGCGGATGATACAGCCGCCTTTCCAAATGCGGGCCATCTCGCGCAGATTGACATTCCACTTGTAGAAATCCGATGCCGCCCGGATGAGGCGCATGCCCTGGGTGTAGGAGCAAACCTTGGAATTGTAAAGCGCGTCCCGCACCGCATCGACCAATTGTTTCTTATCTTCTTTATTTAAGACCACCGGGCCCTTAATCTGCTGGCTGGCCATGACGCGCTCTTCCTTGATGGAGGACATTCCACGGCCGTCCAGCGCCGCCACGATGGTGGGAACCTGGACGCCCATGTCGAGCGCGATCTGAGCGGTCCACTTGCCGGTACCCTTTTGGCCCGCCTTGTCCAGGATCATGTCCACAAGGGGCTTGCCCGTCTCGTCGTCCTTCACGGTGAAAACTTTGGCGGTCAGTTCGATCAGGAAGGAATCCAGGATGCCCTTGTTCCACTCCGCGAAAATTTCCGCGAACTCGGGAGCCTTCAGGCCCAGCACCTTGCGCAGGATGTCGTAGGACTCGGCGATCAACTGCATATCGCCGTACTCGATGCCGTTGTGCACCATCTTGACGAAATGTCCCGCTCCGTCCGGGCCGCAGTGGGTCACACAGGGGCCCGAGTTGGTCTTGGCCGCGATGGCCTCGAAAATGGGTTTCACGAACTCGTAGGCCTTCGGGGAACCGCCGGGCATGATCGAGGGTCCGAACCGGGCCCCTTCCTCGCCACCCGAAACACCCGCCCCGAAGAAATAAAAGCCTTCTTTGGTCAGCTCAGCCTCGCGACGCTGAGTGTCCTTAAACCAGGAGTTGCCGCCGTCGATGATGATGTCGCCCTTGGACAGGAGGGGCTTCAAAAGCGCGATGGCGTCGTCCACAGGCTTCCCATCCTTGACCATGAGCATGACCCGGCGGGGCAACTTCAAGGCCTTGACGAACTCCTCGAGCGTATGAGCACCAATGAATTGCTTCCCCTGGTTCTTGGCCATGAAGGGGGTCAC
>DATKOC010000010.1:0-11355 GCA_035524855.1 bacterium
ATTTTCTCCGGTGTGATTTCGGACAGTGGTTTCGCGGGGGGCGCCGGCGGGTCGCTCACCAAATTAGGGACTGGGACCCTGGCACTGGCGGGTGCGAATAATTATTCAGGAGGAACCAGCATCATCGCGGGGACCTTGGCGATCAGTGGGAACGGAAGCCTAGGGGCCGGAAATGTTTGGAATGATTCCGATCTCGTTTACGTTAATGGGTCCACGGCTTCTTCGCCTCTTATCGTCAATAATTCCCACCTCGATTTCTTTGATAGTTCCTCCGCAGGCGACTCTTCCATTACGAATAATTCCTCGCTTACTTTTAACGATACCGCCACGGCGGGAATGGCGGTGGTCACGACCAGCGGCGGGGCCACTGTGTCCTTTGCGGGACTTTCGGATGGTGGAACCGCCCAATTCATCGTCAATTACGGGGGTTATTTTGATTTAAGCGGTCACTCCGCCGCCCCCATGACCGTTGGTTCCATAGAGGGCGACGGCAGCTTCGAATTGGGCGCCAACAACCTCACGACCGGTTCAAACAACCTCTCCACCACCCTGTTTGGAACCCTTTCGGATGGTGGCTCCTCGGGTGGCATCGGTGGGTCTTTGACCAAGATCGGGATGGGCACCTTAACGCTCATTGGTTCCAACTTCTATACCGGTTATACCTCGATTGAGGCTGGAACCTTGGCGGTGGGAGACCCCCACGCATTGGGTGCAGGCTCGGTGACGGTCAACGGGGGAACATTAGCCATAACGGGCGGGCCTTTGATGCTCGATGTGGGAGGGAATTACACTCAAACCCAATCGGGTACCCTTCAATTGGGCGTGGCGAGCGGGTTAATTGACAGCGTGAATGTGACGGGAGCCGCCGCTTTGGGTGGAACCCTTGATGTGTCGGCTTACCTAAGTGGTGTGGCGCCTGTCCGGGGCCAGTCCACGACGGTGATCACGGCTGCAACGATCACCGGCGCATTCCAAAATGGCGGTGAAGGCGCACCGGGTATTCGTTTCCTCAACGTTTATGGATTGACGGATATGGCCTTGCTTTCCATTATCCCTTCCTTCCAGGAACTGGGAACTACCGCCAACCAAAAGACTATCGGAATCGACTTGGATTCGATCGTTTTCAATTCTTCGATGGCGGGTTTAATGTCCCAATTGGGCGTCTTGTCCGACGCGGACTTCCGGACCGCCGAGAATCAGATTTCACCCGAGGGCTTGGCCGCGATCTATATGGCCGGGTTTGAGGGAGCTTCCTCCCGCGCTGGATTGGTGGGCGAGCGTCTCTCCCAATTGATGGACAAGGTGGACAACAGCTTCTGGATGCCGGGTTTCGCGGATTCGGGGTCTTGGTATGCCTCCGCCCCCACCTCCGCCAAAACTGACGCCATGGCGTCTTCCAAGACCGGGCCTTGGGGCGGGTTTATCTCGGGAAATGGTGGGTTCTTCAACGTGGCTTCCGACTCCAACGCCCTTGGCTACAAGGCCAGCGCTTACGGGTTGACCGGCGCCGGGGCCGATTACCGTCTGTCCCATGAGGCTTCGGTGGGGCTCTTGGTGGGTTACGGCCACACCGATGTAACCCTTGGAGGCGGGGGAAACCTGTCGGCTGATGGCGGAGAACTGGGACTTTACGGATTGCTCTACAAGGGCGGCTTCTACGGAAGCGTCCTCGCGGAGGGCGGAATCAACTCCTACAGCTCCCAGCGGTTCAGCTACAACGGCACGGCCTCGGGCAAGACCCAAGGGACGCAATACGACGGGGCTTTGGAAGTCGGCTACGCTTTCAAGAAGGACAAGGCCGAAATCGGGCCCTTTGGTTCCCTCCAATACGCCCATGTGGGTTTTGATGGGTTTACCGAACAAGGCTCCCAAGCCGCCTTGACCCTCCCCGCCCAGGGGCAGGACTCGGTGCTGGGCCAATTCGGCTTAAAGTCCGGGGGATATATCCCCATGGGAAGCCAGACCCTCCATCCCTCCGTCCGCTTGGCCTGGGAACATGAATTCAACTACCAGGGTGGTTCGATCCAGGCGGGATTCGGCCAGGGGGACAGCTTCAAAGTCCTGGGCTCCAAGGTCGGGCAGGACGGCATCCGGGTTGGGGCCTCGGTGGGGATGGAACTTACCAAGGAATTCAGCGTGAACTTGAACTACCAAGGGGAATTAGCCCGCGCCAACCTGGATTCCCACCAATTCGGCGCTGGGGCAAGCCTCGGGTTTTAACAGGAATCTTTGACCGGATTTTCTTTGAAACGGGGCCTGAAGCCCCGTTCCCGGTGTATTGGCTCATTAAAACCAGTAAAATAGGCTCATGAAGTCCACTGATTGGAGGCTCCCCTCCGAAGCCACCGGCCGCTTGGTCGCTTATCTTCTCTTCATCCTTATCCCTTGTGTGACGTTGATCCCCGCCGAGAGGGTCCCGGTTTGGGTGACCCAGGACCTGGTGCTCCGCTGGACGGCTGTCTTGGCCTTCTTCCTCTGCGCCTGGGGATACCTGATTCCCCGGCAGTCCCACCAACCGGTCAAACTGGATGCCACGGATCTTTTCGTCCTGGCCCTGGTGGTTTGGGTCCTGCTTTCCGTCAAGAGTTCCCGGGAAGCCTTCGTGAGTTTTTACGCCTACCGGAGCTTCCTGGCCATGGCGCTTTGGTGGTTCTCCCTGCGGCTTTTCTGGAAAAAGTGGCCCGGGATTTTCCCCCTCTTCGAGAAAGTTTTTTTCGGAACGTCGGTGTTGGCGGCCGGATGGTTGTCCCTCACGACCATCGCCCACGCCGTGTCGCCTTATTTTCACGACCACGTCATTCCCCGGATAGGGCTTTTCCCCAACGAGAACATCGCCGGGGGCTTCCTGGGCCTCGCCCTCGTCTGGGGGGGATTGCGGAAAATGCACGGTTCGCCCGTTTCCTCTTGGGTATTGGGGATTGTTTTTTTGGGTTGGTGCCTGACCCAGAGCCGGGGCGCCTTCCTGTCGTTGGCCATCGTGGCCGTCGTTTACCTGGTCCTTCACATGTGGGAGGTCGAGGAGCGACTCCACCAATGGACGCGGCGGGATTGGATGGTGGCCGGAGGCCTGCTCGCCATCGCCCTGCTCCTCCTTTGCCGGAGGGAAGGCATGATCAACCGGATTTTCTTCGCCTTGCAGTCCGACACCGAGGCCTATAAGCGGTTTGACCTCTGGGTGAGCCTGATGAAGATGGCGGTAGCCCAACCCATCCTGGGCTTTGGCCCTGGGACCTTCGCGGATGTTTATCCCGCCT
This sequence comes from bacterium, assembly GCA_035524855.1. Classification (GTDB taxonomy): domain Bacteria; phylum Oederibacteriota; class Muellerivitia; order Muellerivitales; family Muellerivitaceae; genus DATKOC01. Next base: position 3,255 of record DATKOC010000010.1, read on the forward strand.
TCCAACCCGGTTCCCTTTGGGACAAGGTCATCACCCTGACCCATGATGAGTACCTGCAAGTGGCGGTGGAGTGCGGTTTGCCGGCCATGATCCTGGTCCTGTTTTTCCTCGTCCATCTTTTCCGCGAAACCGGTTGGGGCCTGCGGGTTCCCAAGGCGTTTCGGGCCGCCGCTCCGGAATCAGCGGCCGCTGAATGCGCCTTTTTCCTCCTCCTGCTGGAATCGGCCCATAACCTGGTGGATTTCACCTTCCATGAATGGTCCCACCGGTTGGTGCTGATGGCCTTCCTCACCTACTCCTTGAGGGCTCCACGGGCGCCGGAAAACCTCCGAGGCCAGCTGGAGTTTTCCAAGCCGGCTTACGGGGGCACCGTCCTGTTGTTGGCCCTCTTTCTCGGGTGGACCATGGGTGTGGGGGCCTTCCGGGACGCCCTGGCCCGCTTTTGCGATTTCCAAGCCCTGGGTTCCATTAACGGGAATCAATTGGATAAGGCCGAGGGGATGGCCCGCCGGAGCCTGAGCTACCGGTCCAATTACATGAACCCTTGGAACACGCTCGGGGCCATTGAGGACCTGCGGGCGGAGGCTTCCAAAACCCCCAAGGAACGGGAGGGACATTTCCAATTGGCGGAGGATTATTTCGGGAAGGCCCTGGATCTTTCCCCCTATTCCCTCACGCCCGTGGAGAACCTCGTGAGGGACATGACCAGCCGCGGGCGTCTGCATCAGGCCCTGGACCTTCAAACCGAACTGGTGAAAAAGGCCCCCGGGTTCCCGATCTACTATTTCAATTTAGGCATGCTTCAAATGAAAGTCGGCCAGCCGGTGCAGGCGGTGCTTTCGGCGGAGAAGGCCATCGAGATCGCCCCCTTTTACCTGGACGCCCATCTCCTGAAAGCGCAGGCCCTGGAAGCCTCCGGGAAAAGGGATGAGGCCCTGCGGAAGTACAAGGAACTGGCGGACCTCAACCTGCCTCCCTTGATCGAGCAAAAAGTCGAGGCGAATATCCGCCGCCTGGGCCACGCCGAGTAAGAATGGCCACTTCCCGATTGGGTCTGGGGAAAAACTGGGCGTTTACCCTCCCGCTTTTTTTCCTCCTTTTCCTCAATAACGCCTTCCTGGTTTCTCCCTACATCGGTTGGTACGACACGGGGGAAATGACGGGGGTCACCGCCTGCCTGGGTATTTCGCACCCCTCCGGCCAGGTCCTTTTTCACCTCTTGGGGAAGATTTTCCTGCTCCTCCCTTTTCAAACACCCGCCTTCCGGCTGGGACTCCTGTCCGTCACCTGTTCGGCGCTGGCTTCCGTCCTGTTCTTTCTCCTGGCCTGCAAGTTGGCGGAAGCGGTTGGGGGCGATAAGTTGAAAGGCCCGCCGGGGTTGTTGAGGGTTTGGCTCTTGCTCCTGGCCTTGGCCTGGTCCTTGAGCCTGCCTTGGTGGCGTTATTCCCTGATGCCTTTGGTTTACGCCCTGCACCTGCTCCTGGCCCTCTTGGTGCTATGGGCTTTGAGCCTTGATAAGCCATTCCGGTGGATGCTGGTCTTTTTCCTCCTGGGGATCTCAACGGTTTTCCGGCCCACCCAATTTTTCGCCCTGCCCTTCGTGGGGCTGGCTTTTCTCCATCACCTTTGGAAGGGACGGAAGGGAAATGGAGGAAACTCCATTCCACTCAAGGCGGCCTTTTTGAACCTGGTTTTATTCATCTTGGGCCGCAGCACGGCCCTTTACCTCCCCTTGAGATCGGCGCTTCATCCGCCCATCGCCTTCGCGGACTTGACCCACCCCCTGGCGCTCTTCCGGCACGTCTTCGCCCTCAAATTTTCGGGTTATGTCGGGACGGTTACTTCCGCCACGGTCCTTTCGGTGCTCACGCAAATGCTCACCCATTTCTGGAAAGATTTAAGCCCTATTGGGGTCCTTCTTATCGCGGCTGGTCTTTGGTCCGGCTTGAAACGGAAGGAAAAGCTGCCCCTCTTTTTATGGGTGGCTTTGGGATGGGGGTCACTGGAGGCGCTATTTGTTTTTACCATCCCTTACCCCACCTTCGAGTCGCACCAGGCCCTGTTGGGATGGGCCTTTTCCGGCTTGTGGGGGACGCTGGCCCTGGGCCGCTTCTGGGAGCGGGCTCAAGGCGAAGGATTTTGGCGTGGAATGGCTCTTTTCATCCTCGTTTTTTTCGTGGGACTCCAGTTGTCGGGCTACAAACATATGATGGGGAGAAAGAACGACCGCGGCGCCCAGGATTACGCCCGGAACCTGCTGGAGATCATGGAGCCTGGGTCGGTTTATTATCCCGCGGAGGAGAACGAGTATTTCCCTGTGGTGGGTTACCAGGAATCTTTTGGCTTCCGCAAGGACGTGACACTCCTGCCGCCCGGGGAATCTCCCTCGGTGGTCGGTGGCGTCATCCGTCAATGCTTGGAGCAAGGTCGGTCGCTTTGTGTGACGCGAAAATGGGCCCTCCAACCGGGCTGGGCCTACGAATCGGTGGGACCGCTGTTAAAAATAATCCCGGTTAAGCCGGATGAGGGACCGGCGAGGGTTTCCCGCCATAACGCCCCAATCGCCCAATGGGGGAAAATCGCCTTGGGGCAAGTGGCGGTGGCTCCCGCCCAAGTCCAGGCGGGAGGGCGAATTGAAATCACTTACCCATGGCAGCGTTCGGGGGCGAGCCCTTGTGATGAGACCAGCACCGTGATCGCCCTCTTTGCCGATGACGCCGGCAATTATTGGACCCAAAACGGGGCTTTTTGGCTGCACGATATCCACGAGGGACCGATGGGAAGGCCTTCCGAGATGAAGCCCGGATACGAGTACGCCGAAAAACGGATACTTTTCATTCCCTCGGATTTTCCACCCGGCCATTATCACCTAGTGGTGGGTTTGCAAAAGCTCTCGGCCGTCCGGACGGAGGGAAACGAATCCTATGGGAAAGAATTCTATGAGCGATCCGGCTATCAAAGCCTGGACAAGTTCATGGGGCGGGGGGATAGGGGGGCGGTAGTGCAGTTCTCACCTGATTCTTCCGCCACCGTGGGAAATGATCTTTGGCCGGTGACAAAATGCGCCCGTTCGGCCGCGGATCCCCGCTTCGCCATCGTGGCGGATCTGGATATCCAGGAATAACACGGGTTGAATCGCCTTTTGCTTTTTCCAGGCGCTGCCCCTAGAATACGCACCTTCAAATCCACGGGACTGAGGAGTTTTTATGCCTGAACCAATGAAGCGTCAATTTGTTTCTTTCGGTTTTTACCGGATCTCCGAGGAGTTCCGCAAGCTGGCCAAAAGCGACCGGGATAGGGTAAAGGCGTCCTTTATCCAGGCGGCGGAGGAGTTCCGGAAGGAAGGTATTCTCCTTTCTTATTCCACCGTCGGATTCAAGGCCGGTGTGGACCTCATGCTCTGGCGCATCAGCTACGACCTGGACAGCATCCAGCGCATGGATTCCCGGTTATTCCACTCGGCCATGGGGCCTTACCTGACCCAGGCGGCCAACTACCTTTCGATGACCAAGCGAAGCATTTACATCGACAAGCACCAGCACGTGGGCGGCACGGAGGAGTCCCGCACCAACATCCTGCCGGGCAAGTTCAAGTACATCTTCGTCTATCCCTTCGTGAAGACCCGCGAGTGGTACCTGCTCTCGAAGGAAGACCGGCAGAAGGTCATGGATGAGCACATCCGGGTGGGGAACCTCTATCCCTCGGTCAAGCTGAACACCACTTATTCCTTTGGGCTCGATGACCAGGATTTCGTGGTGGCCTTCGAGACCGATGTTCCCGGCGATTTCCTGGACCTGGTCATGGCCCTGCGGGAAACCGAAGGTTCCAAATACACCGTTCGGGATACCCCCATTTACACCTGTAAATTGATGGAGTTGCCCCCGGCCCTTGATTTATTAGGGTAACCTTTTGCCTCCCCTCCCCGTATTTTTCCATGGCGGGAATTGATGCCACGTAAATCCCGAGCCGTCGCTCCTTCCCGGAAAGCCACCGATCCCTGGAACCAGGTCCAGTGGCAATCCTGGGCCCAACTTTTCAAGCGGGCCCAAGGGGGCGACTCGGAAGCCTACCGTCAATTCCTGGAGGAGATCGGGCCCATCCTTTTCAGCTACGTGCGGCGGCGGGTCTTCAATCCCGAGATGGTGCCGGACGTCTACCAGGAAGTCCTCCTGACGCTCCACAAGGCCCGGCACGCTTATGAGCCCAGCCGTCCCCTGGGGCCCTGGCTTTTCACGGTAGCGAGGAATTCCATACTGGACGCCTTGGGAAAAAATAGGAAGTTCGCGGAAAAGGAAGTGCAGTTGGAAGTCCTTCCCGACGTGGGCGAGATGGAAAGGGATGGGAGCCTGGATGACCAGCTTTACCAGGGACTCCAATCCCTGCCGGAGTTGAACCGCAAGGCGGTGGAGCTTTTAAAGTTGAAGGGCCTCACGCTGGAAGAGGCGGCGGCCCAGTTGGGCATCTCGGTGGCGGCCCTCAAGGTCCGGGCCCACCGGGGCTACCACCAGTTGAGGAAACTGTTGAAGGGCAAGGGAACATGAACGTGGGATTTTCCCATAAGACGAAAGACATGACAAAATTCCACGAGGAGCTCGTGGGGAAGCTCGTCACCGAAGCCAAGCCCCTGAAGCGGGCGCCAACCGCCTGGAAGCAATGGCTGTTATGGCTGGGGTTCGCCGTGCTGGTGGTGGCGGTTTCGCTGGCGCTTATTGGCCCCCAATTCGAGCTCGAGGAAAAACTTTCCGACCCCGCCTCGGGTGGGTTTCTCCTCTTGGCTTTCATCCTCTCGGCCTTCACGGCCTGGATGGGTATCGCTTCCAGCAAACCCGACTTCACCCCCCGTACCGGGCCCCGGGTCGTGGCCGCGGGATTGGCCCTCTTTCTCTTCGCCATGCCCTTCCTTTTTTTTGGCGGGGATACCTTGTCACGGGTGTGGGACCAGAACATGGCGGACGGTTGGTTTTGTTTTAGGACAGTGGTGCTGGTCGCCATCCCCTCCTGGGTGATGCTGGGCTGGTTGGCCTCGGGCAACGCCTCTTTCCATCCCGCGTGGACGGGAGCCTGGCTGGGAGCCTCGGCCTTTCTGCTGGGGGCGGGAACCATCCAACTTCATTGCGCGCGGTGGGAATCCTGTCACATGCTGGTGGACCACCTGCTCCCCATGCTGGTCTTCATCTTCATTCCCATCTGGGCCGGGGGCTGGTGGTTTTCACGCTGGAGAAAATAATCCGCTGATTTATTCCGCCGTCATCCTGGGTGACTTGCCTGGCGTAGCTTCAACGAAGCTAGGAGCGAAGGACCCTTGCTTTGACCGACGTTACTTCCCGTAAACATCTTCCTTCTTCTGAACCCCATCCTTGATGATCGTTGACTCCAGGTTTTTGCCGTCCACGACCTTGGGGCTCAGGTACACCGCGAGGGTCTTTCCGTCTTTTGTTTCCACATCGGTGAATTGGCAGTCGAATTGGGTGGCCTTCCGGGCAATCTTCGCGGACAGGTAGGCCGTTTCCTCCCCGAGTTTCTTGGGCGAGTCGTAAATGGTCAGGGTTTGCGTGCCCGCGTGAATGCGGCGGCAGCTTTCCATATCCTCCCCAACACCCGCGACCGGCACCTTGCCGGCAAGTCCCTCTTTTTCCAAGGCTAGGACCGTTCCCTGCGCCCGAAGGTTATTGGAGGCCAAGACCGCGTCCACGTGAAACTTCTCCGGTTTCAATAAAGCTTCGGCTTCCTTCGCCGCTTGGGCGGGAGTAAGTGGATTTTTTGCCGAAAGGGAAGAGACGACCTGGATTTCGCCTTTCTCAGTGTAGGGGCTTAACCCCTTAAACTGTCCCTCGCGGATTCTGCTTCCGTCATTCCCGGTAAACAGGGCGAAGGTTCCCTTGGGATGTTTTTCCACCATGGCTTTGGCCTGGAGCTCCCCCGTTTTTATGTCATCAAAGGCGATGAGGTAATCCAACCCGCCTGTTGGGATCAAGCGCTCGAGAGAAATGACCTTTATTCCCGTTTTGTGGGCCGCCTCCACCAGGGAGCCGGACTTCTTGGGATCGACCGGAAGAATGACCAGGGCTTGGATGCCCTGGGCCAACAAGTCACCCACTTGCCGTTCCTGTGTAGTTGAACTTCCTTCCGCGTCTCTCAGGATTAACTCGGCGCGGTTCCCCTCCAGATCTTCCTTTATTTCGCGGGAGAGGACCTCACGGCCCCGTGACTGATCCAAAGCGAGCCCGATCTTGACGGGAGGGCCCCAATGGCCCCATCCGGTTAAAAGGACGCAGGCCAGGCTGATGACGGCGAAGTTCCGTAAAGGCATGGATTTCCCCCAAAAACAGGATGATGCGATAAACCGCAACTACACCGAGAAAGTTTAGGGAATGGTTCCGGGGAAATAAACCCTTTTCATTTTATTGAGGCGGTTGACGATTTGTCCCGGTTGCGCAACCTTCTCTTTGGGGGTAGAGTTTGGCGTTATCCCTTCCCCTCCGTCGGGACCTTGAAAGCGAGCCTCATGCTGAACCGGCCCAAATCCTCATTTCGTTGCGCTTTATTTTGGGGGTTCCTCCTCGTTCTCGCTCACGCGCCCCAGGTAACCTGGGCGGAAAGCGAGGACCCGGGTTTAATCCGGGCTTTGTGGACCGACTCGGCCCCGCTGGAAAACTCCTACTACTTCTTGACTTGGATCGACAATGAGGACCCTTTTCTGCGGGAAGTTTATTTTTACGGACAGGGCCAGGCCGCGCTCGCCCAGGAATGGGGAATTGTTTTGGATTTTCCAACCCTCACCACGGGGAAGCCCCTCGGCCCCATTGGCCTTTTTGTCCGATATGAGGCCGCTCATTTCGGGGGATGGAACGACGAAACGGCGGGGGCCTTTTCGCTCCAAGCCGGGGGTTCTTACGGTTTTCCGGACAAATCCTTTCCTTCTATCGGAAGCAGCTGGGCGGTGAAGGCGCTGGGTGGGTACCGTTTCGGGCGTGTCTTCCTGCAGGGGGATTGTGGATACCAGGGGGGGATTGATCCCCACGTGCGGTCGCGCGTCCAGGCTAATTTTGGGTTAGGCTACCATTTCACCACCGAGTGGTTTTTCCAGGTGGAGTCGGATTTTTCGGCTATCACCTCTCCGGCCAGCGGCACAACCTGGTCCATTGTTCCGCAAGTCGCATTCCAACCGGGGGATTGGTTGTTGGAATTCGGGGAGGCGATGGGCACCTCCCCCTCCGGTTTTTCTGAATTGATGATTGCCCGGGTTTTCTAGGAAAAATTCGCCTAATTCAGCCCAATCCCATAAAGAAACATTCTTGAACTTCACCGCAAAAAATTCCTGTTCTTGAAACCTTTCATTTTCAACATTAAACGGCTTTTTCCACTCTTTCGGCTTCCTGGTAAAGGGGGTTTTGATCATCCAATTATCCCTCGAGGGATGGTAGAATTCGCCGTTAGTAAAACACATCTATCCACGCCTTTCGTATTTGAACAGCGAAAAGAAAAATTAAAAATGGATTTTCTGAAAAAAATCTCCTCATTCCGTATCTTCCTGGCCCTTTTGGCGTTCCTTTTGTGTTCCGGGGCTTTGGCGCAAGTCCCGACTTTTACCCCGACCAACACCCGAACAGTGACGGACACTCGTACCCCTACCAACACCGCTACAGTAACCAATACGCGGACCCCAACCGGTACGCCGACTAATACTCGAACGGTGACGGACACGCGCACCCCGACCAACACTTGGACCGTGACCAATACCCGGACGTCTACCTCCACACCCACGGACACCCGTACCCCCACCAACAGCTATACCCCGACCAATACCCGCACTGTTACGGACACTCGTACCCCTACCAACACCACCACGGTAACCAGTACGCGGACCCCAACCGGTACGCCAACTAATACTCGAACGGTGACGGACACACGCACCCCGACCAACACTTGGACCGTGACCGATACCCGGACGCCTACCTCCACACCTACGGACACCCGTACCCCGACCAACAGCTATACCCCGACCAACACCCGCACTGTTACGGACACTCGTACCCCTACCAACACCGCAACGGTAACCAATACGCGGACCCCAACCGGTACGCCAACTAATACTCGAACG
>DATKOC010000011.1:0-13341 GCA_035524855.1 bacterium
GTGTAACTGTAATCCTTGCCGGGTCTTTGCGCCGCGGCTGCCCAGGCGGTCCAGGCGAAGAAATCGGTCAATTGCCTGACTTCTTCCCCGCTTTTAAGGTAGTTCTTCGGCAGTGTTTGATCTCCACCACCGTTCAAAAAGTTGTCCTCATAAAGAGCCGCCATATGGGGGAGGGCCTCCGCCTGTTCTTGGGTCCACGCCAGGGTTTTCGTGGCATTGTCGTAACGGTTAGCCTTGGCGTCCGAAACCACCGTTTGATCCACCTGGGCTTTTTGCCCCTCCGAAAGGGTGGCGTAGGTTTTTTTGAATTCCCCGTAGGACTTGCTATCGCGTTGCATCCAGGCCGACCGGTGAAGGTAGTCATCCGTGAAGTCGGGACCCCGGTAGGCGCCGTGGCCGAAGACCGAGCCGTAATCCATGAGGCCGTATTTCTGGAAAACCGCTTGCCCGGCCAGTATGTCATCGCCGGTGAAAAGAACCTTGCCCGAGGGATCAACCACTTGGGCGGGAATGGGAGGCGCGTTCTCGTAAACTTCCTTTCCCATGAACATCAGGACCGTGAATCCCGCGATTACGGTTAATACCGCCCAATGCCGCCAAGCCTTGGAAATTTCCAATTTTTTCCTCCCTGGGAATTTTTTTCGCGCACATGTCTACAGCGGATGAACCCTTGATTGCCGAAAAAGAAAATACATTTTCCGGAAAAAAATATCTACCCATCGGTTTAAAAAGCCAACCCTTTGGCCCGATATCAGGCAACGAACATTCTTGAGACCATGAAAAGTGGACGTTATGATGGAAAGCCATGGAAAAAATCGAAGCCCTGAAAAGGACCGAGTTTTTCGGCCCTCTCAACAAGACGGAACTGCAGTCCCTGGCGCAAGCCTGCCTGGAGCGCCGTTTGAAAAAAGGGCAGGTGCTTTTTCACGCGGGTGACGAGTCACGCGGCCTTTTCGTGATCGCAAAGGGTTCCGTGCGGGCCATGCGGGGGAATGCCCAAGGGCGGGAGCAGGTCATCCATATTGAGAAGGCGGGCACCACCATCGCCGAGGTTCCGGTTTTTGATGACCGGCCCTACCCTTCCACGGTCGTCGCGGAAGAAGACTGCGAACTTCTGTTCATCTCCAAACCGGACGTCAAACGCCTCTTCCTGGAGCATCCGGGAATCGCCTGGGCGGCCCTAAGACTCCTGGCGGGGCGCCTACGTAAAACCGCCTCCCTGGTGGAATCCATCTCCCTGAAGGAAGTGGATCAGCGCCTGGCGGCCTTCCTCTTTCAGGAGTTCACCGAAAAACGCCTCAAAAAGCTAAAGCTTCCCACCAACACGGTCATCGCCACCCGCTTAGGCTCTGTCCGGGAAGTGGTTTCCCGCGCCTTCTCGAAACTGCAGGCCAAGGGCTTCATCACCATCGACAAGAGCCGTAATGCCGAAATCCTGGACGCCGAGGGCCTTCGACGACACGCCGGAGGATAAGCTCCTCCAAAAACAAGGAAAATCTAAAAGGGATAAAACTGTTTAGTGTCCACGACGGGGAGCCGGATTGGACAGGTAATATCGATCCTGCTTGAGAGAGGGGCATTTAATCGTTTAAAGGTTTATCAAAGGGAAAAGAATTTTATGAGAATTTCATTGGAACTGGTTCCGCGAAGCAAGGGATCCATTTTAGAAGAATTGGAAAAAATCTCAAAAAATCTGAAGAAAGTAAACACTATCAATATTCCGGATTTATTGCGGTTTGATTTGAGAAGCTGGGAAGCTTGCGGATATGTAAAGCCCTATTTCCAAAACGCGATACCCCATTTCAGGGCCGTGGATATCAATTTAAATGAACCATTGCCAATGACCGCCGCTCTTTTGGAAAAGCAATTAAAAGAAATTATTGTGATCAGCGGCGATTTCCCCCAAGACATGTCCAGACGGATGTACCCTTCAGATGTGTTGGAGGTCATCAAAAAATTCAAGGCGGAAATTCCCGGAATAAAGATTTATGCCGCCTTTGATCCTTACCGGCAGGGAATGCGCAAAGAACTCGATTATGCCCATGCCAAACGGGATGCCGGCGCGGATGGATTTTTTACCCAACCATTTTTTGATATTCGCCTTTTTGATATTTACGCCGAATTGCTCCAGCCCTTTGAGGTTTTTTGGGGCGTCTCTCCAGTTTTAAGTTTGAACTCGAAAAACTATTGGGAAACAAGAAATAAAGTGATCTTTCCGAAGGATTTCAATCCAACTTTAGAATGGAACCGTGATTTTGCTAAGTCGGTTTTGAACCGAATTACATCCATGGACGGCAACGCTTACTTCATGCCCATCAAAGCCCCGCTCTTGGATTGTTTTAATGGGATTCTCTAAAAATAGTTTAACTGTCCACGACCGGGACCCGCATTGGATGAAGAAAAATCGAAAGTTCAAAAATAAAAGCCGGACCTGGAATCCTCCAAGCCCGGCGCGAAAACAACCTTCCAAAAAGAGTTAGAAAACCTGTTCCACCTGAAGGACCGTCATGGCCGGGCCATTCAAGTCGGTGACGCCATTCATAACGACGTTGAAGGAGAGCCGGGTCTTGGCGGCCGGCCAGTAATTCAAGCCTAACCCTAGCACGTCGTAGGCCTGGTTACTGTTGATAGTACCTAGTTCCCCCCAGGCCAGGGGTTCCCAGTCCCCTGTCTTGTAGGCCACCTGCCCGAAATAGGCGTTCTTATTGAAGGGGGCGAAAATGGCCTCGGCGCGGGCGTCAAACCCCTCCGAGTTGTAGCGCAAATGCACCCCGCCCCAATTCTGGAAGGTGGCGAAGGTCGGGGTATTGGCGGTTCCCCCATAATAGGAGGCGCCCACCGCGAATTCCTTCGTCTTATATTCCACCCGTGCGTTCAAGTCCTTGGTTTGGTCGCTATCCTTGGTGGCGTTGGGCCCCGCGCCTTGGATCAGCCCCGCCTGGATCGTCCATTCCTCGGCGACCTTCTTGAACTCAAACCCCATGTCCCAGGCCTTGAGTGGAAAGCTCCCGAAGGCGAAGCTGTCCATCTTGGCGTAATCCACCCTTTTCAATTGGGCAGGGGTCAGGTACTTGTCATCCCCGAAGGCGGGCTTGTATTGCCCCGCCATGACCGACCATTGGTCTCCCAGGTTCCGGCTCACGTAAGCGTCCAATAGAGTGAATCCTCCCGTGGACATGTCCGGCATGATGACCACGGTGGTATCCGGGTCCATGAGGGCGGTCGCCTTCAGCCGGGTATGCTTCAGCAGTTGGTCCCAGCTGTTGTTAAAGTTCTGGGTCCAAAATTGAACGAAGCCGTTCAATTTGACCGTCGGCGTTAAGGCTGGTGTGGGTGTCGCCTCTGCGGCCTCGGACGTGGCCTCAGCCTTGGCTTCGATTTTGGACGCCGCCTTGCCTTTGGCCTTGGGGGCCTTCCCCGTTTCCGAATAACCCGGAGCGGCGACGAACGCGACGCCGCACATCACCAGGATCATAATTTGAACAATATTTTTCATTTCATCCTCCCTAATTTCTTTATGAATAAAAAAATTTACCGGGCCGGGGCCGCTTTAGGTGCGGCCATTCGGACCCCGTGGTACTGCTTGAGGCCCCAGGAAACAGCCAGTCCCATTAAGGCAAATATCAGGTACAGGACGAAGCCCCAGGCGTAGCCTTCCTTGCCGTAGTTGTCCGCGAACAATCCCAAAAGGGGCGGGACAATGAAGCCGCCGAAAGCCCCCAAGCCCCCCACCCAGCCTGAGGCTCCCCCGACCGCCTCAGGAACATAACGCGCCACCAGTTTGAAGACCGCCGCGTTGGCCAAACCCATTCCGGCCCCCAGGATCATCTCGCCCACCAGCGCCGGGAAGAATCCCCTCGCCGCCACCATGACTCCAGCGCCCAGGAAGATAAGCGCGTAGCTGATGAGGGCCATTTTTTCACCACCCACCTTGTCGGCCAAGTTCCCGCCCGCCACCCGTACCAGGGAAGCCAACAATGAAAATCCAACCGCGGTCAAAACACCCGCCATCCTCCCGTCCACCCCTTGGTACAAGCTCCAATAGGCGGGATACCAGGCGGTCAAGGCGAGGAAACCGCCGAAGGAAATGAAATAGAGGGTCACCAAGGCCCAGGTCCTGCCGATGGAGGCGGATTTTTTGAGGCCCGCCACCGCCTGGCCGGAAGGAATCAACTCCTGGCCCAGTTCCTTGGCGCCCTTGATCGCCTCATCCCGGGAAAGCCCGGCCCGGCGCAGTTGGAAATAAAAGGTGTCCCGCGCCACGAAGGCGTAAAGGAGGGTTCCCAATAAAAGGAAAACGAGCCAGGAAGCGTAGGCTCCCGGCAGGCCCAAGGCCGCCAGGGCGAAAGGAAGGATCAAGGTGAAAATTCCGGGGGCCGTGTTGCCAAGTCCGCCGAAAATCCCCAAGGCCCAACCCTGTTTGCTTTGGGGGAACCAGTAGGAAACCTGCGGAATCCCAACCGAGAAGGTCGCCACCCCACAGCCGCAAAGCACCCCCAGGCCCAGCACCCAGTAATAGTAGGAAAAGTTCAGCTCGCTCTTGGGCACCAGGAAAAGGATGGAGGTCAGTCCGGCCATCCCTAAAAGGGAAAGGGTGAAGAGGATCAAGTAAGGCCTCTTCCCTCCCACTTGGTCCACGGCCGCGCCGAAGGGGATCCTCAGGAGGGACCCCGTCAACTGGGGCACCGCCACCAGGATTCCCAAGAGGAATCCTGAGAGACCCATGCTCTCCTTGAAGGTCTTGGCCGCCGGCCCATAAAGGGCTACCGCCGCGAACCCGATAAAGAAGCCCCAGGTGGCTCCCGTCAGGCCCCGCAAGGGATTGCCGGACAACCCGTATTTTTTCATTAAATCTTCTTTGTTCATGCCAACCCTCCTTTAGGATCCGCGCCTTTCAAGGCGCGGACATTGGAGGTTGGTATAGTGCCGATTTCATTTTTATTTTTTTGCTGAAAAATCGGTACATGCCAACCCTCCTCTTAAAAAACTTCCGGACTCTCCTTGGCGGTTGTTGGCGGGTTGCAATGCAAATTTCCCGCCAAGGCTTAACCGTTGTTATCCGGGATGGATGATTCCTTTTTGCAGCTTCCGTAAGGTCTTTCCCTTCCTTTTTGTTGTTTTAACGGCCTTTACCTGCCGCCTTCCCCGTCTTCCGCCTCGAAAAACCGCGCGAAACCGCGGAGCAGGTTGTTCAAACCGTAAAGCGTGAAAAGGGTGGCGAAGAGGAGCAGGAGAATCTGGGTATGGTTTTTCAGGAAATTGGCAAGGAAAAGCCGCCCGGGATCCCCATCGGTGTTTTTGAGCGGATGGGTCCCATCCAGGAATTCCTGGACATCCGGGATGCCGTCCCCATCCAGGTCCACCTTGGGGTCCAGGGCCTTGGCGAGGTCGGCCGGGTGGTTCTTGATCTCGATGAATTTCTTCTTGCCCAATTCCCGGATGACGCGGTTACCGAAGGCGTTGAGGATGGGGGAATTCACGTTGCGGCCCGGGTCGAAGGCCCCACGGGCGAAGTTCAACCGGTCGAATTCCTCAGGAGTGAGGCTCCCGATTTGGCCCGGGCCGTTCCCCTCGGGGCCGTTGGAGTTGGCGTGGCAAAAGGCGCAATCCACCGACCGTCCCGAGTTCTTCTTGATGAAGGCCTGGAAATCCGGGTAGGCCAAAACCGGCGAAACCATGAACCACCAAGACACCAAGGGCACGAAGAACAGCAAAAAACCGTAGGTTCGTTTTTTCAAATCTCTCAAATAAAAAAGTTTTTTAGTCAAAAACTCTTGCCTTACTTGGTGCCTTGGTGGTGAAAAGGTGTTCGTTTTCATCCACCCACCCCCTTCACCAGGTGGTAGATCTTGTCCCCGAAGACCGTCATCACGAACAGGTAAAGGGCCGCCAAGACCGCGAGAAACCGGAGGGTTTTTCGGCTGGAGCCTTTGAATATCCAGGGGGCGAAGAGCAGGACCACCATCGCCCCGTTGACGCCGAGCATCACCAGCCAGAAAGGCAGAAGTTCCAGCGGGTAATACATGAAGAAGAAGTACCACTCGGGCTTGATGCCCTCGGGCGTGGAGCCCAGCGCGTCGTAGGGCTCGAAGAGCGGATAGGGGAAAAAGCTCTCGAAGGGCAGGCAGAGCGCGAAAAGGAACAAGGCCAGGAAGGCGATGCCCCAGGCCGAGAAATCTTTCAATATAAAAAACGGGAAGAATTTTTCCTGCCCCTTGGCCGGCTCGTCCACTCCCTTGCTCATGCCGTGGAGTTGCACGACCAGCAGGTGCACGCCCAAAAGGCCGAAGATGAGGAATGGTAACACCACCACGTGGATGGCGTAGAAGCGGCTCAGGGTGGACTGTCCCACGCTGGCCTCGCCCTGGATGATCTCCCGCAGGTGCCTGGGCCAGGTGGCCAAATCGCCCGGCAGGTAATGGCCGACTTGCTCGATGGTCTGAAGGCCGATCTTGGTGGCGTTCACCGCGATCTGGTTCCAGGGCAGGAGGTACCCCGTGAAGCCGAAGGTGAAGGTGATCAGGAGCAGGGCCACCCCCGTCACCCAGGTCAGTTCCCGGGGCTTCTCGAAGGCCTTCATGGCGAAGGTGGTGATAAGGTGGATGAGGATGGAGAGGATCATCAGGGAGGAGGCCCAGGTGTGCATGTTGCGCACCAGGGCCCCGGCGCTCACCTGGTGGGTGATGTACTCCACCGAGGCGTGGGCCTCGCTGACGGTCGGCTTGTAGTAAAAGAGCAGCATCAAGCCCGTCACGACTTGCACGATGAAGAAAAACAGGGTGAACCCGCCCAGGTAATAGGCCCAGGACATGCGGTGTTTCGGCACTTCCTTATGCGCCATCAGGTCACCCAAGTTCAACATATCCAGGGGCAGCCTTTGATCAATCTCCGTACGGACCTTTTCGATGAAGTCGTTGCCCTTGAGCTTCGTCATGTGAGGGCCTCCACGTACCTCTTGGCGATGTGGACGCTCAAGGTTTCCTTCTCATGGCCCAGGAGGGTCCCCTCCACCTCGCCCTTGGGCCCCCGGCTCAGGACAATCTCCCCCTTCTCGTTGACCAAAACCCATCCCAGCTTCGGCAGGGGGTCCTTGGCGGGCGATCCCGCGTCGGGTACGCCGTTGGTGACGTCGAAGAAGGAGACGTGGCAGGGACAAAGCAGGCGTCCCTGGGCGTTCACCTCGCTACCCACCGTGCAGCCCAAGTGGGTGCACTTGGCCGACAGCAGTTGGGGCAGGCCATCCGCCCCCAGGAAGGCCAGGGCGGGCCGCATCTGGTAGTCGATGAAATACTTGCCCTTGGTCGGCGACAGGTCGGAAAGCTTCGCCACGAAGATGCTCTCGTCCCGCAGGCGCTCTAGTTCCAGGGCCTTCTCCTCGGCGTTCTTCTTGAGCCGCTTTTGGGTGACGTCCAACAAGTCCGCTTCCTCGGCCTGGGTGAGGCGGGGTCCCCGGAAGAACCGGTAAAGCTCATCCAGGACGCCGACGCCTAAAAGCACTCCCCCGGCGGTCAAGCCAAAGGCGCCTTTCAGGAAAAGGCGGCGCGTCACTTCTTTGTCCTCGGCCGCCTTCAGGGAGCCGTGGTGAGGATGGGCGTTCCAGACCACCTTCTGGGGCGGCCGGAACAGGTATTCCAGGGGCAGGGAGAACATGTGCACGAGCCGGGAGAAGGGAATGGAAAGCAGGAGGATCCAGGCCCCCGTCAGGTGGGCCTTCACTAACAGCGGCATCCCCGCGATGAAGCTGGCGTCGGGCCGGAAAGTGAGCAGGCTCCAGAGGTAGGGGGTCGTGGTCTCGGTGGACCAAAGGGAACCCCACCGAACACTCATGGCGGTCATGATGCCGAGGATCACCTGGATCAAGAGAAGGAAAAGCACCACCAGGTCCATCAAGGTCGTGACCGGCTGGAGGTTGGCGGTAGTGAGCCGCCGCAGGATGAGCACCAAAAGCCCCAGGGCGCAGAGGATGGCCGCGGCCAGGCCGATCGCTTCCATCGTATAGAGGACGTGGGTGGAGGAAAGGAACAGCCGCCAGGTATCGGGGGCCAGGAAGGCCGCCAAATGCCCCAGGAAGACCACCGTGATCCCCAAGTGCCAGGGCACGGACCCCCACATGAGCTTTTTCCCCTCCAAGAACTGGGAGGAGAGAGCGGAATAGCTGTAAGGCTGGGTCTTGAACCGGTAGATAGACCCGGCCACGCAAATGATGACCGCCGCGTAGGGCAGGCCCACGAACAGGAAGGCCTCAAGCATGGCATGCCTCCTTTTGAATATCCGTCTCCAGCACGTCCAGGATGGCCTGGAGCAGATGCCGGTGGGGATTTCCCGCCTTGTCCAAGGCGGCGCGCATCTTGAGCAGGGGTTCCCTCAGGCAAAGGGAAAGCAGTTCCTCCCTTTCTTCCCCCTCCAGCCGTCCCGCGAAAGCCGTCAAAAGCGCGAAATGGTCGGGTAGTTCCGCCCCGCATTCGAAGCCCTTTTCCCCGAAAGCCTGGTGGAGCCGGGCCATGAATTCCCCCCGGCGGTAGTTTTCCTCCCCGAAGAGGTGGACGCTCACGTAGGGCACAGCCAAGGGAGTGATGTCGAAAACCCTCAGGTAGGCTTCCTCCCGCTCATCCTTGGACCACCCCTCGGTGGCTTTTTGGAATTGGGCCAGGGAAGCCGAACCTTCCGGGCACAGATCCATGAGCCCCCGGCGGCAGGAATCCAAAGTTTCCAGGTAGCTTTCCCCCGGGCATTCCGCGAGCCTGCCGAGACCGGCGTAAAAGTCTTTCAAATCCATGGTGGTTTCCATTTAAGACCCCCGGTGCGGCGGTTCTTTGGCGCCGAAACCCGTGCAGCCCTTGCAGACCTCGGGGCTCACGGACTGCTCGATGGCCATTTCCCGCTGGATGGGCGGCAGGACGAAGCGGTCGTCGACCGTGGGGATGGCCGTCAACGCGTGGATGGCCCGGGCTTCCTTTTCCGACAGTCCGGCCTCGTGCATGACCTGGCGCACCTTGACGGGGTCCACGTCGGAAAGCTCCAGCGACCGCATGAAATATCGCACCGCCATGAGCTTCCTCAAGGAAGCCTCCACCATCGCCTCGTTCCCCGCCGAGAAAAGCTTGGCCAGGAAGCGGATGGGCAGGCGGGCCTTGCCCAGGGCCGTGAAGAAGCCCTTGTCGTCCGGCTCGTAAAGGGAGGCGTCCTCCTTGCCCATGACCGGCAGCAGGGGCGGCACGTAGAAAAGCATGGGCATCGTGCGGAACTCGATGTGGAGCGGCAGGGCCAGGCCCCATTCCTTCACGTACTTGTAGACCGGCGATTGGATGGCGGCGCCCAGGAATTCCTCCGAGACGCCGTTGGCGCGGGCCGCCGCCTGGATCTCGGGGTCGTTGGGGTCCAAGAGGGCCGAGCGCTGGGCCTCTACCAGCGAGGCCGCCGGGGCCTTCATGGCCTCCAACACGCGCTCCGCGTCGTAAAGAAGCACTCCCAGGTAGCGGATGCGGCCCACGCAGGAATGAAAACAGGCCGGGGCTTGCCCGGTTTCCAGGCGCGGATAGCAGAGGATGCATTTCTCCGACTTGCCGGTCTTCCAGTTGTAATAAACCTTCTTGTAGGGGCAGGCCGTCACACAGGCCCGCCAGCCCCGGCACTTGTCCTGGTTCACCAGCACAATCCCGTCCTCACCGCGCTTGTAGAGGGCGCCCGAGGGGCAGGCCGCCACGCAAGAGGGGTTGGCGCAGTGGTTGCAGATGCGCGGCAGGTACATCATGGAAAGCCGCTCCACCTCGAACAAGGCGGCCCGCTCCTCGGGGCTCAGTTCGTCCAGGTTCACGTCGTTTTCGGCGTGCACCGGGGAGCCCGAAAGGTCGTCATCCCAGTTGGGTCCGGCCTTGATGTCGATGGGTTCACCCGTGATCTGCGACACCGGGATGGCCGTGGGCTGGTCGGTCCCCAAGGGCGAGGAGAACAGGTCGTCGTAGCGGTAGGTCCAGGGTTCGTAGTAATCCTTCATCGTGGGCTGGGGCGGGTTGAAGAAGAGTTTCAGGAAGGCGTCCGCCTTGCCCTGGCTCTTGAGCTTGAGCTCGCGGTTGCCGGTCACTTCCCAGCCGCCCTGGTAGTTGGTCTGGTCCTCCCAGCGCGAGGGATAGCCCGTGCCCGGCTTGGTTTCCACGTTGTTCCACCACATGTATTCGGCCCCGGCGCGGTCGGTCCAAATGTTCTTGCAGGCGACCGAGCAGGTGTGGCACCCGATGCACTTGTCCAGGTGGAAGACCATTGAAACTTGGGCTCGCACGTCCATTAAAAACTCCTTAAATCTTTTTCGCCACAGAGGCACAGAGACACGGTAAAGGCGAAGCAAATCGGGAGATTGAAAGCTGATTTTTCAAACTGTGCCTCCGTGTCTCCGTGGTGGACCATGTTTTCTATCACCAATTCAGCTTCGACAGCTTCTTCACCGACACGAAAGTGTCCCGGTTGATGCCCTGCGGCCCCCAGTAGTTGAAGGCGTAGGTGAACTGGCCGTAGCCGCCCACCATGAAGACCGGCTTCAGGCGGGTCCGCGTCAGGCTGTTATGCCCCCCGGCGCGGCGGTTGCCCCGGCCCGGGGACTTGGGCACCGAGAGCGTCCGCTCGGTGGCGTGGTAGATCATGCAGATGCCCCGGGGGATGCGGGCGGAAACGCAGGCCCGCGTCACCACCACCCCGTTGTCGTTGAGGATTTCCACCCAGTCGTTGTCGGTGATGCCCACCACCCCCGCGTCCACGTCGTTTATCCAGAGGGGCTCCACGCCCCGGGAGAGGGTGGACATGCGCAGGTTGTCCCCGAAGGTGGAATGGATGTGCCACTTGCCGTGGGGCGTGAGGAAGTTGAGCGTCAGCGCGCCGCCACCCTGGCCGGTCTTGAGCAGGTCGCGGGTTTGGAACAGCTCCGCCCGGGGCTTGTAGGTGGGCAGGTGTTCCCCGAAGGCCCGGTAGGCCGGATGGTCGAGGTAAAGCTGCTGGCGGCCGGTCGTGGTGCGCCAGGGGATGTTTTCCTCCACGTTCTGGCAGAAGGCCGAATAGGTACGGCCCTTGTTGATGGTGCCCGTCCAGAAGGGGGTGGTGAGATAGCGCCGGGGCTGGCTGACGAGGTCCTTGAAGCTGTAGAGCACCGAGCGGGTGTCGGCCGCCAGGTGGGTGTGGTCAATGCCGGTCTTGTGCGATTCGGCGTCGTAGGCGCGGTAGGCCAGTTCCCCGTTGGTTTCCGCGGCAAAATGGAGGATCACCTCACAGGCGGAAAGATCCTGCCGCAGGGAGGGGTAGGTCTGCCCTCCCCAGGTCTCCACCGGGTGGGTTTCCAGGTACTTGTCGTAAAGGTCGGAGACCGGATAAATGGTGCCGTGAAGCCCCAGGCCGTTGTCCCGGAAATTCTTTCCCAGTGAAATGTACTTCTTATAGAGGTTCACGTAATCGCGGGTGACGACCTTCAAGTTCGGGGCAGTCTTGCCGGGGATAAGATCAATCTCGCCCTTGGCCCAGTCCTCCATGCCCGTGCGGGCGATCTCGGCGGGGGTGTCGTGCATCAGGGGCGTGGCCAGGATGTCCTTGACCGGATTCGGGATGAATTTCTCGGCCAGTTTCGAGGTGTGTTCCGCCAACCCCCGGAAGATTTCCCAGTCGCCCTTGGCCTCCCAACAGGGCCGCACCGCCGCCTGCAGGGGGTGGATGAAGGTGTGCATGTCGGTGGAATTCAGGTCGTTCTTCTCGTAATAGGTGGCGGCGGGAAGCACGATGTCGGAATAAAGCGCGGAGGTGTCCATGCGGAAGTTCAGGTCCACCACCAGGTCGATCTTGCCCAGGTCCGTCTTGTCGTGCCAGACCACCTCCTTGACCTCGTCCTTGGCGCATTCCTCCGCCACCAAATTGTTGTGGGTTCCCAGGTAGGTCTTGAGGAAATACTCGTGGCCCTTGGCCGACGCCATCAGGGCGTTGCCGCGCCAGATATACCAGACCCTCGGGTAGGACTCGGGGTTGTCCGGGTCCTCCATGGAGAACTTGAGCTTGCGGGACTTGAGCTCCTTCACCACGTGCTGGACAATTTCCTCGTCGGTCTTGGCACCCGCCTTCTCGGCCTCCTTCACCACTTCCAGGTTGCTCTTGTTGAACTGCGGGAAGCAGGGCATCCAGCCCGCCCGGGTGGCCAGGATCTGCTTGTCGATGGTGTGGCCCGAAGCCATTGGGTTTTCCTTGTCGGCCACCGGGCACATCTCCCCGAAGGCCTTGTCGTAGCGCCATTGGCCGGTATGGACGTAATGGTAGGAGGGGGCGTTCTGCAGGCGGGGCGGCCCTCCCCAGTCGGTGGCGAAGGCCACCGGACCCCAGGAGGCCTGGGGCGCCAGTTTTTCCTGGCCCACGTAGTGGTTCAAACCCCCGCCGTTTTTCCCCACGCACCCGCAGAGGATGAGGGGCACGATGCAGGAACGGTAGATGAGGTTGTTGTGGTACCAGTGGTTGGCCCCGGCGCCGATGATGACGCTGCACTTACCGCCGGTCTTCTCCGCGGTGTCCGCCCATTGCCGGGCGAATTGGATCACCACGCTGGAATTGACGCCCGTGAATTTCTCCTGCCAGGCCGGCGTGAAGGGGGCGTCGGCGTCCTCGTAATCCTTGGGCCACTCGCCTTGCCGCTCGCCGCGCTTGACCCCGTATTGGGCCAGGAGCAGTTCTAAGCCGGTGGTAACCAACACTTCCCCACCGGGGGTCTTGAGGCGTTTCGCCGGGACGTTCCTTGTCCGGAAAAGGTCGCCCGTCCCCTCGGAAAAATCGCTGACCGCCAGGGGAATCTGCTCCACATCCTTACCCTCTATATAGAGAGCCGGATCGACCGCCTCGTTCGAGAGGGAATCCTCCAGTTTGAGGTTCCAATCCCCCTTCTTCTTTTGCCACCGGTGCCCCACCGAGCCCTTGAGCACCTTGGGTTTGCCCGTGACGGCGTCCAAGACCGCCATCTTCCATTCGGCGTTTTCCTCGTCCTTGTATTCCTTGAGCTTGGAGGCCCGTAACTGTTGGCCTGCGCGGTAGCGGCCGTCCTTTCCCTTCTCCAATTCCACCAGGATGGGCGCGTCGCTGGTGCGCTTCACGTAGTCGAGGAAGCCGGGGACGGTTTTATCGACGTAGAACTCCTTGAGGATGACGTGGGTAACGGCCATCCAGAAGGCCCCGTCCTGGCCCTGGTGCAGGGGCACCCACTCGTCGGCGACCTTAGAGGTCATGCTGAAATCCGGCGAGAAGACGGTGACCTTGCTGCCCTTGTGCCGGGCCTCGATGAGGAAATGCACGTCCGGCGTGCGGGTCATGAGGGGGTTGGAGCCCACCACG
>DATKOC010000012.1:0-20178 GCA_035524855.1 bacterium
CCCTTCGAGGTCCGGGTGAACTCGGCGGAATTGCCCTATTTCAACCAGATGCGCGCCACCGTCGAGGTTTACCAGGGAGGGAACGCGATCAACATGGTGGACGGCCGATCAAAACTGAGCCTCAAAAAGGACACTTCCAACGGAAGGTTCATCGGCAATTGGCCTATTCCCTATAATCCGGTGCCGGGCACCTATATCGCCGAGGTGGTGGTATCGTCCCCCGAATGGGGGACTCCTAAAACCTTCGAGTCGGCTTTCACCATCTCCCCGCTTAAACCCACGGGGCTCTTCCCAGGCTATGCCGCGCTCACGATGGAGGGCGGAAAGCAACTCATCAAGGGCGCGTTACCGGCCCTGGATGGGAGTGACTCCATCAAGCCCGAGAACGCCATCGGCTGGTGCAAGTTCATGGGAGCCAACCTTTATTGCTACCTGATGGGGCAGACCTCGATTTGGGACCATTTCAACCCCAAGGATTTTCCCTTCAACCATGACGACATGGAGACCGGACGCAAATACGCCCGATACGCCCATGAGGGTGGCCTGAAATTCGCCGCCTACCTGACCACCTTCAAGGTGGTGGGAGACGCCTGGAACCAGGCTCCCTACGAGTTCTCGCTCGGGTACGATCCGAACACGGATGAGGTGATACAGACCCGGTTCATCTCCCTCAACGACACCAAACGCCACCACGACGTAGTGGAATTCCTCAAGCGGCTGGACCAGGACCCCCTCGTGGATATGGTGGGGTTGGATTACGTCCGCACGGGTTTCGCCGGTTATGAGATGGTGGACGAATTCGTGAAGGACCTTGCCGTTCCGGGACCGTCCAACTACTGGGACATGACCCCGCAGGAGCGCATCCACTGGCTGGCCAAGACCGTGGAACTGAAGGAAAACCCCCAAGTGGTCTCCCTCTTCCAATGGTGGCGGGCCCACAAGGTGGCGGTTACCCTCAAGGGCATCCTGGATGAGGCCCACGTCAGCAAGCCCGTCTTCACCTTCACCCTCGGCTGGCAGCAAGGCCACCAGCACGGCCAGGACCCCGCCATGTTCGTGGACGCGGGCGTCAACTACAACCACATCATGCTGTATGAGGGGGACCGGAACACGGTGGAATGGATGAAGCGGCAATGGCCCAAATACCTCTCACGCCAGAACGGGATGTACGCCATGGGTGAGATGGTGGATTTCAACTGGGCGCAAAGGTCCATCGACCCACCCGCCCCGGAGGAGGTTTACGACCGACAAGTCGAAATCTTCCGGAGCTGGTTCCCGGTCAACGCGGGGCTCGGCATGTTCTGGCATGACCTTTACCGGATCGTTTACGGCCTCAAGGGCCCCTACAGCAGCATGGAGTGGGCCGTGGCGGGAGGAAAGGCTTTCACCACCCTCCAGCGCGCGGAGGGACTATGTCCCATTGAGGTGACCCTTTCAGCTCCCCGGGAAATTCCCGCGGGAGTCCCGGTGCCCATCAGCGTCACCGTGCGCAACCAATCGCCCGAGAACCTGAAGGGGATGGTGCTTCACCAGATTGACACCACCCGGGACTATTACACGGACCTGGCCACCGTGGGTCCCTTCGATCTGCCCGCCGGAAACATGGTGAAAGTCAAAAGTCTTTACATGAATATTCCACGTGAAGACCATCCGGACCGCGACAACCGATATATGGCGGCTGTGATGGTGGAGCAGGCGGGCCAGACCTTGAGGGCCTTCGATTTCGCTTACCTTCGAAAGATCGCGCCCGGCTCCCAACCACACCATTGGGACGATCCCCGTACCGGTGGGGATTCCACCGGCGACACTCCCGCCTATCGCCCGGGTTCACCCGCCGACGCCGGGGATCTTTAAGTTAATTCCTTATCCCGATTTCAAAATATCTTCCTAGTCGGCGGACTCTTCATTTCCAAAGCCGGGTCCTCTCATCGGTTTTAACGCTGTACAGGGGAGGTAAAAACGCTTTTACTCCCCATAATTTAAATGAAACCGGTTGAAAACCTGGAATTCCCTTGGTCAAAAAAACATGGCGGATTTTTTAGCCTTTCTTGTAGAATACCGGGGCTTTCAACAAGGAAAAACGCCAGCGGTGTTTCCGCCGGCTCCTTTTCCAACCGATTCTTCAATCCCTGAAAGGACGGCCATGGCGTCTTCGAAAGCCTCTTCCCTCTTTTTCGGCATCGCCGCCCTCGGCCTCTTGGCCGGTTGCGGCGCTGTTTTTGTCAATGAGGGCGCCAAGACCAATGGCTTGGCCATGGGCCTGGCTGATCCTGACGCGAACAAACCCAAGCCGGTTGTCCCAAAGGGTGGGAATGTTATTTCCGATTTCGAGGATGGGTCCAAGAGGATCAATCCTAACCTTTTCGGGGGATCGGGAGGATCGTGGACCACGATCACTTGGGATAATAACACCGTTCCCAGCGACATCATCGTCCCCGGCGGGGCCAACGGCACCAAGATGGCCTGCCACGTGTTCGGTACGTTGATCGACCACGGCAACGCCTCTTACCCGGCCTTCACCCTCCAGGGCAAATTCAAGAACAGCGGTTTTTACGATGCCAGTGCTTTTACCGGCATTCGTTTCTATTACAAGTGCCCCGCCGATGATAATGTCAATAAACGGCGTTTCGCCATCGCCATCGCGCCGACCCTGGCCGCCCAGGACGGGGGTACCTGCGTCAACGACTGTTACAATCACTTCGGGGCTTTCCAAAGTCCCTCCGATGATTGGGTCCTGAAAAGCTATCTCTTTAACGAATTGAAGCGCGAATCCGGATGGGGTTCACCCGTCGTTCCCCCGGATTTCACCGACCACTTAAAGGAAGTCAGCTACATCAAGTGGGACCATAGCGGCGACAACAAACCGGGGGCTTATAAAGTGGATTATTGGGTGGATGAGGTTGAGTTCTTCTAAACCAAGTTTTTAAGACTTTTATCAGGGGAATTTTTTTGAAACCTTGTTTTAAAACGATCCTATACGCAGCGGTGGTTTGCGCGTCGGGAGCCATCACGCTTTGGGCCAATCCCTTCGAGGAATTGAAGCCCGACCAACCCTTATACCAGCGCGTCAAAAAGCTGGGCGACTACGGCCTTTTGGACGCCCAGGACAAGGCGGTTTTGGACGAGGGTAAAATCGTCACCCGGCTGGAATTGGCTTTTTACACGGAAAAGGCTAAGGCCCGCATCGCGCCACCTTCCTTGGCCGCCCCCGCCACTCCCACGCCCCAACCCGTCACGCCTCCCGTCCTCGAAGCTCCAGCCTTGCCGGGTAACGGCTTGCCGGCGCCGGAACTACCCGTTCCAACGGTGGGCGTCCCCACGGCTCCTTTGGTTCCGGTCACACCCGCTGTTCAAAACGAGATTTTAGACCTGCTCAAGCAATTGCGGGACGAGGACCAGTACCTCAGGACCCGCTTGAGCCTGGCCGATGAGCGCATTCGTGCGCAGGAGGATCAACTCGAAAAACTGAAAACCACCCAAGACGAGGTGGATAAGCTCTGGAAGACGGCCAACAAGGCCTCGGGCATACCGCACTTCAGCACCTATTCGGAGACTATTTTCGAGAACATGAACGTGTCGGGCCCCTATTCCAACGCCCAGCAATTGCTGAATAACGGCATGCGGAACTTCCAAAAGTTCTGGGTGGACATGTACACCGATTTCGGGGGCAAGGGCGCCTTGGACTGCGGTTTCGGTTTTTACCTACCTTATTCCAACGCCTCGGGAATTTTCGCCTCGGGTGTCGGTACCTCTCCGGTTTCCCTCTTCATCGGCAACCCGAGCGCGACCTTTAATCTATATGGGGATCTGGGCAAGTGGGACACCACCTTCGCCGTGGAGGCCTACCAGCCCGACACCACCCTGGGCAACTTCAGCCGGGGATTCGCCACCTACGCCATCAAACGCTTCGAGGACCCCTTCGACATCAAGAACTGGAACGACGACAAGAACGCCAAAAACTGGGACGATTACATGACTTCCGTCACCTACGTGCCCGCTTACTCGCCCACCGTGGGCAACGTGCAGTCGGCCAGTGACCGCGTTTTTGACGGCTTATTCGCGGTGGGCAAGGACCTGCCCTGGCTGGGACCGGGGGGCAAAATGACCGTGATGGCGGGCCGCATGGGAACCAGCCCGACGGCCACCCAGCGCTGGGAGGAAGCCGCCAAGATCGAACAACCCTGGGCCGACAGCCTGGTCCGAACCTCTTTATCCACTGAATGGGTCAACGACCAGTTCGGCATCAATCAGCCCGTCCAATTGGACATGAAGGACTTTTCGGCCAACGTCAAGCTCAACGTCAAGCCGGTCTTCCTGGAGTTTGACGGCGGTTTGTCCAAGTTCGGCACCGGTGGCGTTTTCTCGGGTCCCGGCTACAGCGATTTCAACAACGCCTTGACCGGGGCCAACTACACCCTCCTTCCAACGACCCAGACACTGGAAGGCCTGGCGGGACAAGCCTCGCTCATCTTCTATCCATTTACCTTCTATTATTCCTATATCAACCCCAATTACGCCGACTTCCAAAGCCGGGTCATGATGAGCGGCATCAACTTTTTCCACTATGGCATTCCCTGGAATCCCAGCGATTTCAACAACGCCTACGGCGCGGTGGCCGAGGCCGACACCCTTCAGTCCGACCGGAAAGGTTTCCGGGTCAACTTCGGGTGGAACGGCCGGCACCAGGACTTCATGAAGGAATGGCCCTCCTTCCTGGATACCTTCGTCATTAATTTTGACGTGGCTCAAAAGAAGGAAATTGAGATTGAGCACAGCCCGATGGGTTACAACGTCATCGAACCCTTCCAGATGGTCCGCTTTTATTACCCTGACGACGAAGGCCTGTGGGGGCTGAACCTCTGGGGAAATTATGCGCCGAACGTTAACCCCTTAAGAACGGCTTATATCGGCAACATCCAGGACCTGCGCAACGACAACGACATCATGAACGACGACGTGCGCTATCAATTCCGCCTCAGTTCCGAGCGGCTTCCCTTGATCCTGCCGGTTTTGGGCGCCAACGGACAGCCCGTCACCTATACCAACGCCCAAGTGGGGCAGGTCAATCCCAATGGCGTCACCATCACCGCGGCTATGGTGGGCCAGAACGTCTACGCCAACCTGGAGCACCTGAAAACCTTCAATTACCTCGCCCTCTCCACGAAGTGGCAGGTGAACAAATGGATTGGGATCCCCTCGGCCATCGACCTGGCCGGGTTCATGACCATCAACACGGTTTCTGGAACCGCCAGCGGGCCCGTGACGGCTTCCGCCAACAACATCGCGCCCGCCGCCATCTCCAACCTTTTCGAGCAACGGGTCTTCAACGGGGATTTGATGGTGAATGTCCTGCATGACGTGGACTTGATGGCCGACTACGGCGTTGAGACTTGGGATTCGGACTGGACCTACCCCCACGTGCATTACACCACGAAAGCCTGGGGACTCGGCTTTGCCTACGATATCCCGTGGTGCGGGGGAAAAATGGAATTCCGTTTTAAGAACATTGATTTCAAGGATCAAGACGTGCCGCTCAATAACTATGGCGGGGCCCAGGTTTATTCCCAGGCCAAGTTCATGTTTTAACGGTGGTTGGCGGCTCGCAGTTCGCGGTTAGCAGTTAAGAAAAAGGCAAAATGCGAAGAATGAAACACTTAAAATTCACAACCTTGCTTCTCCTAGTCGCGGCCCCCGTTTTGGCGGCCCACGGCCCCCTCGCGTCGCTCAACCGGGACCCCTGGATCAACTCCAGCGTGGAGGACTTGGTGGACGCGGGCCTGGCCACCCGTCCGTCCAAACCCATCGCCCAGCTCACCAATTTCGAGGTGGTGGAACTGACCACCCAAGCCTCCCAGCGGTTCGCCCAGGCGGAGCTGCCGCCTTTGGATAATTCTTTGCCGGCTCTCCCCGGCTCTCCCGACCTCCTTCCCGCCACCCAGACCCCCATGGCCGCTCCCGCGGCCTCCAAGGGCCTCAAGGACCTCGTGGAGGAGTTTCGTGGCGAGCTTTCCGGAATGGGCATCGACGTGGACAAGTTGGAGGACAAGATCAACGATGAACGGGACCGCAACGAGGTCTTCGCCGCCCTCCAAAAGGAATACTTGAAGCGAACCGGCACGGAGGTGGCGGGCTATTCCCGCGGTTACATGTACAACTACCGCGGTTTCGGGACCAGCCCCGCGTACGCCCCCATGGACTACAACGCCGCCATCTTCATGGAGATGGACCTCAAGAGCATCCCTGTGCCCTCGCTCCTGTTTGACGCCCGGGTGCGGTTTTGGCGCTCCATCGGCATGTACTACCAGGACCCCATCCAGCCCGAATACCAATTGCGCTGGATTTCGCTGATGAATACCAACGATTACGTGAACCTCAACGCGGGCGATTTCTACAAGAGTTACACGCCCTTGACCCTTTGGAACATCGACGCGCCGGTTTATACCCTGATTGAGCCCATCTCTTTCGCCCGCAACCGCAAGGATGTGGAGGAGCTGGTTTATATGGACCACGGCCCCGACGCCCACCTGCGCGGTTTCCAAGCCTCGTCGGGCAAGGAGTGGCCAGACGATAACTTCAGCGGTTACAACGTCCAAGCCATGGTGGGTACGCTTCAGGACGCCACTCCCTTCACCTACGGAAGTTATTTCTTGGGCGGCCAGGGTTCCTTGAGCCTCCTGAAGACCGACTTGTCGGTGAAGGGAACAGGACTCCTGATGTGGCAGGACGCCAACAGCGCGAACGTACCCTATCTTCCGGATTTCCCAGGTTCCTTCGCCAAGCAATACCAAATCGCCAGCGTTGCGCCCCACTTCCTCGTTCCTTTCGACAAGGACGTCAACGTGACGGGTGACGGCGAATGGGCCTTCAATGAGTACGATGACGACACGGCCAATCCCATGAATTTCCCGGATAGGGTTTTCCGGGATTGGGCCACGGTCATGAAAGCCTCGCTGAACATCTATGGGGTTCACCTGAACGCCAAGTACCTGAATATCGGTCCCAACTTCTACTCCCCCGGCGCCCAAACCAACCGTTACACGCCCCTCTCGGGATCCCAAGGTTACTTAAGCACGAACCTGAACGGCATCGACGACGCCCTGCCGGGCTATTTGAACGACTTCCCCCTCCAGGACGTCAACCGTCCTTTCTTCGCCCCTTATGACCGTCTGGCTGAAAACGCCCTGCCTTACGGGGACGCGACCCCCAACCGGCAAGGCATGGTTTTCGGGGCCTCGTTGGAATTGGGCAAGGGAGGATGGCTCAAGCCCCAGGGTTCCTACACGCTCAATACCAGCGGCATGGGCCTGCATGAAATCCAACCCAATTATGTCCTTAGCCAGGACGGCTTGAACGTGATTCCGGTGGACGGCAACTTCGGCACCCGCACCTTCGGTGGATACGAGGCGGCCCTGTCCGCCGACCTGGCGAAAGCCCTCAGCCTGGGCGGCCGGACCTACCTGCTCCAACTTGATTACAAGCACCAGACGACCGACCTGGGCGACGGACTTCATAACTTCGCCACGGATACCCTTATCGGGGCCTTGGATTTCACCATCCCGATCAAGGCCATCAGTTCCATGGTTTGGTCGGCGGCCTACGAAAGGACCGGTTCGAACGGAACCGAGTATTTCCTGAAGGGCCTGGGGAACCCCTCCTCCCTGGCCAGTTACCCCTTCTACCTGGACAACTCGTCCTATAACGGCAACGTGAACTATGCCTTGCAGCAAATGGACTTGGTCCGCACCACACTGGCCTTCGGTTTCATGTTCCCCTTCAGCAAGAAGATCAACTTCCGGGGGGACTATTTCCTGAACGATTACACGGCGCCCGACCGCCATGAACATGTTTGGAGATTCACTTATGAAGCCCGCTATTAAAACCTTAACCTTCCTGCTCGCGGCCGTTGCGAGCACCGCCTTCGCGGCGGCCGCCGTGAACCTGGTTGTCCCGGCGGGGGACGTCACCTATTCCGAACTCGCGCAGTTGGAGAAGGCCGGCCTCTTGGCCCAGGGAACCTCGGAAAAATCCATGACCCGCATGGAAGTGGCCCAGGCGGTCCTGAAAGCCCAGCGAAAGTACCGGGAAATCGTGGTTGCCCAAGCCGACGCCGGATTGCCGCCTCCCCCGACGGATGACATGAGCTTACTTCCGCCGCCCTCCGTGGAGGCCCCCTCGGTCCCCGCCGCCGGCGTGCAGGAAATCACTGTTGTTCCCGCGGCTCCGGCTGTCCCGGCGGTTACGACCATGCCTTCCAGCCCGGCCGTTTCCAGCGTCCCGGCTTCACCCGCCGCCACCAAGACCGACGAGCAGGCGGAACTGATCCAAGCCGCCCAAAACCTGCACAGTCTGCAGGAGGCCTATGACTATGAGTTGAAGTCCATCAAAGGGAATGAAAAAAGCGTGGGCGACCGTTCCGCGAAGGTGGAAGAGGAGCAGTTCGTGTTGATGAAACGGTTGAACGGCATCGTGGAATACCCTTCGGTTTCCTGGCATGGTTTGGGAAGGGCCTATGGCTGGTCCCAGCAGTATTACGGCGACAGTCCCGCCTTATCTGCTCTCCGCCCCTCTTCCCGCCAGTTCTACGGGTTCATCGACTTCGAGCCCATGGGATCGGTGGATAAGAACGTCCGATGGAACGCCCTCATCCGTTACTCAACCCTCTTCCAGTCCAACTCCAGCGTGGGTATTGACCTGCTTTATGCCCGCCGGGCCACCGTGGAGTTTAACCCGCCCTGGTTCTCCTCGACCATCGGGGACTTCGAGGAGTCCTACACGCCCTTGACCCTCTGGAACCGGAACAGCCTGGACTTGAAGTACAGCCCGGAGATGATCGCCCGCCAGGACGATTACCAGAAATACGAAAGCCTCCTCAATGACGAGCCCAAATGGCCCTTCCGCGGCCTACGCGTCGGAACCGATGTCCTGTTCCAGGATTCCCCCGTCATTGACCGCCTCAAGGTTTCGGCCATGGCGCACATGATCCGCAGCGGTTTCAATGAGACCACCAGCGGTGGCACTTATTATGGCCCGACCCTCTTCAGCGACTGGGTCTTTGGGGCCAAGGGCAGTATTTCCACCAAACGCTGGTACTTGGGTGGCGCCTCCCTTCAGGGAACATTGGAAGGCTACGGAGTCATGCTGGATGAACCCCTCTATAGCAACCAACCTTATTCCCCCTACGCGCCTTTGAACCCGGATACCTGGGCTCACCAGTACCAACTGGCAAGCGTGAAACCCACCGTGGACGTGGGGTTGGGTGGGGACACCGGCTTCGGCGCCTCATGGGAAGGGGCCTTCTCGATCTACGTGGACGATAAGCGGGACTCTTCCAAGAACGTCAGTGACTACGCCGTCATGGGAGGCCCCTATTTCCGTTTCGGCCATTCCCGCGTCACCGCCAATGTGCTGGATGTGGGCCCCAATTACCTCTCACCCTTGGCCCAGACCCGGCAGGACAACATCACCACCGCCAACCCCGCGTTTAATGGGCTTTATGGGCCGGGGTACATCCCCACCCCCCTGCGGAGCCAGTTCTTCCTCAGTGACGTTCCCCGGGCAGGGAACATCTTCAGCTTCTACGACCGCACGCAGGACAGCACCTTTCCCTACGGAATGGCCAGCCCCAACCGGACAGGGTTCGGTGTGGATGTTGACGTGAAAACACTTGAAAAAGACGCCCTTAAAATCCCGGCCTCGGCCTACTTCGTGAAGGAAATCAGTGATAACCTTGTAGCGAATGTTCCCGCCACCGGTAATGTGGCGGTGGATGGGGTTCCCGGTGCGCCGACCCATATCCGGAGCTTCACTTACATCAACGTGGGCCCTTCCTTCGACCTCGCTCCCTACATCCAACGGGAGGAGCCTTTGGAGGTCGGAGTCAATGTCCGCTACGAGCAGACTTCCAGCGCCCTCGACAGCCTCCCCGGCGCCATGGGTCCCTTGACCAGCACTTGGATTTTGGGCGGGATCAAGGCGGGAATCTTCTCCTGGTGGGAAGTGTCCGCCTCTTTCGGCACCCAACAATTCTCGGGCACGGAGGTAGGTTACCTGGGCACGACCCTGGCCCGTTATGCCTATCAATACGACAACAGCGATCTGGTGGCCGGGGGTTACCAACCGTTTAACGTGGACGGCAGCCGCCAAACCGGGGGTGTTTCGACCACCTTCAAGTTTAACCGCAACTCGAGCGTTTATTTTGATTACAACAAAAGTTGGGGTTCGACCCTCAACAACCAGTTCATGGAGTTGACTTATGAGATCGAATTCTAAAATGCGTTCCGTCACCGGACTCGTCCGGTTGTTCCGCCCGCGAATGGGGTTCCTTGTTCTTTTGCCTATTTTGGCCTTTTCGGGCTTATCCCTCATCGTGGGATGCGTGGGCAAGCCGGCTCCGATGGGCGCCTACCCGGCCCCCACGACCGTGCCGAACCGCAGTTTGGTGGTGAATTTCGACGCCCCCCAGACGCCGGGAACAACACCGACCCCCTGGTCCAATTCCGTTTCCATCAACGCGAATTTGTTCGAGAGCAACAACTTTCCAACTTATACCTTGAAAACCGCCCCCGCGAATCCCTTTCCCGCCTCCGTGACCATGGTCAACAACTTCAAAACCAACGTTTTTGGCCCCAGCGGTGTCACCACGACGTCACCTATTGGGTTGGTTCAGGCACCTGGGGCGAATAGTTCGCCCTTAGCCTTTCACGAAACGGGCACGATCATTGACCGAGGGGATTTTGTTTACCCCTCCCTTGATCTTCAGGCCCGTCTCGAAGGCGGCAATTTTTTCGACGCCAGCCATTTCACCGGGGTGAAGTTCATGCTGAAGGTCGGGAACGCCGATACCACGACTCACCGGCAGTTCAATATTCCCGTATACCAGACCCAGGCGGTGGATGGCGGCGGTGGTTGCACGGATGGGCCGCGCCTGTGCTACGACCATTTCGCCGCGGATTTCAGCGCCGGCACCGGCGGGCAATGGAAACAATTCAGTTACCTCTTTAGCGACCTGCACCAGCTGGTAGCCGGTTCCATCCCCAATCCGCCCACCTTAACTGGCATCAATTTACAGCAAGTGCTTTGGCTCCAATGGCAGGAAGGCCGCAACAACAACCCCGGTGTAAGCTCGATCGACCTGTGGATTGATGACGTAGAACTTTATTAAGGTTCGGTGATTGGCTTTTTTACGGAGGCGGAGATGAAAAAAAAACTACTAATGTTTGGAACCGCGGCCTTGGCAGCGATTTCGGCTACCTGGCTTAACCAGGGTTGCGCGGGGAAAATTCCATCGGTAGCTTCCGTGGCGACGGTTTTGCCAACTCCCCAGCCTGACTACATTATTAGCAACTTCAGTGCCGGCACGCTTAACATGAACTCCTTCCTCCGGGGTTACGCGCCCGGATCCAAGCCCGGCTATTTTTTCCCCGAGGTTTATGGCGGAGCTCCCGGCCACACCAACATGATCAACGGTAATGTCAAACCGGTAATCCTAGTGCCTAACACCATGCCCAGCTTGTCACCCATTCCAGGTTCCGCTTATGTGGTGCATATTTCCGGCCCCCAGTCCGATCCCTCACCCACAACCTACCCGGCTTTTTCAGTTTTCTCGTTCCTCAAGAACGACGCCTCAAATCCATATTATGACCTCACTTTGCCGAGTTCTTCCGGAACGACCTTCACCGGCATAAGGTTTGACGTCAAAATCCCCACTAACTTGAACCCGGCGGGATCCACCGCTTGGTTGTCTCCCGTGGGTGACAATAACACGCAGAAACGTTTCGCCATCGCCACGATGGATGAGGTCCCTCCCACCACCGCGCCTGGCGGTATCTGCCCGCCGGATTTCAGCGCTAATTGCTACAATTATTTTTGGGTTACCCGCTACTCCACGGTTAATGGCGCTGGTACGGGTGTAACGATCGCTAGCTCAGTCCTTCCATTAACCATGCCCGCCATTCCCCCCGCGCCGACACCGACGCCTACGCCAGTAGCTTTTCCCAACAACGGTTGGCAGCCGGTTTCAATTCTTTTTTCTGACTTGAAAACCGACAGCGGTTATGGAACCAATATTCCGGGGGGAACGGCGTTAACCGCGACCAACCTTTCGACCGGAGCGCCTTACATGAAAAGCGCCCTTTTTCTCCTGTGGAAATTCGGCGACAACGGGGGCGGGTCAAACACCTACACGGATTACTGGTTCGACAATGTCCAATTCTATTGAGGTTTAAGGAAATCACTTTCAAGGCGCGGGTTTTCCCGCGCCTTTTTTATTTTGAGGGAATTCGGCCCCCTTTCCCGCCTTCTTTTTACCCAACCGCTGGCCTATACTGAGCGCCCTTATAACCAGAAAATAAAGGAAATTTCGTGTCGTTGGACCATATCCGCAATTTCTGCATCATCGCCCACATTGACCACGGCAAAAGTACGCTGGCGGACCGGCTTTTGGAATTTACCGGCGCCATTCCGCCCAGGGAAATGCGCGACCAGTTGATGGACCAGATGGACTTGGAAAGGGAGCGGGGCATCACCATCAAGGCCAAAGCCGTGCGGTTTTTCTACAAGGCCAAGGACGGCCAAAAATACGAGATGAACCTCATCGACACGCCCGGTCACGTGGATTTCAATTACGAGGTCTCCCGCAGCCTTAAGGCCTGTGAGGGGGCTTTGCTATTGATCGACGCCTCCCAAGGGGTGGAGGCCCAGACACTGGCCAACGCCTACTTGGCCTTTGACCAGAAACTGGCGATCGTGCCCGTTATCAACAAGATCGACCTGCCCGCCGCCGACGTGGACCGTTGCAAGAAGCAGATGGAGGAGTCTTTGGCCATTCCCGGTGAGGAAGCCATCCTGGCCTCGGCCAAGGAGGGCATCGGCATCGAGGACATCCTGGAAGCGGTGGTCCAGCGGGTCCCACCCCCCAAGGGCGAACCCACCGAACCCCTGAAAGCCCTCATCTTCGATTCCATGTACGACATCTACCGGGGTGTCATCGTCTTCGTGCGCCTGCTCAACGGGGCCATCGCCAAGGGCACCCAAATGAGGCTCATGGCCACCGGGAAGGTATTCGAGGTGGAGGAAGTAGGCGTCTTCAAGCCCAAGATGGACAAGACGGACAGCCTCTCGGCGGGTGAAGTGGGGTACGTGGCCGCCAACATCAAGGAAGTGCGCGACGCCAAGGTGGGCGATACGGTCACCGAAGATGGGCGTCCCACGTCGGCCCCCATGCCGGGGTTCAAGGACGTCCTGCCCATGGTCTTTTGCGGCCTCTACCCCGTGGCCAGCGAGGACTACGACGACCTGAAGGAGGCCCTGGCCAAGCTCAAGCTTTCCGACGCGGCTTTATCCTACGAGCCGGAGACCTCGGCGGCCCTTTCCTTCGGATTCCGGTGCGGGTTCCTGGGGCTCCTGCACATGGAGATCGTCCAAGAACGCCTGGAACGGGAATACAACCTCAACCTCATCGCCACGGCTCCCAGCGTGGTCTATAAGGTGAAGAAGACCAATGGCGAGGTTTCCTCCGTGGACAACCCTTCCAAATTGCCCAACCCCTCGCAAATCGAGGAGATCGAGGAGCCTTACATCGACGCCAAGATTATCGTGCCCGCCGACTATATTGGCGCGGTCATGACGCTTTGCCAGGAGCGCCGGGGCCTGCACAAGGACACCCATTTCCTCGATACCAGCCGGGCCGTTGTCACCTATGAGCTCCCCTTGGCCGAGGTAGTCATGGACTTCTTCGACCGCCTCAAGAGCCTCACCAAAGGCTACGCCTCGCTGGACTACGAGCCCATCGGCTACAAGGTGGGGGAAGTGGTGAAGGTGGACCTCCTTTTGAACGGCGAGCCGGTGGACGCGCTCTCCTTCATGGTACACCGGGACAAGGCTGAGATCCGCGGCCGGGCCATCGCTGAAAAATTGAAGGAGATCATCCCCCAACAGCTCTTCGAGGTGCCCATCCAGGCCGCCATCGGGGGCAAGGTCATCGCCCGGGAGACCGTGCGGGCCCGCCGGAAGGACGTGCTGGCCAAGTGCTATGGGGGCGATATCACCCGAAAACGCAAGCTTTTGGAGAAGCAAAAAGAGGGAAAGAAGCGCATGAAGTCGGTCGGGAGCGTCGAAATACCCCAGGAGGCCTTCCTGGCGGTCTTGAAGGTTGAGGAATAGAAAATCTTTAACCATAGAGGTCACAGAGTCCACAGGGTAAAAATAAAGAAATCCAAAAGACTTCTGATTTTGCCTTACTCTGTGCCCTCTGTCCCTGTTTGGCCCTAAGGGCCAAACTGATCGGGACTATGCCGCAATCTTTTTAGTTTTTTTGATAAGCGGTATGTGGCTCTGCGGTGAAAACTTCTTAGGAGAAATTAATGGAAAACCTGAATACGATCCTTTATATCGGCGCGGCGGTCCTGACCGTCGTGGAGATGATCATCCGGTGGGTCATCCCCTCTTTCCGGAAAAACCCGGGGTTCGCCGCCTGGGTGGAGACCATCGATTCCCTGTGGGTGGCCATGGTGGTGGCGCTTTCCCTGAAAGCCATCCTGCTCCAACCCTTCACCATCCCCTCGGGCTCGATGGAGGACACGCTCCTCATCGGCGATTACATCCTGGTCAAGAAATATGAGTACGGCTATTCGCTCTTGAACAAGACACCCCGTTTCCTGCAATTCAAGAAACCCCAACGGCGGGAAATCCTGGTCTTCGTCTATCCCGAGGACCACACCAAGGATTTCATCAAGCGCTGTGTCGGGCTGCCGGGGGACGTCATCGAGTACAAGGACAAGGTCCTTTACGTGAACGGGGAAAAGCAGGAGGAACCCTACGTCAAGCACATCGATCCGGCTATTTTTAACCGAAGCGATTATTTCTCCCGGGGGCTTTACGGGACCCGCGATAACTTCGGGCCCGTCACGGTGGCGGCGGGACACTACTTTATGATGGGCGACAACCGGGACAACAGCCTGGACTCCCGCTATTGGGGCCCCGTGGACGAGCAACTGATCAAGGGGCGAGCCTGGGCTATTTACTGGCATTCGGTGGGCTTGCCCTGTTTCTTTTCCCTGGCGGGCGGGGTGGTGGCGGTGGTTTCCCTCATCATGTGGGTGATGGCCGGGAGAAAGGCGGGAGCGGGCGACGCGGCGGCCCAAGAGGCGGCGAAATTGGAAAGGCGATCGCTTTTGAAGACCATCGGAATTTCGGCCGGCATCTGCGTGCTATTGCTGGTGTGGGTCGGACCGGCCACTTATAAGGAAAAACTTTTAGACCTGAAGAGCCGGATCTTCATGGTGGTGAAATAAGCAAGGGTGTCATTCTGAGGCGGTTAATGCCGAAGAATCTATGTGGCAGCAACACATAGATACCTCTCTGCTGGCTTCGCTAAAGCTACGCCGGGCAAGTCGCTCGGGATGACAAAAATCGAAAAAATGGACCATAAAATTCCCAATTCAAAATTCCAAGGTTCTAATTCCGCCACGGAGCGATAGCCATGAACGCTTATCTCCACATTCCCTTTTGCAATTCCATCTGCAGTTATTGCGATTTCACCTCCTTCGCGGGGCAGGAATCAAAGATGTCCTCCTACGTGGAAGCTCTTTGCCGGGAAATCCAGGGTTCCCACCTGGAAGGGCTCCTTCAAACGGTTTATTTCGGGGGAGGAACGCCCTCGCTCCTTCCGGCCGAAAGTTTGGAAAAGATTCTCGAGGCGCTTCAATCCAAGGCGGGGTTCGAATCCAACGTTGAAATTTCTCTCGAGGCTAATCCGGAAACCGTGGACTCCGAAAAATTAGCGAGGTTTCGCGGGCTCGGCGTTAACCGGTTGAGCTTCGGGGCGCAGGCCGTCCAAAAGCAAATATTGGGGAAATTAGGCCGGGGGCACGACTGGCAAAAAGTGGAAAGCTCCTTCCGGGCGGCCCGCCAGGCGGGTTTCGACAACCTCAATTTGGACTTGATGTTCGGGCTTCCGGGGCAGGATTTGGAAATGTTCCGGGAATCGGTCCGAAAAGCCGTCAATTTATATCCCGATCATTTGTCCCTCTATGCCTTGCAAGTCGAGGAAGGAACGCCCCTGGCCCGGCGTGTGGCGGAAGGCCTCACCGTGCCGGGGGAGGACATGGTGGCCGACGAATATGCCTGGGCCCAAGACTACTTGGCTTCCGAGGGGTTCGACCAATACGAGGTCTCCAATTTCGCCAAGCCCGGCAAGGCCTGCCGCCACAACTGGAACATCTGGCGAGGGCAGGATTACTGGGGTTTCGGCCTTTCGGCGGTCGGCACCGTCCAGGGCGTGCGGCATAGCCATGGGGAAGACCTCCCGGATTACATCGCCAAGATCCAAAAAGGGGAAAATGTCCTCCAAGAGGAAGTCCTGACCCCAAACATCCGCTCCTGGGAAAAAATCATGCTGGGGTTGCGCACACAGGAAGGGGTGACCCGCTCCGAAGTAGAACAATATGCCACCCAGAACCCCGTTCGTTACCTGGAAAAGTTCAATCGGTTCATCCAAGAGGGGTTCCTCTCCCTTCGGGATGGGCGATACCAAGTCACCTCCCGGGGCTATTTTGTTCTCAATGGTTTGTTGGAAGCCCTGATGGCCTAAAACCCTA
This sequence comes from bacterium, assembly GCA_035524855.1. Taxonomy (GTDB): domain Bacteria; phylum Oederibacteriota; class Muellerivitia; order Muellerivitales; family Muellerivitaceae; genus DATKOC01. Next base: position 16,596 of record DATKOC010000012.1, read on the forward strand.
GTGTTTTATGGCCTTGGGAAAAAGTTGCCCTGGGTTGGAACGTTGACAATCCATAGGGCCTACCTATTATGAAGAGTCCTGAAAGTCAGTTTTGAGTTCGCAGTGATGAGTTCTGAGTTATGGAAGTTTTCGATTCCATGAAGAATCGAAAACCACAAAATTTATAACTAAAAACTCAAAACTTAAAATTGGAGTCGCTTTTTGACAACCAACAAACCCCTGCACGAGCGCGAGGAAAGCGTCCTTTCCTCGGTCATCCACCATTACGTGGCCACCGCCAAGCCGGTGGGCTCCCAATTGATCGCCGACGAGATGGAAGTTTCCTCGGCCACGATCCGCCACGTCCTGGTGGACCTGGAGAACAAGGGCCTCCTCACGCATCCCCACACCTCGGCGGGGCGCGTGCCGATGGACCAAGGCTACCGGTTCTACGTGGATAAACTCATGACGGCCAAGCGGTTGAACCTCAAGGAAAAGAACCGCATCGAGCGGGAATACCAGCGGACCCGCGACGAAGTGGATACCCTTCTGCGCCACACCGCCAAGATCCTCTCGGCCATGACCCGCCTGGCGGGCCTGGCGGTCTTCCACGTGCCGCAGGAAATCTCCCTGGACCATTTCCAGATCGCGGCCATTGATTCCCGGAAGATCCTGGTAGTCCTGGCTCTCGGGGAAGGCCTGGCCAAGGAGGAACTGGTCTGGCTGGATGAGCCCGTCCAACTGGCCGAAATCACCCGCATCACCCAAATGCTGAATTCCCGTTTCGCCGGCAAGAGCCTGGCGCAGATCCGCGAAAGCCTGCTGAAGGAAGCGGAAACCTTGAAAAAGAACAAGCTCAGCATCATCGAGACGGCCCTGAAGCTCATCGAGGGAGCCCTGCGGTTCAGCGCCGACCAGGTCCACCTGGAGGGGGCGTCCTACTTGACCGAACAGCCCGAGTTCCATAATTTCCAGATGATGGAACAGGTGGTGCGCCTGGTGGAGGAACGCCAGCCCCTGGCCCAGGTCTTGGGTCGCCAGTGGGTGAAGCCCGGCCTGGCGGTTGAGATCGGCCGGGAATTCCAACAGTCGTTCCTGCGCAACTTCTCCTTCGTCCATGTTCCATATTATTTCCAGGGCCAGGTGGTGGGGGCGCTCGGTGTGCTGGGGCCCACCCGCATGGCTTACGACCGCGTGGCGGGGGTGGTGGGGCACATGGCCCGGCAGTTGGAGACCGCCCTGGCCCACCGGGAAGGATGAAAATGCCTAATCCCAACGAAGAACCCGAGATCGAGATCCTTTCCAGCCAGTCCGAGGCCTATGACGACGCGGGCAACGCCTCCAGCCTGCCCACGGAAAAGCCCATCCCCGCGGAGGCCTTGGAAGAACTCGAGGAATGGAAGAAGAAGCACGACGACGTGAAGGAACAACTGGTCTGGATGGCCGCGGACTTCGACAATTACAAAAAGCGGGCCTTGAAGGAGAAGGATGAGTTCCTTAAATTCTCCCAGGCCGGATTGCTGAAGGAAATGCTGGTGGTCGTGGACAACCTGGAGCGGGCCCTGGCGGCCCTCCCGGCCGACGACCAGGACAAGGGACTCCTGACCCTCAAGCAGGGGGTGGACTTAACCTTGAAGCAGTTCCGCTCCATCCTGGAAAAACACGGTGTCACCAAGATCAAGGCTTTGGGCGAGAAGTTCGACCCCAAATGCCACGAGGTGATGTTCCAACAGGAGACGGACCAGTATCCGGACGATACCGTGATGGAGGAGCTCCAAAGCGGATACTTCCTCCATGAGAGGGTTTTGAGGCCCGCGTTGGTGAAGGTGGCGAAAAACCACAAGGCAGTCGGCGGCTGACAGTCGGCAGTCGACAGTTTCGACTTAAAGTTTTTGCTGCGGCCCGTCGACTGTGGACTGTGAACTAGCGGCAGAAGCCTAAAAATATTTTCAAGCCCAATGAGGGTAAGAGGAAAGAACGAAGAGGAGCAAGGATATGGCAACGAACAAAGTACTCGGAATCGACTTGGGAACGACGAATTCCTGCATGGCCATCATGGAGGGCGGCGAGCCCAAGGTGATCGCCAACGCGGAAGGCGCCCGCACGACTCCCTCGGTTGTGGGCTTTTCCAAATCCGGCGAGCGGCTGGTGGGCCGGGTGGCCAAGAACCAAGCCATTACCAACCCCACCAACACCGTTTTCTCCATCAAGCGCTTCATGGGCCGCAAGCTTCATGACAACGAAGTTGAAATGGACAAGAAGCTGGTGCCCTATACCTTGAAGGAAGCCTCCAACGGGGACGTGCGCGTCAAGATCGACGACAAGGAATACTCGCCGCCCGAGATCTCGGCCATGATCCTGCAAAAGCTCAAGGCCGACGCGGAGGCCTACATCGGCTCCGAAATCAAGGAAGCCGTCATCACCGTACCCGCCTATTTCAACGACGCCCAACGGCAGGCCACCAAGGACGCCGGCAAGATCGCCGGGCTGGAAGTCCTGCGCATCATCAACGAGCCCACCGCCGCGGCCCTGGCCTACGGCTTGGACAAGGACAAGAAAAACGAGAAGATCGCGGTCTATGACCTGGGCGGGGGAACCTTCGACATCTCCATCCTGGAGTTGGGCGACGGCGTGTTCGAGGTCAAGTCCACCAACGGGGACACCCACCTGGGCGGGGACGATTTCGACCAGAAGATCATCCAATGGCTGGTCGAGGAGTTCAAGAAGGAGACGGGTGTGGACCTGAAGAACGACCGCATGGCCCTGCAACGGCTGAAGGAAGCGGCGGAAAAAGCCAAGATCGACCTGTCCACGACCAACGAGACCGACATCAACCTGCCCTTCATCACGGCGGACGCCTCGGGCCCCAAGCACATGAACGTGAAGCTTTTCCGCTCCAAGCTGGAACAGCTGGTGGGGGATTACGTGGAGAAAACCCTGGAGCCCTGCCGCAAGGCCCTGAAGGACGCGGGCCTCACCGTGGAGGAGATCCACGAGGTGGTGCTGGTGGGCGGCATGACCCGCATGCCCCTGGTCGTGAAGACCGTGAAGGACTTCTTCAAAAAGGAACCCCACAAGGGGGTCAACCCCGACGAGGTGGTGGCGGTTGGCGCGGCCATCCAGGCCGGCGTCCTCAAGGGAGAGGTCAAGGACGTCCTGCTCTTGGACGTGACACCCCTGTCGCTGGGCGTGGAAACGCTGGGCAGTGTCATGACCAAGATCATCGAGCGCAACACGACCATCCCGGTCAAGAAGAGCCAGGTTTTCTCGACCGCCGCCGACAGCCAAAGCACCGTCTCCATCCACGTGCTCCAAGGGGAGCGCGAGATGGCCACGGACAACCGGACGCTCGGCCGCTTCGACTTGGTGGGCATCCCGCCCGCCCCGCGCGGCGTGCCGCAGATCGAGGTGACCTTCAACATCGACGCCAACGGCATCCTGAACGTGGGCGCCAAGGACCTGGGCACCGGCAAGGAACAGTCCATCCGTATCACGCCCTCCTCGGGGCTCTCCGACGAGGAAATCAAGAAGATGCAGAAAGACGCCGAACTGCACGCCGAGGAAGACAAGAAGAAGAAGGAAAAGATCGAGGCGAAGAACCACG
>DATKOC010000013.1:0-6485 GCA_035524855.1 bacterium
CGCGGAAGGACTCAACTGAGAACATGTCATAGCCGTCATTGCGGGGAATGGCCGCCGAATAGGCGGCCGGGTATGGGGAAACCACCCATGAACTGGGATTGCTTCGCCGCAAAGTCCGCTTCCCGCAGTGACATAAAGGCAGAAAGATGAACCACCGACAACCCATCGTCATTACCATCGGCGTCTTTGACGGGGTCCACAAGGGCCACCAGGCGCTCATCCGGGAAACCGTGCGGTGGGCCAAGCGCCTCAAGGCCGTGCCGGTCGCCGTGACCTTCCAGGACCACCCCATGCACGTGGTTCACGGACAGACCCGCATTCCATTCCTATTGCGGCGGGAAGAAACCTTCCGCCTGCTCAAGAGCCACGGGTTGAAGCGGGTGGTGGCGGTCCGGTTCACCAAAGCCTTTTCCAGTAAAAGTCCCCCCCAATTCGTGGACTGGCTCCAGGCCCAGGGTCACATCCAGGGCATCGTGGTGGGGGAGAACTTCCGGTTCGGCCAGGGGGCGAAAGGGGACGTGCGCTTATTGCGCCAACTTGGCCGCCAAGGGGGTTTTAAAGTAGCGGCCCTGAGACCGGTGCGGGTCGGGGGCCGGGTGGTTTCTTCCAGCCTGATCCGGGGACTCTTGATGGCCGGCAAGCTCGTGGAGGCCAACCGCTTGTTAGGGCGGCCTTACGCCATCGCGGGCCAGGTAGTGCATGGCAAGCACGTGGGCCACAAGATCGGTTTTCCCACGGCCAACCTGGGGACGATCGGAGAGTTCCTGCCCCGGGACGGGGTTTACGCCTGCGCGGTGCCGCTGGGCCGGAAACTTTACCGGGCGGGGATGAACCTGGGGAAACGCCCCACCTTCAAGGACGACAAACACCACCGCCAAGCGGAGGTTCACTTGCTCCGTTATTACGGCAAGTTGTACGGGCGCCACATGAGGGTTTACTTGCTGGATTATTTACGCCCTGAGAAAAAGTTCGCCTCATCCAAGGCGCTGGTGGCCCAAATCCGCAAGGACTTGAAGCGGGTCCAGCGGGCTTCCTTTCGGGGCGTTCCGAAGGCCTGATTCCACCCTTTTCCCTTGTTTCAAAGGGGTTATCGTCCTTTACACCCCCTACCAAAGCCCCTAGAATACCCCTCCCCCAAGCCTTATTGGGGGTGCAAGGCGATGATCCTTTACTTGGCGTTCGTTCACTCTAACGACCGCTCGGTTCCAGGGAAGCCCATCCGCAAACTTTTATTTGAGGAGACGCCGTTATGATGACGAAAGAAAAGAAGACCCAGCTCGTTCAGGATTTCAAGCAGAAGGACGGAGATACCGGTTCCCCTGAAGTTCAGATCGCCCTCGTCACCGAGAGGATCAAGTACTTAACGGAACATTTCCAATCCCATCCCAAGGACCACGCGTCCCGCCGCGGATTACTCAAGTTGGTCGGGCACCGGCGCCGCCTTTTGGATTACCTGAAGAAGCACGACGTGAAGCGCTATGCCACGCTCCTCGATCGTTTGGGACTTCGCAAATAAGGAAAACCGAATCCACCGCCAAGACGCGAAGACGCCAAGAAAGCATTTGATTGAAACGGCGCCAGCGTAAGGCCCAATCCGGTTCTCCAACTTCATCCAACCAAAAAGATCAAAAGGAGCTACTTCATGGAACGTGTATCTTGTAAGCTTTCGCAGTCGACGTTGAGTTTCGAGACCGGAAGGTTGGCCAAGCAGGCCGACGGGTCCATCTTGGCCCAGTTCGGCGACACGGTAGTCTTGGCGGCGGTCGTCGGCGCCAAGGAGCCCATGCCGGGCAAGGACTTCTTCCCCCTTACGGTCGAATACCGCGAGAGGACCTCGGCCGCCGGGCGCATCCCGGGCGGCTGGTTCAAGCGCGAGGGCCGTCCCCGCACCAAGGAAATCCTGACTTCCCGCCTCATTGACCGACCCATCCGGCCCCTCTTCCCCGACGGGTTCTTCAACGAGGTCCAGCTTCACGCCACCGTTATTTCCGCCGACCAGGAGAACGACTCCGACGTGCTGGCGGTTTCGGCGGCTTCCGCCGCCTTGGCCGTCTCCGACATCCCCGTGGCCGACATGTTCGGCTGCGTGCGGGTGGGTCGCGTGAACGGCGACCTGGTCATCAACCCCACCTTCACCCAGCGAGAGAAAAGCACCCTGGACCTGATCGTGGCCGCCAGCCGCAAGGCGGTCGTGATGGTCGAGGGCGAGGCGCACGAGGAATCCGAATCCGTTGTTTTCGAGGCCATCAAGCTGGCCCACCAGGAATGCCAGAAGATCATCGACCTGCAGGAAGATCTGGTGAAGAAAGCCGGCAAGAAGAAGCGCGCCTTGACGCTCGTCAAGCCCGACGAGGCGCTGGTCAAGGCCGTGAAGGACTTCGGGCTCTCCCGCATGAAGACCGCCATGGCGGAAAAGGACAAGCTCAAGCGCCAAGAGGCCATCGCCGCCGTCACGAAGGACGCCTGCGAGGCCCTGAAGGAAAAGTTCCCCGAGAAAGAAAAGGACATCCACGGCATTATGCACTCCATCGAGTCCGACCTGGTCCGTGAGGCCATCTTGGACCGCCACGAACGCCAGGACGGCCGCAAGTTCGACGAGTTCCGCCCCATCAGCTCTGAAGTCGGGGTATTGCCCCGCACCCACGGGTCGGCCCTCTTCACCCGCGGGCAGACGCAGGCCCTCGTCGTAACGACTCTCGGCACGAAGGACGACCAGCAGATCTTGGAAGAGTTGGAAGGCGAGCAGAAGAAGACCTTCATGCTCCACTACAACTTCCCGCCCTATTCGGTGGGTGAGATCAAGCGCCTCTCCGGCCCCGGCCGCCGCGAGATCGGCCACGGCAACCTGGCGGAGCGGGCCCTGCAGACGCTCCTGCCCAAGCACGACGACTTCCCCTACACCATCCAGGTGACGTCCGACATCCTGGAATCCAACGGTTCCTCCTCCATGGCCTCGGTGTGCGGCGGTTCGCTGTCCATGATGGACGCGGGCGTGCCCCTGAAGGCCCCCTGCGCGGGCGTGGCGCTGGGCTTGGTCTCCAACGAGGACATGTCCAAGTACGCCATCCTGACCGACATCCAGGGCCTGGAAGACCACTTCGGCGACATGGACTTCAAGGTGGCCGGCACCCGCAAGGGCATCACCGCCATCCAGATGGACATCAAGATCTTCGGCCTGCCCTTCGAGGTCATCGACAAGGGCCTGGCGCAAGCCAAGCAAGGGCGCCTGACCATCCTGGACCTGATGGACAAGACCCTCACCGGGCCGCGCGAGAAGATGTCCCAGTACGCCCCGCGCATCGTCACCATCAAGATACCGGTGGACAAAATCCGCGACATCATCGGCAAGGGCGGCGCCACCATCAAGAAGATCCAGGACGACTACAAGGTGGACATCAACGTCGAGGACGACGGGAGCGTCCACATCGCCTCCGCCAACGGCAAGGCCATCGAGGACGCCCAGAAGTTCATCGACGGCCTCATGGCCGAGGCCGAGGAAGGCAAGATCTACTACGGCACGGTCAAGAAGATCATGGATTTCGGCGCTTTCGTCGAGATCCTGCCCGGCACCGACGGACTGGTCCACATCTCCCAGCTGGACAACCGGCGCGTGGAGCGGGTGGAGGACGTGCTCAAGGAAGGCGACGAGCTTTTGGTCAAGTGCATCGGGATCGACCCGAAGACCAAGAAGATCAAGCTTTCCCGCAAGGAAGCCTTGGGCCTCAAGATCGACGATTACAAAGGGAAATAAGCCCTGAGTTAGTGAAAGCCCCGGTTTTTACCGGGGCTTTTTTTTTGCGCACGGGTGTAAGATAAATTTACATCACAGCTATTTCCGATCCGAGAAGGCGCCTGGATGGAAGAACAACCCAGCCGTAAAACGATGCTGAAAAAAGAGGATTGGGGCCTCCTGACCATCACCTCCATGCTGGCGACGTTCCTTTTCCCCCCCTACTTCATCCACCTCATGGCCGTGGCCGCCCTCACCGAGTTCGCCCACCTTTGGACCACCCGCCTATCGCGCATGGACCAGGACAAATTCATCGGATTCGAGAAGGAATTCCGCAAGGGCTACAAGATGGAGAAGGCCGGCCAAACCCAAGAGGCCCTCCAGTGGTACAGGGAACTGGAGAAACGCTATGCCGATTTTCCCCAGGCGGGGAAGCTTTGCAGCCTCCAGATCGAGAAACTGGCCAAGGGCGTCAAGCCCCCCAAGGGCTCGGCTAAAAAACGCGAGGGGAGGGCCTAAGCCATGGCCGCCTTCACCTGCCGCGAATGCGGGAACTCCCTGGAATCCGAATTCCGCTTTTGCCCCATTTGCGGGGCGTCCCATGAGGCCGTGGAAAAGGCCACCGAGGAAGGCGTCGAGGCCTTCGAGGAGGGGGAATACGCCAAGGCCCTCCAGCTTTTCAAGGGAGTGGCGAAGAAGAACCCCTTCAGCGCCTTCGCCCTGCGCGACGCGGGCCACGCGGCTTTCCACCTGAAGGAAGACATCCTCGCGATGGACTATTACGAAAGGGCCCTCAAAATCTACCCGAACCTCCTGGACGCCCACTTCAACCTGGGGCTCATCCACATGAAGCGGGGCCACGTGAACGACGCCCTGTTCGCGTTCCTGGAGACCCTCCGCCTGGTGCATCCCCTGACCTCAGGCTCCTATTACCTGGGGCTTTTCCATACCGCCGAGACCCTTACCCGCCAGTGCCGCCTCAACCTGGGCAGCCTCTTCCGGGAGCGGGGGGAATTGGAAAAGGCCATCGAGCAGTACCAACTGGTACTCGACGCCGACCCGAAGAACCTACTGGCCCTGGGAAGCCTGGGGGACTGCCAGATGTCGCTGGAGCGCTACGACGAGGCCGCCAAGGTTTATAAAAGGGCCCTGAAAACCCTGCCCGAGGGCGAGCAACGGCTGAACATCCAGAACGACCTGGGGGTCTGCTATTTCAAGAAGGGCGAGATGGAAAAGGCGGTGGCGGAATTCAAGGACGTGCTCAAGAAGAACCCCGACCACGTGAACGCCATCTACAACCTGGGGCAGGTTTACTACCATGAGGGACTCACCGGGCGGATGAAGCAGGACTACGAGGAGTTCGTGAAATCCTCCAAGGACGCGGCCTCCATCCTCTTCTCCCTCTCCAAGTCCATGGTGTCCGCCGCGGCGGCCAAGAAGGGCGAACCGGCCGAGGAAACCCTTTTGATCGGCGACAGCGCCCCCATGCGGCGCATCCACGACCTCATCAAGCGGGCCGCGGCGAGCGACGCCACCGTACTGGTGCTGGGGGAAAACGGAACGGGGAAGGAACTGGTGGCCCGCTCCATCCACCAGCAGTCGGCCCGCCATGACGGACCCTTCGTGCCGATCGCCTGCTCGGCCTTGAGCGAGTCCCTGTTGGAAAGCGAGCTGTTCGGCCACGAGAAGGGCTCCTTCACGGGGGCCATCGGGCAGAAGATCGGCAAGTTCGAGGCGGCTAACCAAGGATCGGTCTTCCTCGATGAGATCGGGGAAATCTCCCTCGCCACCCAGGTGAAACTGCTCCGCGTTTTGCAGGAAAGGGAATTTGAAAGGGTAGGCGGCACCGAGTCGGTGAAGGTGGACATCCGCGTCATCGCCGCCACCAACCGGGACCTAAAGCAGGCCATCCAGCAAGGCCGCTTCCGTGAGGACCTTTTTTACCGTTTGAACGTGATCGTGGTGGAAATGCCGCCCTTGCGGGACCGGGGCGGCGACTTAGGATTGTTGGTGAAGTATTTCCTGGAGCGCATGAAAGCCAAGAAGGCCACCCGCTTCCAGGGCATCTCCCCCGAGGCCCTGGAGTTGATGAAACAGTACCGCTGGCCCGGAAACGTGCGGGAATTGGAAAACGTGGTGGAGCGAATTGTCACCCTCCACGACGATGTCATCATCAAGCCCGAGCATTTACCCCCAGAGGTTATGGGAGACAAGGCGGGAGGGACCGCCTCGGCCCCGTTGATCTTGCCGAAGGAAGGCGTCTTACGATCAGGGGAGAAGGAATTGATCTTGCGGGTCTTGACCGAATCCCACTTCAATAAGAAGCAGGCCGCGACGAGGTTAGGGATCAGCCGGCCGACGCTTTATCAGAAGATTCGGAAGTATGGGATTGGGGTAAAATGAGGAAACCCGGGTTACGTGTGCCAAAGGGATAAGTGTTAAATAAATATACAATCAATCATAAGTGTAAATTATAATTACACTTAGTTGCCGGGGTTTTATTGGCAGGTATATCAAAATAAGCGTTTTTTAGGCCTAAAAAGCGCCTAAGGAATGGCACAGGGTTTGCTCTATATCAGAAAGCGAGAGTAGCTAGCGACAACTGGCTTGCTTTCAAACGAATCAAAATCAAACTCACCTCCGAGCCTCGGTCCGACCCACCGGGGCTCTTTTTTTGCCCCGCCCAGCCGTTCCCAAGCCTTTGAACCTGATATAGTGCCTTTCATCGACCTAAACGACATTGTTGCGGCCTCCG
>DATKOC010000014.1:0-13624 GCA_035524855.1 bacterium
GTTTTATCGGTCTTGGGTTCGGTCCAAATGCTGCGGGCCGACATGGACAAGAAACCCGCGGCTCCGAAAATGCCGGCGGAGTTCGACAAACTAAAGGCTTTGGTCGGCACCTGGAAGGGAACGGCTCAAAAAGGCGAGGGCAAACCAATGAAGGCGATCAATCGCTTCGAGCTCACCAGCGGCGGGACGGCGATTTTGGAAAAAATCGGCGAGGGGGCGGACAAGCAAATGATCTCCGTTTATTGCGCCGAGAACGGCAAATTGGTCATGACCCATTACTGTAGCGTGGGGAACCAGCCCAAGATGAGCCTCGTGAAGAGCACGGACAACAGCTTGGTGTTCGCCATGAAGGGAACCGAGGGCATCGGTTCAGCCAAAGACATGCATATGCACGCCATGACGATTACCTGGAAGGACGCCGACCATATTACCGAGGATTGGTCCATGTACGTGGACGGTAAGAGCCAGGGCAGCTGTCCTTTCGAGTTGACCCGGGTGAAGTAAAGGCGGTTGAACCACCAAGACACCAAGGGCACCAAGAAAGCGAAAGGCCACTTTGGGTAAGGCAAGGCGGGTTGTCCGGTTCAAGCTTCCTAAGTTAAGGGCGCGGGATTCCCGCGCCCTTTTTATTGTAGAATCGGACCATGAAAGGCCGTTCGCCCTACCGGCTCACCGATCATCTCAAACGGATGGATTTCTCCCGAATCCATGGCTGGTTGAAAAATTCCTATTGGGTTTCCGGCATCTCCAAAAAAGAAGTGATGAGGGCGATAAAAAATTCCTCCCTGGTGGTTGGGGCCTTTGACCGGCAAGGGAATCAGGCCGGGTTCTTGAGAGTTGTTTCCGATAAGACCCGGTTCGCCTATCTCATGGATGTCTTCGTGGACCCGGCCCACCGGGGAAAGGGCCTGGCGAAGGCCATGGTGCGGTTTGTGTTCAAGCATCCCGATTTCAAGACCGTCAAGCAATGGCTCCTGGCCACCCGGGACGCCCAAAATGTCTATCGGCCCCTGGGCTTCAAGCCTTTGAAACATCCCAAACGCTGGATGGCCCGGGTGCGGCCCTGGAAAGCCCATTCGTAGACAAGGATCAAGAAATGGCCCATATACACGAGAGGATCGATTTCACCGTTTCCATTTTCATCGTGAAGGACCGGAAGGTTCTTTTCATCCACCATAAACAATTGCAGAAGTGGCTGCCCATCGGGGGGCATATCGAGCTAGATGAGAATCCCGAACAGGCGGCTTTGCGGGAGGCCAAGGAAGAAAGCGGGTTGGACGTGGAGCTGGTGGGGGAAAGGCCGCCCTTAAAGCCCGAACCTGGCTTCGTTCCCCTGCTACAACCCGATTATCTGGATATTCACCTGATCAAGGAACCCCACTGGCACATCGGAATGGTCTATTTCGCGCGGGTAAAGGCGGGCCAAGTGACCCTGAACGCCGAAGAACACAAGGATATCCGATGGATGAGCGAAGCGGACCTGGAAGATCCAAAGTGGGGACTTTATGGGAATTTGAAGTTCTACGCCCGGGAAGCCTTAAGGAAGGTTACCTAGACTGAGGTTGCCGCGTCGTAACCGTTCCCTATTCGGGAACACTCCCCGCAATGGCAGCGATCAATTTTTCCGGTTGATCTTGATCTGGCTGACGATCATGCCCAGCTTTTTGGCCGCGTCGAAGATGCGGTCGTCCCGGTAGAACTCCCCGTAATAGATGTTCTTGATGCCCGCGTTGGTCACGATCTTGAAGCAGTTCCAGCAGGGGGAAGCCGTGATGTAGATGTCCGCCCCATCCACCCGAACCCCGTTCTTGGCGGCCTGGATGATGGCGTTGGCCTCGGCATGGATGGTGGCCACGCAGTGGCCGTCCTGCATCATGTGGCCCGCGTCGTCGCAGTGGGGCAAGCCCCGGACGCTGCCGTTATAGCCGGTGGAGAGGATGGTTTTGTCCCGAACGATGACCGCCCCCACATGCTTGCGGTCGCAGGTGGATCGGGTCGCCACTTCGGAGGCGATATTCATGAAATACTCGTGCCAATTGACCCGGACCGGATGCTTGGGTTTGGACGAGGCGGTTTTCCGCGTGGCCGCGGCGGGAGACCTGCGCTTGTTGAGGCGGTGGATATGGTGTTTCTTGAATTTAATTTTCACTTGTGAAGACATTTGAAACCTTAATTTTTGGGATCCACGGCGTAAAGCTGAATTTTTCGCGCTGGGTGCCAGTGTTCCTTCGACTCCGCCAAGTGGGGAAGGCCCTCCGCGTCCCCCGCGTTTATGAGGACGTGGGGTTCTACCTGCCGGCAGACATTGGCGAATATATAAGCGGACAATCCTTTGACCGTCAAGTCCGTCACTTCCAGGTACACGCCATAAACCTCATTTCCCAGCGAAGATCCCACCGAATAGGCGGCCAAGCGGTTTTCCAGCAAAACCACCCAAGCGTCCATATCCCAATCCCCGCCCTGGTGAAGCGCCCGAAAATGAGCTTTTTGGGAGGCCAGCAGCATCTTTTCTCCCATGCCCCCCTTTAAAGAAGCCATTCGCTGGCTTTTCCAAAGCTCGTACAAGTCGCCGCAGGCTTTCAAATCCGTCTCGCGGAAGGGGCGCAGGACCACTGAATGTTCTTTCACTAAGCGGTTGATCTCCGCGCGCTTGGCCCGGTAAGGGTCACCGCGCAAGCCCGCCACCTGGGCGCGGTCATAAAGATATTCGGTCAGGGTGGGCCGAGTGGGGAAGCCCCAGGCGGACGATTGGAGCTTTTGTTCTTCCGTTAGCCCTTCAACACGGGAAATACCCCTCCCGGCGCCATTCACTTCTTCCATATAGGCGAAGGCCGTTTGAAGCGTTTCGGCGGTGAAAGGCCTGGGGGGTACAGGAAAATAAACATATTTGCCGTAGAGGGCCGGGAGATAGGAAGCCCGACCCTTGAAAGCCAAGGCGTAGGCGAACTCGTCCTGCCACATGAGTAAGGAGGGAAGGGAAGAGGCAAGGGCTGGGGCGGGATGGAAAAGGCTTTTCGCCCTTTCCAAGGCCGAGTCGAGCGGCTCGACGGAATTGAAAAAATTCGCGCGGGGAAGCTGGACTAGCGGCAACCGCAAAACCTTGGAGCCGCAGATCGGCGCGGGTAAGCGCGGATTTGTAAAACTTTTATCCGCGAAAATTTACGCATGTCTGCGGCTGCCTTTGGTTATTGGCCCGTGAGGACCCGGGCGATCTCACGGCGCAGGCCGTAGCTCAAGCGGTGCGCGCGGGAGGGCGGCCGGTAGTTGGCCAGGTATTGGGGCAAGTTCGCCAAATCCACCACCCCGTTCTCGTGGTTGATCACCGCGGAGGCGTCCCCCTGCGGGTGGGCGAAAACCACCACCCCCTGGATCCAGATTTGGGAACATTCCTGGGCCCAACGGGGCGCCAAGTTGGATTCCAAATGGCTGCGTAGGTGGTAAATCTGCGTGGCGACCTGCTTCAAGGGATTGTAAAAAGTCCTCTTGTAGCGGGAGCGGGTCTGGCGCGCCCGCTTGTGGAGGGTCCATTCCCGGTCCAAGGCCTCCCCGGCGATGCGGCCGCGCAGGTACTTGGTCTCGATGACGAACATGGTGTTGTGGGAGATCAACAGGTGGTCGATCTCCCGGGGGCGGTCCCCCGACTCGAACTGCACCGAGTGCAGCACCCGGGCGTCCATGTCATGGAGGTTGTCCAGGACATTGGCCACCAAAGCCTCGCCTTCCGACCCTTGGCCGACGATGCGGCCCCGGTGGCGGAAAACCGTGAAGGCGTAATATGCCCCTCCTAAAATGACCGGCACCACAATCCAGCGGGTCCAGTGTTCCAAGCGGATGGCAACGCCGATACCTACCGCGACCAAAATAATCGTAATCCATTTCCAACGAGTCACCCACCGCATCGCGCGCGGGGGTTGCAGCTTTTGCAACGTGGCAACCATGACTTAAGCCTTTCCCAGCGACAGCTCGCGCACCTCCACAACCTCTTCCTGAAATTCGCCAATAAAAGAAGGATATTTTCGAATAAGGGATGATAGGGTTGTGCTTTCCAAGTGTCGCTGAATCCCATCCAAATAATTTTTCAACCTCGCGGTCACGCTGGGCCGCGAGAGCGCCGGACATTTCGTGTCGGCGCCCAACATCACTTTTTGGCGATCCTCGCTTCTCATGATCACCGCGGGGTACATCGCGCAATCCAGGGGACGGGCCTCATAAACCTGGCACGTGTGATCACCCGGATTGAAAAATGAACAGGCGAACCCGTGCCCGCAAGTCACGAGTCCGGCCTTGGAAGCGGCCCCCTTGGCGGCTTCCCGGAAAAAACCTTTCGATTTGATGGATCCAACCGCTTGCCTTTCCTCCGGGAAGAAAAAAGGGGAAAGGGCCGCTTGCTTGTCGGGAAAGCGGCAACAGACGGGGCATTCCAAACAGACTTCGCTGGGGATGAGTTGGGGAAGGGGGAATCGCATGGGTCCCTGGAATTTATTTAAAGATTATAAATCCCAACGCCGACGGTCACCAGGCCCCCGATGATCAAGATGGGCGCCAGGGTCATGGACCCCGTCGCCAAGAACATGTAACCCGCCACCAAGACGCCGACTCCGGCGCCGAGCGTGATTTTTCCATGCTTCGTCATCTTGGGTTCAACGGTCTGGGCTTTGATGGTTTTTTCCGCCATGAAGGTTTCCTCCGGCTGTTGGTGAATCGCCGGTTATTGTACCAGAGTGCCCCGGAAAAATTGAAAAGAGTCTCTATAGTTAACCGGGGCGGGGACGCGAAAGCCGGGAGTTTCCGGCAAAGCGCGGCGGATTTTAAGGATTGGAGGGCTTCAAGACTTCGTTCACCCAGCCCATTCGACTCAACTTGGCCCGCTCAGGCTGCGCCAGGCGTGAGGGTTTTCAAGCCCCCGAGATAGGGTTGCAAGACTTCAGGAATGGCGACTGTGCCGTCCGCCTGCTGGTAATTCTCCAAGATCGCCAGCCAAGTGCGTCCCACCGCCAAGCCGGAGCCGTTCAAAGTGTGCACCAATTCCGGCTTAGCGCCGCCCTCTTTCTTTACTTTAATGGCGCCGCGGCGAGCCTGAAAATCCCCACAATTACTACAACTGGAAATTTCGCGGTATTGGTTTTGGCTGGGTAACCAGACTTCCAAGTCATAGGTTTTTATGGAAGCGAAGCTCTTGTCGGCGGTCGCCAAAACGACCACCCGGTAGGGAAGGCCCAGTTTTTTCAGGATTTCCTCGGCATCGGCTGTCAGTTGCTCCAGGGCTTCCATGCTCTTGTCCGGCTCCACGAACTGGAAGAGCTCGACTTTGTTGAACTGGTGCAGGCGGATGAGGCCTTTGGTGTCTTTTCCGTAGCTTCCAGCCTCCCGGCGGTAGCAGGGGGTGAAGGCGGCGTATTTTCGGGGGAGGGAACCGGCGGCAAAGGTCTCGCCCCGGTGCAAGTTGGCCAGGGAAACCTCAGCGGTCGGGATCAGGTAAAAATTGTCCTTCTCAACCGCGAAAGCCTGTTCGATGAACTTGGGGAACTGGCCTGACATTTCCATGGATTGGTAATTGACGAGGTGGGGTACCACCATTTCCTTGTAGCCTTTGGGCGCGTGAAGGTCGAGCATGAAATTGGCAAGCGCGCGTTCGAGCTTAGCTCCCAATCCGGAAAGGGTGAAAAAGCGGGCGCCGGAGATTTTGGCGGCTTTCTCAAAATCCAGGATGCCGAGGGCCACGCCCAGCTCATCATGGGATTTGGGTTTGAAGGAGAACTTGGCCGGCTCGCCGACCTTGCGGACTTCCTGGTTGGCTTCCTCGCCGCCTACCGGCACGCTGGAGTGGGGTATGTTGCAGACCTGGAGCTCAATCTCACGGAAGTCTTTCTCCACAGCGGCGATCTCACCATCCATCTGCTTGATCTCGTCCGAGAGTTCCTTGAGTTTGGCCTGGTAGGGGGTGATGTCCTTACCCTCTTTCTTCATGCGGGCCATTTCTTCGGAGGCTTGGTTCAAGCGCGCTTTGCGCTTGTCCACGGACATCATCAAGTCGCGGCGGCGGCGCTCCAAGTCTAAATAGAGGGAGAGGTCCACCTTGGAATGGCAATCCGCCAGGGCTTTGCGGACTTCGGTTTCGTGTTCACGGACATATTTGGGATCGAGCATTTAAAAATCCTCATGAGATGGTTCGACTTGGGAAGGGAATTATATTCTCATCCCACCTATTCCCAAATAATTACTTTAACGTTTCGGTTGTGGTTGAAACGATGTAATTCCATGGCCCGGAAAGGGGTTGGACATCGATTTAAAAAGCTGTCAGTTCGAGTTAAAAGGAATATACTTTTAGGCGCTTTACACCACGTAGGGAGGACGCCATGCGTACCATCAATCCGAGATGGATTCTTATTCCCGCTTTCCTGTTGGCCGCGCCGTTGATGGCCTCTGAGCACAATGGCATTTTACTGACCGATGACGCCGCCGGCGCGACGAAAGAAACAAAGGCCATTAAGAAGGAACAAGATGAGGTCATGAAGGAATTGATCGCCGGGAATAAAAAGCACATGGCCAACCACTCCCGCAAGGATGGCATGGCGAAAATCATGATCGTCAGCTGCGCCGATTCCCGCGTGCCTCCGGAGGCGGTGTTCCACCTCCCACCCGGCGCGATTTTCACGACCCGCGCCTTTGGCAATATCGTGGACAAGGCCCAATTGGCCAGTCTGGAATACGCAGCCGAGCACTTGCATAGCTGCGTTTTGATTGTCCTGGGCCATACCGGTTGTACCGCCATCAAGGAAGCCATCGCCGAGCGGGAGCACCCCCGCCCCCAATGGCGTTCCTTGAATGAACAGACCTTGAACGACCAGTTGGAACCAGCGGTGGCCGAGGTGGAGGAAGCCCAAAAGGTCGCCCAAGCCCGCACGGGGAAAAGCCTTACGGGTGACGCCCTGGTGGAAGCCATCGTGAAGACCAATGTGATCAGCACTATTCACACCATCCGTGAAAAGAGCCCGCTTTTGTGGCAGATGGAAACCAGCGATTTGATCAAGATCGTGGGGGCCGTTTACCACATTGACACGGGGAAAGTGGAGTTTATTAAGGAATAACTGAACGGCATTTTCAAATGAATAGGTCTTAGTTGCGATTATCGAGGGCGGCCAATGGCCGCCCTTACTTTTTTTAAAGGGTAAAGGCAAATCCAATGATCATCGGCGTGCCCAAGGAAATCAAAGACAACGAGTACCGGGTGGGGATCGTTCCGGGCGGAGTTGAGGAATTAACCTCGGCTGGGCACCGCGTCTTGATCGAAAAGGGCGCGGGGCTGGGAAGCGGAATCTCTGACGCTGAATTCAAAGAGGCTGGCGCCGAGATCGGTTCCCGGAAACCCGATCTTTTCCGTTCGGCCCAAATGATCCTGAAGGTGAAGGAGCCGCAGCCTTCCGAATTTCCGCTTATCCGCCCCGGCCAAATTCTTTTTTGCTACTTTCATTTCGCGGCCTCCAAGGAACTGACCCGCGCGATTTTGAAAACCAAATCCGTGGCCATCGCGTATGAGACCATCCGTTTGGCTTCGGGCGAGCATCCTCTCCTGACGCCTATGAGCGAAGTGGCGGGGAAAATGGCCATCCAGGAAGGCGCCAAGTACCTGGAACGTTCCATGGGCGGGAAGGGCATTTTGCTGGGAGGCGTGGCGGGCGTGCGGCCCGCGAAGGTCGTGATCCTCGGCGGCGGCGTGGTGGGGAGCAACGCCGCGAAGACCGCGGCGGGGCTCGGGGCCCGCGTCACGGTATTGGATGTGAACCCGGCGCGGTTACGGCACTTGGAGGATATCCTGCCTAAGAACGTCGTCACTCTCGTGTCCAACCGGCGGGTCATCCGTGAGGAGATCCGCGAAGCGGACCTCTTGATCGGGGCGATTTACCTGGAAGGGGCGAAGGCGACGCGGCTGGTGAGCGAGGAGATGGTGAAGGGAATGAAGCCCGGTTCGGTCATCGTGGATGTGGCGATTGATCAAGGCGGTTGTGTTGAAACATCCAGGCCCACCACCCACAGCGACCCGGTTTACACGAAACACGGCGTGGTCCATTATTGCGTGACGAATATTCCCGGTGCGGTGGGAATGACCTCCACTTACGCTCTGACCAATTCCACGCTTCCTTTCACTTTCGAAATCGCTAACCATGGATACAAGGAAGCCGTAAAACGGAACCAGGCTATCAAACATGGGCTCAACATCGATCGTGGAAAAATCATGCATCCTGCCGTGAAAATGGCCTTCAAGTGAACGGCGCGCCGAGGTAAGCATGCCCACCGTTTTTGCCAGCGTCAGCGCGACCCTCATTCTTTTCTATTTAGTAACGCTTGGGATGGCCTACTTCCATCTTTTGCCGGTCGGGTTCCACATGCTTTGGGGTCTTTTCACCGCGATCCTAATCGTTCTGCTCCAATGCCTGGTCTTTGGTTTTTTTATTGGGAGTGGAAAAACCATTAAGCAGAAGGTCCAAGAATTTGGTTTGGGATCCGATTGGATTCAAAAGACCAAGGATTATAAAAATCGAACCTATCCAGCCCTCATGATGGCCATCTTATTCACGGTCACGGCGGCGATACTGGGGGGTGGGGTCTCGGTAGGGAACGTTCCGGTTTGGGTCCATCAAGTGCTTGTGTGGTTGGCACTCATACTTAACATCCGATCCTTGTGGATCTCTTACCAAGTCGTTTCGGAAAACGTACGGGCCATTCATTCCATCAACGAACAGATTCGATTAACGACGCCGGGGCAGCTAAAACCGGCGCCGCTTCCCGTCGCGATGCCGGAAATTCCGGCTGAAGGTCCGCGACCGAATCCTTCCGCTAATTATTATTTTCTCGCCATGGCGATTTGGGTTCCTTACCTCTATATGAGGTGGTCGTTGGGTAGCCGTTCTTTTCCTTATTGGCCCTTTTTGGTTTTAAGCGTTCTTTGCGCGGTTTGGGGTTGGAAAAAATCACGGAAAAATCCAAGCTCAGCCCATAATTAATCGGCAAAATCCTTATTTTTTAGTAGGGCCTTAAAATAAATGGGTTAAAATGTCGCCCTTGTGCGTCTAAGGTTTGATCGATTTGACCCAATTCATTCATTTGAAAGCCATCGGATGAGGAAAAGATTTAAATTTTATTTTGTCCCGGCGGTTTTGGTTCTGCTTCCACTGGCGGATCGTTCCGCTTGGGGTGAAGGTGGTAATCCGAACGATTACCTCCATACCAGGACTTATGTGGGAGTGGTGGGAACTTCGGTCAGCGTGGGCCAGGGCGGAATTTTCAATGGAACGCACTATTCCCGCATTGACGCCCCCCTTTATGAAATCGACCTGCTTCCCGGGATCGCCCAAAATTTTGGTTTTGGAGTTCTCGTAGGGCACCGCGAGGAAGCCTACGCCATGGATGTTAGTTACTGGCAATCCAACCATGTCGCCTCGTTTGGACCGGTTACAACGGGTTCCAATTACGGGGGGTCCGCTACTTTGAGCCATGAAGCCCAAGACACCGCTGTTTATCGTTCGGTGAACATTGATTTCAAACGGTATTTCTTGACGGAGTCCCAACTTCAACCTTTTGTCAATTTAGGTGTTTGCCTTCCTTGGATCGTGGTGGATAACGCCTCGGAAGACAGCAATGGTGATATCGGTGCGGTGACTCTGGCTGGGCTTGGACTGAATTTGGGAATTGGGGCGGAATATTATTTGAGCCCCAATATTTCCTTTGTGGGAGCGGCTTTTCAACGCTGGTCCAGTTTTGACCAGCTTAAAGGTTTTGGAACCCAATTTTATCCCATCGCGCAATATCAAAATGGGAGTGATGAAGCCGACGGCTTGGTTTTCGAGCTTGGAACCACCATCGGCTTTCAGTAATTTCACGCGGGGACGGGGACTCTTTTGAAAAAACATTTTATTTTTCTTCTCTTTGGATTAATGGCCATCGGCGCTTTGACGCTGGAACTGGCTTGCTCGACGAAAACCCCCAATTCACCTAATTTCCAAGCCCCACTGCAAACGATTGTGGCTGCCAACCCGACACTGACTTATACGGCCACAAGTTCCCCTACCAACACACCCACCGTTACCTTTACGCCGACCAATACCGCGACGACCACGCCCTATGCCATCGCGAGCCCCTGGACGGGGTTCGTGTCCATCGGCGGCATCGCGGTTTATAGTTCGCCCACGCCAAGCGCGAATGACGGTATTTTCGTGGCGGATATCGCGGGTAATACCGTGGAAAAATTCTTTTTCAATGGGGCCCTTAATCCCGCTTGGGGGGATGGCGGGAAAGGGAAGGGAAAAATATCATTCCTCCAACCCCAGGCCCTCGCGGTGGATGCCACTGGAAAACTCTATGTGGTGGGCGGGGCTACGGGTGTCTATGAATATGACGCGCTTGGGAATTTCTTGAATCAATACTCGACGGCCTCCTTTTCCAACCCTCAAGGCGTCGCGGTAGATGGCAGCGGAAACATCTTCGTCAGCGATACGGGGAATCAACGCATCATTGAAATGAATGCGAGTGGAGCTTTGGTGCCGAGCTGGGGAGGCGCGGGCGCCATCACCTTCTCTTCGGGAGCCACTTTCGGCCCCTTGCCGGTGACCCTTACGGGTTCTATCACACTCGCGGGTTTGGGGGTGCAGGGAAATTCCCTTTACGTGGTCACTCAAGGAAAAGGAATCAATGGGAGCCCCTATGACAGTTTGTTGGTTTTCGATATTCCCTCGGCCGGAGTCACCAATATCATTCCAGGTTTCAACCATCCCACTGGGCTTACGTTTGATACCGGAAACAACCTCTATGTCGCGGATGCAGGTAATCAACAAATCGAGGAATTTACAGTGGGGGATTTCAACTTGCCGCCGGTGGTTTTCTTTAACAACGGCGGTTCTTTGAACAGCCCTTTGGGTGTGGGTGTGAACGCGGGAGGAATGATTTATGTTACCGACAAGGGAACTAACCAAATAAACATTTTCGCCCCTTGAGGAGCTTGGCCCAAGGGTGGAGGATCGTGGGATGAATAAATTCTTTTTAATCTTAACCTGTGTTTTGGGGATGAGCCTACCTTGGGCCTGCTCTAAAAGCACGCCGACCACCCCGATAGGGACCGATACCCCCACGCCGTCGGCGACTCCCACGAATTGGGCAGCCTACACTCCCACGAACACTCCAACCGTTACGTCAACCGGTACTCCCACTTTTACCGCGACCTCCACAGCTACGGTTACTTTCACCCTTACTTTCACTTCTACCAGTACTGGAACAATTCCGACTTCCACTTTTACATTCACGTTCACCAGCACTAACACACTCACTGATACCGCCACTTCAACAAACACCAATACCCCGACAAATACGGCCACTCCTACTTTTACCTTTACCCCCATCAATACATTCTCAACTCCCCCACCCACTCCCACCGGCATTACTTGGAATGTGCCTTATCCCCCCAACGGTCTGACAGCTAATTCGGTAGGCACCACAGTTTATGTTGCCGAAGGCGCCGGGAGCGGACTGCCCGGAGTCATTCAACTTTTCAGTTCTGCGGGGGCCAGCCTGGGAATGTGGACGACCATTGGGGGGGGAGTTCCTTTTGGGCAGCCCAATGGCGTGGCTATTAACGCCGCAGGAACGACCATTTATGTCGTGGATACCGAGAAGAACGCTGTTTTCAGCTTTGATCCAAACGGTAACGCGGGTGTTTCGTGGGCGGGTGACGGCACCACTAATTTTGCCCAGCCCGAAGGTATCGCCGTGGATCCTGCCGGCAATGTTTACGTGGCGGACACCGGCAATGACCGTGTGCTGGAATTCAATTCGGATGGAAGTTCAACCATCAACACCTGGAGCGCTGGACTTACGCCTTTCACTCTACCCAGCGCCGTGGCCATCGGGGTTAACGCAGGTGTCACAAGTCTTTATGTCGCAGAAGGTGGGACGGACACAGGGAGTCAGTTTATTCAGGTAGCCACTACTCCTACCAGCTGGAGTAATTTCGCGACGCTCTATGGTTCCGATATTTACGGAATCACCGTTGACACAAGCGGGAACATTTACCTTGCTGATTCTGGAAAAAGCCAAGTTGAGATTTATGATTCATCCGGCAGTCTCCTGACCGCCGGACCAATTCCTTCCAACCTCCTTAGTCCGGATGGGGTCATTCTTCTGGGGGGGGTAATCCTGGTCTCTGATTACGCCCAGAATGGGCTTTTTTCCTTCACCCCCTAAACCACTAAAGCTTTATTTATCAGGTGAATCGGTTGGTGCCTTAAAGGGTTGGAGATCACGTATTTCACCTTTCCTAAGCCGTCCCGCAACAGTTTTCTCCTAGCTTGCTTATCCCAAGGAAAGTTTTCCTTATAATTTCAGGTTTTCTTGGGTTAAAATGAATTTTATTCAAAGCCATTTTGGCGTATGGCCAAAGAATCAAAATCAATGATCGGGGGATTGTGTAACGAATGAATCTCAAAAAAGCCTCAACACTTGCTCTACTTCTTATGGCTTTCGGTGGATTTGTCAGCACGACCCTGGGTGATTCATTAGCGGATGATTTAGGAGCCCAGCCAAGCGATTTTATCAAAAGCAGAACTTACATAGGTGGGGTGGGAACTTCAACCACTCTTGATCAGTGGGGCGACTTTAATGGTACGGCTTCGGTTTCAATTGGCCCTGTTTCCATTAACTCTGGTGGCGTTACGGGTATTTCCAATCAGGAACTAGATTTGATTCCTAGTATTGCCCGAAATTTTGGTTTTGGGATCTTGGTAGGTCAGCGGGAGGGCCCCTGGGCCGTAGAAGTTAGTTATTGGCGAAGTGATCATACTGGAACCTATATTAGTAGTGCCGCCGTCACTTTCACCGCTCCATCTCGCTTAGAAGCAATCAACTTGGATTTTAAAAGATATTTATTTACTCAATTGCCTACCCAGCCTTTTGTTAGCTTGGGCTTAAGTTTTCCTTGGCTTTTCGTTCGGCAAGGTTCGCAAATCCTTGATTACCAAAACCCTCCCAATATTTCAACAGGTCAACGAAATGTCGTGGGCGTAAGTGATGAAATCATTTCTGGATTTGGATTTAATGCCGGAATTGGGTTGGAGGTCTATGTAGATAATAATTTTTCAGTGCTGGGCGGGGCTTATGAGAGATTCGCGGGATTTAATCAAGTTAATGGCGCCGAAAAGTTTTCATCCAGCAGTCTTCCGTCCGGCAGCGCGGATCCTTCCCAAGTTGGTTCCCTTGAAGGCAATGGACTTAACATTTATGTAGGCACTACTTTTGGTTTCCAGTAAATGGTGGTAAAAAACATTGATGGATCTTTAACCAAGATATCATCAGGTGAAAGTGGTTTGAGATGAACATGAAGAAATTTCTGGTCTTGCTCTTTCTTCTTGTCGGAACTGTTTTGCCTTTGGCTTGTTCTGATACCGGCAATCCTGTTAAGCCGCCAGCCCCCTCTGGAAATGGAAGTTCCACTTCCGTGGCCACTATCGCCTCGACGCCCGGCACCCCAACCCCTACCCCAACCTTTGCCGTTGCTACTCCTGCTTACGTTGGGGAGTGGCCCGCTTCAAGTGCCCCCAATGGTTTTGCCTTAATAAGCAATGCACTTTATGTTGCCGAA
>DATKOC010000015.1:0-5806 GCA_035524855.1 bacterium
GGTGTGGGCCCCCGGCTTGGGGGAAATCAGGATGCCGCCGGTTTCCGTCTGCCACCAGGTGTCCACAATGGGGCAATGGTCCCGGCCGACGTTTCGGTGGTACCAGAGCCAAGCTTCGGGGTTGATGGGTTCCCCGACCGACCCGAGAACCTTCAAGGAACTTAAATCGTGTTTTCGGGGCCAGGATTCCCCTTCCCGCATCAGGGCCCGGATAGCCGTGGGGGCGGTGTAAAAGATGTTCACCTTGTGCTTAGCCACCACCTGCCAAAAACGGCCCGGGTCGGGGAAATTGGGCACCCCCTCGAACATGAGGGTCGTGGCCGCGTTTGCCAGGGGGCCATAGACGATATAGCTGTGGCCCGTTACCCAGCCGATATCGGCGGTGCACCAGTAGATGTCCTCCGGGTGGTAATCGAAGATGTACTTGTGGGTCATGGCCGAGTGGAGCAGGTAGCCCGCCATGGTGTGGAGGACCCCCTTAGGCTTGCCGGTGGAGCCCGACGTATAAAGGATAAAAAAGGGGTCCTCAGCCTTCATGGGCTTGGCTTGATGCGCGGGCGCGGCCTTCGACGTTTCCTCGTGCCACCAGTGATCCCGACCGGCCTGCATATTGACCTTGCCGTCCCCCCGTTGGAAGACGATGACGTTCTTGACGGTGGGGCAGTCTTTCAGGGCCTCATCCACGATATTCTTGAGAGGGATGGTTCTCCCCGCCCGAAAGCCCACATCAGCGGTAATGACGGCGGCGTTTTGGGAATCCTGGATGCGGTCCTTGATGGATTGCGCCGAGAACCCGGCGAAAACCACGGAGTGGATCAGCCCCAGCCTCGCGCAGGCCAGAAGCGCCACCGCGGCCTCCGGAACCATGGGCATGTAGATGCAGACCCGGTCTCCCTTTTGGAGGCCCTTGGAGGAAAGGACATTGGCGAACTGGCAAACCATCTTGTGCAGTTCTTGGTAGGTGATCTTGCGGACCTCCTCATCCTTCTCACCCTGCCAAAGGATCGCGGTCTTTTCCCGGTTGGGCCCTTCCAAATGGCGGTCCAGGCAATTGATCGAAACATTCAATTCCCCGTCCTCGAACCAGGTGTGCTGAATGGTCCGATTCTTGGAATCCCAAGTGTATTTCAGGCTCTGGGAGGGTTTTTTGAACCACCGCAATTCGGCGGTGGCCTGCTCCAGCCAAAAACCGTGGGGGTCGCGGATGGAACGGTCGTACATTTCCTTGTATTTTTGGAAGGAGGAAATGTGGGCTTTCGCTGAAATGGGGCCAGGAGGTGGAAAAGTAAGGGAATTCTTCTGTAAAGACGTGATGGATTGGTCTTGCGGAGCCATATTTCCTCCGTAAAATGTGATTCGAATCGGGTACAGTTTAATGTGAAGGCCGGGCTTTAAAAAAGGGAAACAAGGTAAATTTCTAGATGAAAATCCTCATCGCGCCGGACAAATTCAAGGGAATTTCCACCGCCCAGGAAGTCTCGGAAATCATCCGCAACCACATCCAGAAGGTCGTTCCCACCGCCAACTTGCGCCTCTGCCCCATCGCCGATGGGGGTGAAGGCACCTTAAATTCCATCATTTATGTCCTCAAGGGCAAGACCCTCACCACCACGGTCAATGACCCCCTTATGCGGCTGAAGCAGGCCCAATATGGCATGGCCCAGTTACCCGAGAAGGAAACGGCCATCATCGAGATGGCCCAGGCTTCCGGTCTCTTCCGGCTCGCGGTCTCCGAGCGCAATCCCATGGAAACCTCCAGTTACGGGACGGGCGAGCTTGTTGAGGAAGCCGTGAAAAAGCACGGCGCCAAACACCTCAAAATCACCCTCGGCGGCAGCGCCACCGTGGACGGCGGTATTGGCTTCCTCCAGGCCCTGGGGGCGACCTTCAAGTTGAAATCGGCTCTTCCCAAGGGCGCCGCGGCCAAACATCTTCCCCTCGTAACGGGTGTGGACCTGGAAGCCCCTCAATTGTTGCTCAAGGGCATCGATATCGTGGGATTGGTGGACGTCAATGTTCCTCTCCTGGGCGACCACGGGGCCGCCCGCTTCTTTGGGCCGCAAAAGGGCGGCTCTCCCGACGCGGTGGAGGAACTGGAAAAGGGACTCTATCAATTCGAGGCGGTCCTTTCGAAGGCCGCCGGGATTCTCTTGAAAAACCAGAAAGGTGCCGGCGCCGCGGGCGGTTTGGGGATGGCCATCCTGGCTTTAGGCGGTCGGCTGGAAAGCGGGTTTGATTTTGTGGCCCAGACCTTGAAGCTTGAGGACCAAATGAAGGGTTGTGATCTGGTTATTACGGGAGAAGGCTATTTGGACAATTCTTCCCAACAAGGCAAGGCCCCCGTGGCCGTCGCCCGAATGGCCAAGAAGTTGGGGATTCCTTGCGTGGCCATTGTCGGAGCTGTCGCGCCCGACTTGAAGTGGCTCAAGGAAGAGGGCATCCACCAGGTTTACCATATGTTCGACTCGCCCGTGCTGGGCGAGGATCCTTCCAAATTGCAGATCAACCAGCGCCTCGGCGAAATTGTGACGACCCTCTTCCAGCACGCCGTCAAAAAAGCCTAGTTCCTTTTTATTCTCCTCTAAGATCAAACCTATGCCGTCTTTTCGGCTTTTTCCAGGACGGTCTTCCCCAATTCCCTGCCGATGTTGATGAAGGTCAGGTGGTTTAATGGAAATTCCAAAAGGACGTGCGCGAAGCTCAGGAAGAATAACCATTTGAGTCCCAGCGCGTAATTGGCGCGGTAGAGGGCGAGCGATATCCCCCAAAGGACGAGGACCCCAACAAAGCGGCTCCGGGGCACTTCGTACCACCGGATGATGGAGGTCTTGGAAAACCAATTGAGGTAATGGTAGGTATAGGCGAAGGAAATGAAGGACATCAAGGCCAAGGCCTTGGGGTCCCGGTAAATGAAATCGTTGATTTTTTTCACGAAGTCCGGGAGCGGCTGGACCGGGGTGTTAAAGGGACCTAGGCCCAGGACGCTCACCAGGTAATGATTGAGCGCGATGAAAACACTGCTGGCGTTCCCGTCTTCCCTGAAATAACCGTAACTATCCCTCACATAGTCGCTCACCTGGTATTGCGCGTGCGAAGGATGAACGAGCAGGAAACTCAACCCCATTCCCCCGAAAACCACCAGTGAAAAAAGCCCGGACCGGCTCCCGCCCCTCAGGGCACCTACCAGGATGAAAAACCCGGTAAAGAGGAAAACGTGGATGAGGGTAGGGAGGAAAATGTCGAACGTGGGACCGAAAAAGCGGAATAGGGAAAGGACGACGGACAGGAGCAAGGCCCCCAGAAGTCCCGCCAGGCGTGCCGAGAGCTTTGGTGAAAGAACAAACCCAAGCGCGGCGAAGAAAGCGGTACTGGTGACGATCGTTCCCGCCACCGGCGGCACTCCCGGGATCCACCCAAAATTGAAGACTGTGACTAGGATGCCGGCCAGGACCAGGAAAAGGTAATCGAGCCGGCCCTGGGTATAGTATTGGCGGTCGTGCAGCCAGGAAATTTCGGTGAGGTAATGGAGGGGTCCCAGGACGGCGTAAACAAAGAGGAAAAGCTCGAAGGGAAACTGGAAAGCCAGGAGGGCGGAAAGGGCCATCAAACCCATATTGAGGTAATTGATTTGGTCGGTACTTGGTTTAGGAATCAAAAATTAAACCGCCCTTCCAGGCGCATTTAGTTGAACAGGCGCAGAATCTCCGTCCCCAACCAAACCCCCATGCCCAACGCGAGACCCGAAGGAAGAATCGTTTTGGGAAGAACCGCGAGGATATTCCCCAAAGTCACCCGAAGCGGATAAAAAACCTGCCTCCCCCAGCCATCTACCAGGCAGGAGCAGTGGCGGCAAAGGTAGGTGACGAAATAGCCGAAGCGAAGGGACACCGGCAGGAACCGGAAGACTTGCTTCCGGTAGCATTGGGGGCAGAAAAAAGGATGAACTCCAGGCAGGACGAGGGGGAATATTCCGGGCCAGAAAATACGGAAATAAAGGAAGACCGTTGATTTCACGAGGAAAGCCATCGTGACCTCCGAAACCGTGGCTTGGGCGAGCCAGCCGCGGTACCAATTGAATAACCAGCAAAGCAGGATCAGTTCCACCGTTCCTAACAAGACTTTAAGGGAATGTTTCAAGAGCTTGTCGGGAATGACCCGCAGTCCGGTCCCCGAATCCCCCTCCAGGCAGTGTAAACCTGCCACCCAGGACAAAAAACCCAGGCAATAGGCGATGAGGAATTGGAGGCTTTTCGGCAACAAGCTTTTCTTTTTGGAGGAACTCACGAATTCCCACCCCCTTATGGGTTACGAGGATAAGGGAATTTCGGTGGAACTTCTAATGAAAAGGCTGATGAAGGACTCGGCAAGTTGGAATGGGGGAGCTCACTGAATTCCAGGCGCTGGTTAGTGCAGGACCATCACCTGGATGACATGGCGGCTGATGATTCCGTTGGGGCCGTGCAATTCAGCGACCGCGAAATAGGCGCCGCTGGCGATGGTTTCCTGGCTCAAATCCCACATGACCATGGAGGGGTTGCCGGGAGCGCTGGAGAGGGTCCGCATAAGCTCGCCCGCCATCGTATAGACCTTGATCTCAACCGCGCTCACCTGTGCGCCGTTGAAGTTCAGCATAAACTGGGCCTTCGTGGTCTGGTCCAACCGAACGGGGTTCGGGGCCAGCACGAAGCTGCCCAGGTCATGCGCGTTGTAATCGTGCACATGGAGGGTCAGGATCATCTTTTGGCTGGGTGCGCCTTGGGGATTGGATTCCACTTCCAGGAAATAGTCCCCGGTCGTGAGGATGTTCCCATTGTCCCCTTTCCCATCCCAGGTGAAGCTGCGTCCCGATCCCAGGGTCACGGTGACGGTCTGGTCCGGCCCGCCCTTATTGGTATAGGAGGGCGACAGGTTGCTGGAGGAAAGCGTGACATTCCCCACCTCGAAGTCCGCCGGCAGGAGAGCCCCGCCGGAACCGCCCAGCATGCCTTCGATCTCCGCTTCCGTGAAGTGCTTCACGACCTCACCCGCCTCATTGTAGATGGCGATTTCCAAGGTGCTGCGCGTGATTCCCACCGTCACCGTGTGCGTGTAGGAGGTGGTCACGCCATAAGGATCCACGTTGTCGATCTTCACGATGTAATTACCGTTCGTCACCTTGCCGCCGGAGGCCCCGGTGGCGTCCCAGGTTCCCAGCGAGAGCCCGTTCCAGAAGAAGGAGGCCGACATCGAATCGGACGTGATGACACCGTTCACCACCGTAAAGTCAGTCACGGGGTTCTCGGTCTGGAAGGTGGCTAGGTCTTTCACTAATTCCCCGGACTCGTTGTAAACGGCGAAGTGCACCGTGTAATCGCCCACTACCGTCACGGTATTGGAGGCGACGACAACACCGTTGGGGTAGTTCAACTGGGCGTGATTAACGAGGGTGTTGGAATGGGAACTCGCGGATTCCAGGGAAGCTTTGGCTTGGTAGGTCAGGTAAATGGTGGAGTTGGGCGGGACCACGGGGATGTTCCAGGTTACGGTGTTGTTGGTCGCGTTGTAAACCCCGCCTGTGGCCGTCACGGAGCTGGAGATGAAGCTCAATCCCGAGGCCGGGGGCAGGTTATCCACGAGGATGGCGTTATAGACCGCCACACTGCTGGGATTGGTGTAGGTCAAGGTGTAAAGGATGGTATCCAAGGGATGAACCCGGGTGCTGGAGGAAGCCTTGGCCAGGGTCAGGAAAGGCGTGGGTGTCGGGGTAGGCGTGAAAGTGAAGGTGAAGGTCGGCGTAAAGGTGTTCGTGGGGGTGCTGGTGGGGGTG
>DATKOC010000016.1:0-26604 GCA_035524855.1 bacterium
GTCCTGATCGGCTGCCGGGTGGAGGACCCCCTGCTGGATTACGTCGACAGCGACAACGCCAAGGCGGTGGCGGAAGTGGTGGATCACCTCGTGAAAAAAGGCCACAAGAAAATCGCCTGCATCACAGGCGAGGTTGAAATTTCCCAAAACGCGGCCGACCGTTTTCGGGAATTCCGCAAGGCCGTGGCCCGCCATTCCCTTCCCCTTCCCGAGAACTATGTTGTAGGGGGAGACTTTGGCCGGGGCTCGGGAGAGGAAGCCATGAAAAAAATCCTTGCCCTCAAGAACAGGCCCACCGCGGTCTTCGCCTGCAACGACCAGATGGCCATGGGAGCATGGGATGTGATGGAGGAAGCCGGGCTTAAGGTCGGGAAGGATATAGCCCTAGTCGGTTTTGATGACGTGGCGCAGGCTTCCGAACAATCTTACCCGCTGACGACCGTCCGGCAGGACTACGGGGCCATCAGCCGCCTTGCCACCCAAACCTTGATCGACAAAATCCAAAATCCCGATAATTGGCGCCCCAAACATGTCCTGATTCCAACCCAGTTGGTGGTTCGCAAGTCCTGCGGAGCCAAAAAGAAAACAGCCTAACTCCCACACTCAAAACAATCTTTACCTTCTTTTTTTCTTCCGTCGTTCCTTTTTCCGCCTCGGGTCATTGGCCGCGCGGGGCCTGTCCCCTTCCGGGCCCTGCCAACGGCGGTCGCTCTTGCGGCGGTCGCCCTTGCCACGGTCGGCGATGGGCCGGTCAACCAGGTAGAGATTCATCAAGAGTTCCTTAAACCATCCCATAGCCGCCTCCTTAAGCCCGGTTGATGTTGACGACTTTATCCGTAATGTCCCGTCCGATTCCCTGGGAGATCAAATAACGGTGCCGGCTCAATTCACGCCGCGTCCTCGTCTCCAGGAAAAGTGCTATCCCCGCCACCAGAAGGGCTAAGAGGGCGATCAAATCCGGGATAATGGAACCCTTGTTTTGAGCCATGGTCTGTTTCAAATCCTCCAGTTGCTTCTGGGTTTGGTCTTGGACGTCTCCCAGTTCCGTCAACCGCTTGCTTGTCAAAACCTGCCCACCGGCCAATTCCTTGTACCGGGTCTGGGACTCCCTTTCCAACAGCTGGCCTACCACCTGGACCCGTTCTTCCAATTCCTTGAGTTTCATCTTGTCCGCCTCGGAAAGGCCTTCCACCGTTTTCTTCACGATCATCACCCGCTCCGGCGCGGCCTTCGATTGGGGGACCACGGACGGCTTGCCCCCGATCCAAATGACGGTTTTGCCCGCCATGTCCTTTTCGGAAACCAGGATTTGCAGCAGGGCGTTGGCCTTCGTGTAATGGGGATTAAGATCGAGGGCCTTCGTGTCCATGAGGATCGCCTCGTCATATTCTCCCGCTAGGTAGGCTTCCATGGCCTTTTGGTAGTAGGCCTGGGCCCGGTTGGCTTTGACCGCCGCCCCTGCCAGGAGGGGCGCCAGGAACAGCGCCAACCCCATTAGAATTCTCCGACTCATATCAACCTCCTTAGATTCCGATTAATCCGTAAGCATCAGGAAAGCCCCAAACCTTCCGGTGGGCTTTTCCGCCGAGGCCTCAGCCCGGTGCGAGTAGAACAAGTCGATATTTTTGACTGTGCACAGGTTGGATTTAACCAGGTTTTCTTCCCTCACGCCGACTTCCTGCAACTGCCGGGCGTTCGCTTCCGCCAGGTCCAGGGTCCAATGCCCCTTGGTGGAAGCCCTCATCACTTCCTCCGCCCAGGGGAAAACCCCCGAGAATTCCCTGCGCACGTCCTCCCCCACCTCGTAACAGCAGGGGCCGATGCAGGGGCCCAAGGCCACCTTGGTTTCCTCCGGGCGGGTCTGATAGGCCTCACCCATGGCCAGCAAGGTCTTGGCGGCCACGTGGCTCACCGTCCCTCTCCAACCAGCGTGGGCCAGTCCGATAGCCTTGTGGACCGGGTCGTAAAAGAGCAAGGGCAAGCAGTCGGCTACCAGGATCATGAGGGGGATGCCGGTCACGTTGGTGATCAACCCGTCCCCCTCGCCTAGGGGCTTCCCCTTCGGCGCCTGCCCCGATTCCAGAACGAGAACCTTGTCGCCGTGGACTTGCTGGACGCAGGCCGCCCGGTTCAAATCCATCTCGATGGCCTTCGAAAGCAGGAACCGGTTCTCGTCCACGTTGACGGGGTCATCCTGCACCTTGAAGCTGAGGTTCATGGATTTCTGCGGCCCGCGGCTCACGCCTCCCACCCGGGTGGAGATGGCGTGTTTGAGCGCCTTGGAGTCGGAAAAACGGGGAAAGCTGAGGGCGATCGTCCCCCCCTTTTGGGTTTGGATGGCTTCAGCGCCGAGCTTGCTGGTTTTCACTGGTACCCTCCACGACATCGCGGTAAGCCAGAATCCCGTCGGCGATGGATTTCGCGAGCTTGTCCCGCCAATAGGGGTCCCTCAACTTAATTTCCTCTTTCGGGTTTGTGATAAAAGCCGTCTCAACCAAAATAGAAGGCATATCTACTTGGCGAAGTACGTAGAAGGGGGCATGAAGGATGGGCCGAATATGCTGTTTTAGGCGGTCACGGATGCGACGGCTCACCTCTTCGGCTAGTCGGTTGCTTCGACGGTCGTAGTTCCGGTGGTAAAGATCGGCTAGCAAGGAAGTAATGTCACTCCCTCCAACGTTTTCGCTTACGGCGGCAACAGCAGCGACTTTGTTGGAAGGCCTCGCACTATATTTATAAACTTCAGTTCCAGTGGATTTGCTTTTAGGATTGGCGTTGCAATGGATGGAGACAAATACATCCCCCTTGTGGTAGTTGGCGAAGTCACAGCGATATTTGAGCGTGATAAAGTAATCGGCCGATCTAGTTAAAAACACCTCAGGATGACTCGGATCCTCTTTCAGATAATCGGCGACCCTTTTGGCGATAGCCAAGGTGGCTTGTTTCTCGCAATATTTCTTGTCAAACCCCTGCGCGCCGACGTCCCTTCCCCCGTGGCCCGGATCAATGATGATACGGCGGACCCGGTAAACCTGGCTGGCGGGGGGGGGATTCTCCTCCACCCGTCCGGGTGGAATCGGTTGGGCCTGCTCGTCGTTCTGTTCTTCTCCCGCGGACTCTTCTTCGCTTTCGGGACCGGGCTTGGCCGCGGGGGCCGGCGCCTGGGCCACTGTCGCCGGCGCGGTCTGCGGTGAGCTTGCCTGGCCAGGGGGCCCCGAAGGAGGGTTTGAAGGGGCCGACACCGCCGGGGCGGTTGGTTGAGGTTGGCTTGCGGCCTGAATTTCCTTTTGAATCTCATCTTTTCCCACGCCGCCCGCCACCAAGGCGTTCTGATCAGGTAAAAATCGCACGCTGATATTCAAGAGCGTCCCGAACAGGTCCTCCGCCCCTTCCGGGGGGATTCCTAACTGTCCGGACACCACTTCAACCGGCTCAAGGGGATAGGACACCACGGGGTCGGTGGTTAAAAAAACGGGTTGGGAAAGGGTCAACTTAACCTGGCTTTTTCCCTTCGACAGAGTGACTTTCCGGGATTGGGAATCAAAAGCCAACTGGACCCCGTAGAACTGCGCTACATCGTTCAAGGGCAGGTACAATTTGCCCTGCATGTCCCTCAAGAGGCTGACCTGCCCGGTTTCGGGCCGGTAGGTATATTTGAGGGTCGCGGTCTCCTCCACGCCCCAAATCCGGTTTTCCCCCACCGCCAGGAAAAACAGGGCAAGGATAAAACGGATTCCGAATTGGTTTATCTTGAACGGTGATTTTAAATGAGCCATGGTTTTCTTGGTGCCCTTGGTGAACTTGGTGGTTCAACAGCCGTTATGGATTTAATGTTTGATGGTCGGCAGGTCACTTTCTTCCTCCTTCCCCAAATGCCGGTGCTTGATTCGGAAATACCAGGTGAAGACCCGCCTTTGGCCCTTCCTATCCTTCGCCTCGATGGTCAACATGTGCCCCCCGGCCTTCAGGGCGGCCTTCACCTGGTGATGGAACACGTGGGTGGACGGGTTGTAGCCCCCCATGACGGTGCGGTTCCCCACCTGAAACCGGATGCTGGTGGGGTCCACGTCATCCAACAATTCCATCCGGATAAGGGGTAGTTGGCTGTCGATGACGTCGCCATCCCCCGGCTTCACGTGGTCGAGGTGCAAAACCTTTTCCTTGAAAATCTTGGCGAATTCCTCTCGCTTGGTCGGGTAAAGGACCAGGTTCCGCCGAAGGATGAGGGGGGGTAGGGTCCGGTCATTGGGCCCCGGGTTCACGGAGAAGGCCAACTCATAGCCCGCCTTCTCGGTGGCTTTCAGGATCGTGGGGTTATAAACCCCGTAGGGGTAGGCCAGCACCTTGGAGGAGCGGTTGAATTTTTCCCGGAGGAAAGTGATGGGGTCTCCCAACTCCTCCGCGAGAATTTTGGCGAAGGTTTCCGTTCCATTCTTTTCCTCCTCCAGGCCCAGGTTCAAATGGCTCTTGGTGTGGGATTCGGGGACAATACCGTACTTTTGCAGTTCCTCAATCTCGGGATACCTCAGGGAGTCCGACTGGCTTCGGATGAAATCCGTGTAGCAAAACAGCACGCCGGGATAGCCGTACTTTCGGATCACGGGAAAAGCCTTCTCGTAGATGCTTCGGAAACCGTCATCGAAAGTCAAAAGCACCGCCTTGTCCGGGAGGGGTTTCCGGTCAAACCAGTAGGCTTTCAACTGATCGAGTGAGATGGGCGTAATCCCGTGATCTTTCAAGTACTGCATCTGCCAGCGGAACTCTTCCAGCGGAAGGCGGTACACCGACAGGGGCCCCTTGACCGTTTCCGGCCGGGCCACGAACCGGTGGTAGCACAGCACCGTGAAGCCGTTGTCCTCCGCCGGTGTGGGCGCCGGTGCGGCGGGGCTGTTGGAGGGAGCGGGAGTTGCCGCTCCCTTCCCCTCCGAGGCCCAAGCCACGCACAGCGACAACACCAGCAAAGGAATCCGGCCCGCTTTGTGCCACACCTTCATTACTTCCACACCGTGTCGATCGTCAGTCGTCGTTTGCCGTCAGCCGTTGTTCGAACCGCCGGCTGGGAACCGTCGACTGTCGACTGCCTTTCTTAGTTTTGAAACGGCTTGCTGGCCAGTCGGCGGCGCAGGTAGGCCGGGATGTCGTATTGCCCGTCGGAGAGCTTGAGGGTCATCTCACCCTCCAGTTCCTCCAACTGTTGCGGCACGGCGCTGCTGGCCTGGGCCGTCTTGAAGCTGGGGGTCACGAAGCTCTTCAGGTCGATGACCGTGGCCACCTCGGTGGCCTTCTGGACCTCGAAACCGGTGGCGATAATCGTCACCCGGATTCCGTCTCGCAGGGAATCGTCGGGAACCAGCCCCGGCACGATCTCCGCGCCCGGGCGGGCCGACTTCTGCAGGAACCCGGCGATCTCGTTGAGTTCCTTCAGGCTGAAGTTGGCCCCATGGGTCACCACGAAGAGGATGGCGTTGGCCTGGGAGATGTCCACGTCCTCCAACAGGGGGCTGTTGACGGCCTTCTGGACCGCCTTCATGGCCCTCTCCTCGCCGGTGGCGGCTCCGGTCCCCATGAGGACCTTTCCCTTTGCGGTGAGCACGCGCTTGACGTCCGCGAAATCGCGGTTGATCTTGCCCTCGGAGTGGATGACCCCCGAGATGGCCTGGATGCCCTGCACGAGGACCTCATCCACCATGGCGAAGGCGGAGGAAAGGTCCGAGTCCTGCTCGCAGACCAGGTTGATGCGGTCGTTGGGGATGACCACGATGGCGTCCAGGTGAGGCATGAGGGACCTCAGGCCGTCCTCGGCCTGGGACTTGCGCACCGGCCCTTCCCAATCGAAGGGGCGGCTCACCACGCCGACCGTGAGGATTCCCATTTTCTTGGAGATTTCGGCCACGACCGGCGCCGAGCCGGTGCCCGTTCCCCCGCCCATGCCGCAGGCCACCACCACCATGTCGGCCCCTTCCAGGGCCTTCTGGATGTCGTCGGTGGATTCCTGCGCGGCCATCTTCCCGGTTTCGGGGTTTCCGCCCGATCCGAGCCCCTTGGTCAGGGATTTCCCCAACTGGAGCTTCTTGGGCGCCTTGTTTTTCCTCAGGGACTTGTAGTCCGTGTTGGCCGCGATGCACTCCACACCCTCGATCCCGGCCTCAATCATCTTGTTGATGGCGTTGCATCCGCCGCCCCCGACCCCGATCACCTTCAGGTGAGCCAGGTACTGCTGAACCTCGTCTTCCGCGAACTCGATCATTTTCTTATCCCCCTCTTTATTTTTCTGCTATTCACTACTTTCTGTTGGCCGATGGCCCTTAAGGCCATCCGCCAACAGCCCCCTCTACAATTCAGTCCACAGTCAGCAGTCGTCCAGTTTCCCTTTTCAAATCCAGGCTTTGCCCGGGTAATTAAAACTGGACTGTCCTGATCTTCTTATTCGGGCTTTCACCCGAATAACATATGAGGATCAGGGCGACAGTCGGCAGCTCTGGACTGATAGCTGCAACCCTGCCATTTAACTTTTTTGCCCTAACGTTGTTTTCGGTTACACCTCCTTATTTCCTTCTTTTCCCAACCTGTCGACTGCCAACTGTCGACCGTCGACTATATGGAATCCCCGAACCATTTCTTCATCCGCCCCAGGACGTTCTTGAACATGTCGTCCCCGGCCCCGAACCCCATCCCCCGCTTCGCGCCGGAGGCGTGGGCCGACTGCATGCCCATCAGCACCAGTCCCACCGCGGTGGAGTAGCTGGGGTTGGCCACCACGTCGGTCAGCCCCCCCACCCGTTTGGGGGATCCGATGCGCACCGGGAGCTGGAGGATCTTCTCCGCCAGCTCGGCCGTCCCTTCCATCAAGGAAGCCCCGCCGGTGATGACGGCGCCCGCCGGGATGCGGTCCTCAAAACCATGCTTCTTGAGCTCCGCCCCCACGAGCTCGAAGATTTCCTCCATGCGGGCCTCAATGATCTCGGAGAGCACCCGCCGCGGCATGCGTCGGTCGGGCCGACCGCCCACGCCCGGCACGGTGATCTCCTCCTCTTCCTTCACCATGGCCGTGTAGGCGCATCCGTACTGGATCTTGATAGCCTCCGCTTCGGTGTTGGGAGTGCGCAACCCCACCGCTACGTCGCTGGTCACCAGGGACCCGCCCAAGGTGATGATGCCCGTGTGCCAGAGCGAGCCGTTGATGAAGACCGCGATGTCGGTGGTGCCGCCCCCGATGTCGATGAGGACCACCCCCAGTTCCTTCTCGTCCGCCGAGAGGATGGCCTCCGCCGAGGCCAGGGGCTGCAGGATGATGTCGGCGACCTGGATGCCCGCCCGCTCCACGCTCCGCACGATGTTCTGCACGCTGGTCACCCCGCCGGTCACCACGTGGACCTCGGCCTCCAGCCGCACGCCCGACATGCCCACCGGGTTCTTGATGCCGTCCTGGTCGTCCACGATGTACTCCTGCGGGATCACGTGGATGATCTCCCGGTCCAGGGGAATGGCGATGGCCTGCGCGGCCTCGATGACCCTTTCCCGGTCCTCCTCGGTGATCTCCTTGTCCTTGCGGGACACCGCGATGACGCCCCGGCTGTTGAGCCCCTTGATGTGCCCGCCCGCCACCCCGGCGAAGGCGGAGCTGACCTCCACTCCCGCCATGCGCTCGGCGTCCGCGACGGACTTTTTAATGGAGGCGATGGTCTGCTCGATGTTGACCACCGAGCCTTTTTTCAGGCCCGTCGAGGGGGTCGTGCCCACCCCGATGATGTGAACCTGCCCCTCGTCATCCTGCTCCCCGATGATGGTGCAGACCTTGGTCGTCCCCAGGTCCAGTCCCACCACGATGTCCTGCTTTTGTTCCTTAGCCATCCGCCTCACCTCCCCGTCTTGAATTTGGTTTTTTCCGCGCTGAAACAGCGGCATTTTCCGAAGCAAACCTTGAGCTCCTTGACGCTCATGGGTTTCGTTTTCTTTCCCGTACCCGGTTTCCTTACTTTCATGCCGCCTCCTTAAAACCAGTTTTGAGTTTTAAGTTTTAAATTTTGAGTTGTTGACGGTTTTTCGGTCGAGGATCGAAAAACTTTCCTTAACTCAACACTCAAAACTACGAACTCATAACTTCATCTCGTCTTTACAAGAACCATGTCGTTGTAGCGGAAATCCATCGTCCCCACCCTTTTGCCCTTCCCATTCAAGTCGCTCAAGACCAGCGCCATGCGGCGCAGCTCGGCCTCCGTCACCGGCGGGGCGAAAGTGGCCTGGATGCCGTCAATGAAGGTCACCTTCAGGGCCCCCGGCTCGGAGAGGTTCACTTCCGAGACGTCCGCCGCCAGAACGGGGTCCTTCTTCCTCAGGAACTGGAAAAAATCCAGCGCCGGGTCCAGGCTCTCGGCCATGGCGGTCGTCCCAACCGCGTCGGCCTTGACCGGCAGTCCGGAGATGAGGGGCAAATCCTCCCCCGCCAGCGCCACCGCGGGCGGCAGGACCCTTCCCTCCCGGTCCACCCCGTAAAGCGCCCCGTTGTCCAGGAGGGCCATGGGCTTGCGTTCCCTCACCGAGATCAGGATGGAGCTGGGCAGCCGACGCTCGATGAAGACCCGGTTCGTCCAATCCAGTTTTTCGATCTTGTCCTCCGCCTCCTTCAGGTCCAGCTTGAACATGTTCTCCCCCACCGGCAGGCCCGCCGCCTGGGTGATGTCCTCCGCCGTCAAATAGTGGTTCCCTTCCACGCTCACCTTCGCCAGCCTCATGCCCGAGACGTCTTGGAGCAGAGCGGTCGTTTTTTGCCTCGACCAGGCCACCGTGGCCACCAGGAGCAGGAAGCCTGCCGCCCGGAACAGCCACTTCATCCCGCCCATGGCTGGCAGGGAGGGAACCCAGGCCTTTTTTTTCGGCGAGTAGGAGGGGGTTCCCTCGAAGGTCGTGCGGCCGGGCCGGTAAAAGGTCCGGACTTGAAGCTCCGGGCTGGTCCTCGGTTTCTCCTTGCGTTTGAACCATCCCCCAATGGTTTTCTTTTCGCCCTCCCCCGACCGGCGGTTCCGCCAACCGGCGTCCAACGAATAAGTGCGGGCGGTCTTCTCACTTAAGGGAACCTTGCCCCCCCGGTAATAAGTCACTTTTGCCCGCCTCTCATCATTCCCTTAAGCCGCCTTCCTTTTTTTGATCACCTTCTTCAAGGCCATTTCCACGAGTGTCTTGAGCAGTTTGGGGAACGCGATCCCCGCGGCCCTGGCCGCGTCCGGCACCAGGCTGGTGGAGGTCATGCCGGGCGCCGTGTTGATCTCGAGGACCTGGGGCTCACCCTTGACCGGCACGATGAAATCCACCCGGTAATAGTCCTGGCACCCCATGGCTTCCCCCGCCTTGACCGCCAGGGCCTGGACCTTGCGGGTCTGGCCCGCCGAAATCCGGGCCGGGATGATGTGGTCCGAGTGGCCCGGCGTGTATTTGGCGTCGAAGTCGTAGAACTCGTTCTGGGGCACGATCTCGATGACCGGCAGGGCCCGGTCACCCAGGACCGTCACCGTCACCTCAGTACCCAGGACGAATTTTTCAACGATGGCCCATCGGCTGTAACGGAACGCGGTTTGGAGGGCTTTCATCAATCCTTCTTTCTCTTTCACGATCGTCACGCCAATGGCCGAGCCCACGTCCGCGGGCTTGACGACCAGCGGCAGTCCGATCGGGAGGTCCTTGAGCCACTTGGACTTGTCCAGGCTTTTTGGGATAGCGTGCCAGGCCGCCGAAGGAATGCCGTTGGCCTCGAAGACCAGCTTGGAACAGCCCTTGTGCATGGCCAACCCACAGGCCAAGGCGCCCGATCCGGTGTAGGGAATCCCCCATTTGTCCAATAAAGCCTGCAAGGTCCCGTCCTCCCCGAAGCCGCCATGCAGGGCGATGAAAACCACGTCAAACCGCCCCGCCCTCAGCCGCTTTTCCAGGTGTTTCTCGTTTTTGTCGGCGGCGGTTAACTCCACCGGCACCGCCTTGATGCCGATCCGCCGCAACCCCTCCACCACGTTCTTCCCCGACATCAGGGAAACCGACTTCTCGGGGCTCCAGCCCCCCATCAGCACGCCTACTTTCATGTCACGCTCCGATTCAATGGATTCCAGCCCGCTTCATCGTTGGAGAGGCAACTGCACAGTTCGCGGTTCTTAGTCAGCGGTTTTAGTTAAAGTAAGTTTTTGATTCTCCGAATCAAAAACCTGTCAATAACTTCGCACTCCAAACTTCGAACTTCTAACTCGTTTTTTGGAGATTCCAAAAAACGTCACGAATTTCGTTCCAATCCCAGTCGCCCATGGGGATGATCTCGGGTTCCATCTTGATCTGGTATTCGCCCCAAACCCGCTTCTGGATTTCCCGCATCACCGCCACCACGTCATGGGCGGTCGCCGTGCCTTCGTTGATGATGAAGTTGGCGTGGATCTCGCTGACCCTGGCGCCGCCGACCTTAAACCCCTTCAACCCAACGGACTCCGTCAACCTTCCCGCGAAGTTCCCTTCGGGGTTCTTGAACACGCTCCCGGCGTTTTTTTCCGTTTTGGGCTGTTTGCCCCGCCGGACCTTGAAATACTCCCTCACCTTTTTCTCGATGTCGGCCTTTGGCTCCTTTTTGAGCTTCAGGACCGCCTCCACCAGCACGTTGCCGCTCATCTTGAGCGAGGACTGGCGGTAACCGTAGTGGTAGTCCGCCTTCCTCAAGCGCTTCACTTCTCCCCGGGGCGTCACGATGGTCAGTTCCTCGACCACGGGCCCGATCCAGGCCTTCTTGGCCCCGGCGTTGCCAGCCACCGCCCCGCCCAGGGTGCCGGGGATGCCGGCGAAGAATTCCACCCCGCCCAACCCGGCTTCCCGGGTCTTGGCCAGCACCTTTACCAGTTGGGTGGCGGCCTTGGCCCGCACCCGGTCCCCCTCAATGTGGATTCCCTGGAAACCCCGCCCCAGTCGGATTACGACACCCGAAAAACCCTCGTCGGCGAAAAGAACGTTGCTGCCGCCCCCCAGCATCAGGTAGGGCACGCCCCCGTGGGAAAGGCACCGCAGGAGTTCGGCGAGGTCTTCCACGCCCTGGGGCTCCACGAAGGCCCCGGCTTTCCCCCCTAAGTGGTAGGTCGTGTAAGGCCCGACCGGCTCGTTCAACAGGACCTTTCCCCGGATGAGGTTTTTGAGTTCCTTAAAGTCCACGCCCGTCCTTTCCAGTACCGGCACTTTTTACCTCTCCACCACAGAGTTCACAGAGGACACAGAGTTAAGACTTTTTATCGAAAAAATTTCACGCCTTACTCCGTGCACCCTGTGTACTCCGTGGTTCATGCCGTCATCCTTTATGTTTTTGGACCAGGTCGTTGCCCAGTTTCCAGATGTCCCCCGCCCCCATGGTCAGGAGCACGTGTTTCTCGGTCAGGTGGTTCTTCAGGTAGTCCAGCAATTGCGCCTTGTCCTCAGCGTACATGACGTGGTTGTGTCCGTTCTCCCGGAGGGCTTCCACCAGCGTCATACCGGTGACCCCCGGGATGGGTTTCTCCCGGGAGGGGTAGATGGCGGTGATGATGACCTCGTCCGCGTCCCCGAAAGATTTGCCGAACTTGTCCCGGAGCAGTTGGGTGCGCGAGAAAAGA
The DNA here is from genome assembly GCA_035524855.1 of bacterium. Lineage (GTDB taxonomy): Bacteria > Oederibacteriota > Muellerivitia > Muellerivitales > Muellerivitaceae > DATKOC01. Next base: position 11,607 of record DATKOC010000016.1, read on the forward strand.
TGGGGTTGGAAGGCCACCACCAGCTTCCTGGAACCCGCGAAGTTCCTGGCCGCCCGGAGGGTTTCGGATACCGCCGTCGGGTGGTGGGCGTAGTCGTCGATGACCGTGGCGCCCTTGAAGGAGCCCTTGATCTCGAAGCGTCTTTGGGCCCCGTGGAACTTGGCGAGCCCGGCGGCCATGGTCTTGAAGGGGACTTTCAGTTCCAGCCCCACCGAAATGGCGGCCAGCGCGTTCTGGATATTGAACCGGCCCGGGACTTTCAGCTTCACGGTACCCAGCCGCTTTCCCAGGCGGGTCACCTCGAAGGTCGAGCCCGCCTTCTCGAGCTTGATCTTCCCGGCCGAGACCTGGGCGTCCTTGGTCAGGCCGTAGGTGATGACCCGACGCTTGACCTGGGGCGCGATCATCTGCACCTGCTTGTCGTCGATGCCCAGGATCACGCAGCCGTAGAAAGGCACCTTGTTGGCGAAGGTCACGAAGGCGTCCCGCACCTTGTCGATGGAGCCGTAGTAGTCCAGGTGGTCGTCGTCGATGTTGGTCACGATGGAAATCATGGGCGAGAGCAGGAAGAACTCCCCGAAGGCCTCGCAGGCCTCCGCCACCAGGTAGGTGCTCCTGCCGAGCTTCGCGTTGGACTTGAACACGTCCACCTGGCCCCCGATGACCAGGGTGGGGTCCAGCTTGGCCTCGGTCATGATGAGCCCGATCATGGAGGTCGTCGTGGTCTTGCCGTGGGTGCCCGAGATGGCGATGCCGTACTTCAGGCGCATGAGCTCCGCCAGCATTTCGGTGCGGGGGATCACGGGAATCGAACGCTTATGGGCCTCCACGATCTCCGGGTTGTCCATGGGAACCGCGGCGGAGTAAACCACCACGTCGGAACCCGTCACGTTCCCCGCCTTGTGGCCGAAATGGATCTTGGCCCCCCGGCGGGTCAGGCTGTCGGTCACCTCGGTGGCCTTCAGGTCGGAACCCGTGACCTCATAGTTGAGGCTCAGCAGCACCGCCGCGATGCCGCTCATGCCCGCGCCGCCGATGCCGATAAAATGCACCCGCTTCACGTTGCCGAAAGGCTGGGTTAGGATTCCGAATTTTGGTTTCAAGCCGTCTTCCTTCCGAACCAAAGGATCTTCTTCAACAACGAAAGGGCCAGGTCGCCCACCGCGGCCAGGGCCAGGAACGTGAAAGTAAATCCGAAGAGGATTTTTTCCCTCATTTCGAGGCCGCCATGGCCAGGAGCTCCCTCACAATGTCCTGGGCCGCGTTGGGCTTGGAAAGCTTCTTGGCCGCCTCGCCCATCGCCTTCAGCCTCGCCTCATCCGAAAGCAGGGAGATCAGGGTCCGCGATAATTTTTCTTCCTCCAGCTCTTTTTCTAAAATCACGACTGCCGATCCAGCCGTCTCCAAGGCTCTCGCGTTCTTCTCCTGGTGACCGGAAGCGTGGGGATACGGAATAAAAAGAGCCGGCAATCCCCGACTTAGCAGCTCGGCGCAGGTCATGGCCCCCGCCCTCGCCACGACCAGGTCCGCCGCCGCGTAGGCCTCGTGAATGTTGCTGATAAAGGGCCTCAAAACCACCTTCAGCGGGCACTTGTCGAGCTGGTCCACCGTTTTGCGGTAGTCGTTCCAACCGGTCATCAGGATGACCTGCACGGGCTGGTCGCCCTGCCCCAGGAATTGGATGACGTCCGCCATTTGCCGGTTCAAGGCGTGGGCGCCCTGGCTCCCGCCCAGCATGAGCAGGGTCCGGACGTCCGGGCTCAACCCGAAACTTTCCCTCGCCTTGGATTTTTCCGCCGTCACGATTTCTTCCCTCACCGGAATTCCCGTCCATTGGGTTCTCCTTTTGGAAAAGCGTTTCAAGGTGTCCTGAAACCCGACGAAGATCCTCCTTGAGAATAAAGATAGGAACCGGGCCGCCAGCCCCGGCTCCACGTTGGGTTCCAGCAATCCCACAGGAATCCCCCGCAGGGCCGCCGAGACCGAGACCGGCACGGAAACGTAACCGCCGGTCGAGAAAACCGCGTCCGCCCGGAAGCCCGAAAGGATGCTCCCCGCCCGGGTGAGCCCGCCCAGGAAGCCGAACCAGAAAGTGACGAGCTTGACCGACAGGGACCGGGGGAAACCCTCGGCCTTGATGCCGGTGAACTCGAAACCCGAGTCCGGGACCCATTTGGACTCGGGCCCGTCTTCCTTACCCACGTAAAGCACTTCGACCTCCGGATGCCTCGAAAGTTCCCGGGCGATGGCGATCCCGGGGAAAATATGCCCCCCCGTGCCGCCCCCGGTGATGATGATCCGTTTTTTTCCCGTCTCCACTTTTCATCCAGCCTTTCAAGTTCATTCGCTCCCGCCTCCCATCCCTCAACCCGCCGATTCGAACCCCGCGAAGGAGGCGGTCGGCGCCACGGATGTGGGAAGCCTCAGGCCCCGGGAAATGTTGAACAGGACGCCCAGGGACACCAGCGTGAACACCATCGAGGAGCCGCCGTAGGAAATGAGGGGGAGGGGAATGCCCTTGGTGGGCAGCAGTCCCGTCACCACCCCCAGGTTCACCAGGGCCTGGAAGCCGATGAGTCCCGTGATGCCGGAGGCCAGGAGCCCCAGGAAGAGCCCGTTCTCCCTTTGGCTGGCCTGGGAAGCCACCTTGAAGCCGCGCAGGATGAACACCAGGAAGAGGAACACGATGGTTCCCGCCCCCACCAGCCCCAGTTCCTCGGCGATAATGGCGAAGATGAAGTCGGTATGGGGGGCTGGCAGGTAGAAGAGCTTCTGGGAGCTGTTGGAAAGCCCCACGCCCAGGGGCCCGCCGTTGCCCACCGCGATCAGGCTTTGAATGAGCTGGAACCCCGCCCCTTGGGGGTCGTCCCAGGGATTGAGGAAGGCCGTGATGCGCTTCATGCGGTAGCTGGCCGATTCCACCAGGAAGATGAAGACCGGGATGAGGACCGACAGGGGAACCAGGAAGTAGGTCCATTGGATGCCCGCCAGGAAGAGCAGGAGGATCGTGACCAGGGCAAGGAGGACCGCCGTGCCGAAATCGTGCTGTTTCTCGAGCAATACCATGGTGATCCCCAGGAGCACCAGGTAAGGCATGAGGCCGGAGAAGTTGACCAGGGTTTGCTTGCGCCGCTCCAGGGAGTCGGCCAGGTAGAAAACCAGGATGATTTTCATGATTTCCGAGGGCTGGAAGGAAAGGGGCCCCAAGCGGAACCACCTTTGGGCGCCGCCCACCGTCCGGCCGATGCCGGGGATGCAGACCAGGGTCATCAGGAAAAGCCCCACGAAGAGGGCCGGAATGGCCAGGGCCCTCAAGGACTCCAGGTCCACCTTGGAGGCCACGTACATGCCCAGGCTTCCCACCATCACCCAGATGAGCTGGCGCATGAAAAAGTAGTAGGAATTCCCGTACCGGTCGTGCGCCAGGATGGCCGAGGCGCTGTAGATCATGATGAGCCCGGTCATGACCAGCACCAGCGTCAGGGCGCAGAGGAAAAAATCCGGATGGGAACTTGTCGATTTATCGCCGTTTCGCACTTTCATTCCTTAAATTTGGAATTTTCAAGCAATTCCTAATTTCTAACTCCGCATTCCTAATGGGAGGAGCCATCCCTTCGTTCGGATTCTGAAGAGGCGTTGAAGGTGTTGAAAGGTGTTGAAGGTGTTGTTGTCAGAATCCGAGCGCAAGAATGGAACCCTCCTTTCTTAAAGTCAGTCGACCGTTTACTGTTGACCGCCGACTGGTGCTTAAACATTGACCTTCCCAGCCTTCTGGCGGCGCAGCTTCTCCACCACCGCCTTGAATTGCCGCCCCCGGTCCTCGTAGTTCTGGAACATGTCGAAGCTGGCGCAGCCGGGGGAAAACAGCACCACGCCCCCCCGCTCCGAGGCCGCGAAGGCCCCGCTCACCGCCTCCTCCAGCGACCCCGCCTCCACCACCGTGGCCGCGCCCGCCAACTGCTGGACGACCTTGGCCTTGCATTCCCCGAAAGCCACGATGCGGGTCACTTTCTCCTTCACGAGGGGGGCCAGCCGGGTGAAATCCCCCGCCTTGTCCCGCCCTCCCAGCATCAGCACGATGGGCTTCTCGAAACTTTCCAGGGCCTTCAGGACCGAGTCCACGTTGGTGCCTTTGGAGTCGTTGACGAACCGGATCCCGTTGATCTCCCCGGCCGCCTCCAGCCGGTGCTCCACCCCCGTGAACTCGGCGAGGGTCTTGGCGATGGCCGCGTCCGGCACCCCGCAAAGGGAGGCCATCAAGGCCGCCGCGCAGGCGTTTTCCAGGTTATGCGGGCCTGGGATTCTCAGTTCCGAGGCGGCGATCAGGTTCCGGCCCAGGAGCTCGATCTTGTCCCCGGCCACGAAACAGCCGGGTTTTTGCGCCCCCCGACCGCCCGTGGGGAAGCCGAAGAGGTAAAGCTGGCCCTTGACCAGGCTGGAGTAGATGGGCGTGTATTTGTCCGAGGTATTCAGGACGGCCGCATCCCCCGCCTGTTGGTTCTCGAAGATCCTCCCCTTGGTTTCCACGTAGTCCTGCATCCCCTCATGCCGGTCCAGGTGGTCGGGGGTCACGTTGAGGATGGCCGCCACCTTGGGACGGAAGGTCTCGATGGTCTCCAGTTGGAAACTGGAGACTTCCAGCACCGCCCAGTTGTCGCTGGAAAGCTCGAACACCGCCTCTGAGAAGGCCTTTCCGATATTTCCGCAGGCGATGGACTTCTTGCCCCCCGCCTGGATCATGGCGTTGGCGAGGGTGGTCGTGGTGGTCTTGCCGTTGGTGCCGGTGATGGCCGCCACGGGGGCCGGACAATAGCCGAAGGCCAGTTCCATCTCCCCGATCACGGGAATCCCCTTTTCCCGGGCCCCATCCAGGGCCGGGTGGTGGAAGGGCACGCCGGGGGAGGTCACGACCAGGTCGGAGTTCAGGACCGCGGAAGCGTCGATGCCGCCCAGCCTCAGCTGGGTGTGCGGGAGGTCCTTGGCCTTCTCGATATAGGCGGCCAGCTTCTCGGGGGTCTTGTCGTCCAGGATGACCACTTGGGCCCCATGGACGGACAACAGGCGGGCGGCCGAGAACCCCGACCGTCCCAGCCCGATCACCGCCGTTTGTTTGCCGTTCACGTAAATCATGAAACCGAAACCTCTTTCACCACGGAGGTCACAAAGGACACAGAGTTAAGACAAATATGTTTTTCAATCCTCATTCTTACTCCATGCACTCTGTGTACTCTGTGGTTCAATTCCTTTTCCTTAACGCAGTTTCAGGGTTGATAGCGTCAACAGCGTCAAAATGATCGCCACAATCCAGAACCTCACCACGAGCTTGGATTCCGGCACGCCGGACAGCTCGAAGTGGTGGTGCAGGGGCGCCATCTTGAAGATCCGCTTGCCGCGCATTTTGAAGGAGGTGACCTGGGCGATGACCGAGAAGGCCTCGACCACGAAGATGCCGCCCACGATGATGAGAAGGAACTCCTGCTTGACCATGACCGCCACGGTCCCCAGCAGGCCCCCCAGCACGAGCGAGCCCGTGTCGCCCATGAAGATCTGGGCCGGGCTGGCGTTGAACCAGAGGAAGCCCAGTCCCGCCCCCACCACCGCCGAGCAGAGGATGGTCAGTTCGCTGGCGCCGGGCACCTGGATGATCTTCAGGTACTCGCTGAATTTCGCGTTCCCCACGATGTAGGTCACCACCACGAAGGCCATGGAGGCGAAGGTGGTGCAGCCGATGGCCAAGCCGTCCATGCCGTCCGTCAGGTTCACGCCGTTGGAGGCCCCCACGATCACCAGGAAGGCCAGGATGGGGTACATGACCCCGATGTCGAGCGGGTGCTTGAAGAAGGGCAGGGTGATGGCCGTCTTCTGGTGGAAATCGTCCGGCAGGATGGCCAGGTAGCCGTACACGATCACGATGGCGACGATCATCTGGGAGATGAGTTTCCACATGCCCGAGATTCCCCGGCCGCCCCCGATGCCCACCATCTTCAAGTAATCGTCCGCGAAGCCGATAAGGCCGAAGGAAACGATGGCGAAAACCGCCAGCCAGAGGAACTTCGAGTCCCACCTCATCCAGAGGAGGGTGCTGACCAGGATGGCGGCCACGATCAGGATTCCGCCCATGGTGGGCGTCCCCGCCTTGGCCGAGTGGCTGGCGGGCCCGTCATGGCGGATCTTCTCGCCCAACTGCTTGGCCCTCATCCAGGCGATGACCACGCCCCCGTAAAGCAGGCAGAACCCGAAGGCCGTGACCGCGGCGTAGACGCTGCGGAAGGTGACGTAACGGAAGACGTTGAAGCCGATGAAGTGGTTGGTTAATGGGTACAGTAAATGGTAGAGCACTTTTTCGTCCCTTTCGGTCAACAGCCGTTTCAGGCCGGTGACCTAGTTTCAGTTCGAAGTTCGAAGTGTTAAGTTCGAAGTTTCGGAAGTTTTTCAGCCTCACTCCGGCTGAAAAACATTCAAAAACTTCGCACTTCAAACTGCGGACTCAGAACTTTTCTATCAAAATCCTTCCAACATCTTCTCCAGCCTCATGCCCCGGGAGGCCTTCAGGAGGACCGCGTCGCCCTTGCCCACCCAGCTCTTGAGGAACAACTTCGCCTGCGGGAGCTTCTCGAAGGCGTGGCACTTGTCCTTCGATTCCCCGTTGAGGTCACGCAAGGCCTCCCTCATGCGGGGCCCGATGAGGACCACCTGGTCCAGGCCGCTCTCCAGGGCCCGGCGCACGACGCGGGTGTGGGTGACCTTGGAGAAGTCACCCAGCTCCAACATGTCCCCCAGGACCGCCACCTTGCGGTTCGAGCCCCTCAGCCCCTCAAAGGTGACCAGGGCGGCCTCCATCGAGGTGGGTGAGGCGTTGTAGGCGTCGTTGATGAAGAGGACGCCCTTAACGTTGCGGATTTCCATACGCATCGGCGCCCCCGACACGAAGGTCCTTAGCCGCTCCGCCAGCCGCTTGAAGGGGAGCCCCAGGGCCATGCCTGCCGAGACCGCCGCCAGGGAGTTGATGACGTTGTGGTTCCCGATGAGGTTCAACCGGGTAGAAGCCCTCTCTCCCTGGGCTTCCATCACGAATTGGGTCCCCAGGCCTGCAGGCTCGATCTCGCTGGCCCTCACCTGCCCCGTCTTGAATCCGAATGTGATCACTTTCTCGCCTCTCTCTTTTAGATACGGATCATCTCCGTTTAAGACCTTGATTCCCCCGCTCCTTAAAGCCGATGCGATCTTCAATTTCTCCTGGGCCAAGTGGCCCTTGTTCCGGAAGAAGCCCAAGTGGGCGTCTCCGATGGCCGTCACCACCGCCACGTCCGGCCGGGCGACCTCCGAGAGCCACTCCATCTCGCCCGGATGGTTGATGCCCAGCTCCACCACCGTCGCCTGGTGCTCCTTTTTCAGCTTCAGCAAGGTCAATGGCAGGCCCCACTGGTTGTTCAAATTGCCCTCGGTCTTGAGGGTCCGCCTGAAGCCCGACAGCAGGTGGGCCGTCATGTCCTTGACCGTGGTTTTCCCCACGCTGCCCGTCACCGCCACCACCGGGCCGCCCCACTGCAGCCTTTGCGCCCGGCCCAGCTCCCCCAGGGCCTTCGTGGTGTCCCGCACCAGCACCTGGGCGATCTTGACTCCCCCGACTTTGCGGGAAACCAGGGCCGCCTTGGCCCCTTTGCGGGCCGCCTCCCCCAGGAAGCGGTGCCCGTCCAGCCTCACCCCCACGATGGCCGTGAAGAGGTCACCCCTCCTCACGTTCCGGGTGTCGTGGCAGACGCCGGTCACCAGGGATTCAGGGTTTCCCTGGAGTACCCGCCCGTTCGCGAGCGCCGCCACTTCCCGCAAGGTCCAAGGCAACATCACAAACTTCTTTCACCACCAAGGCATGCCGCGCTTCCTTTTTGAAAAAAGAAATTTGTAGCGCGGTATAGGCCCGCACTCCTTTTTTGACCGTTCATCAAAAGAGATGTGGTCCACCAAGGGCACCAAGAAAGAACTAGATCATTCTTTCCCATCATGAATTTTTGTCTTTCGCCGTTCTTGGTGAACTTGGTGTCTTGGTGGTTAACATTTCTTTTAGGATGTTCCGTGCCTGCTCCCGGTCGTCGAAGTGGTGCTTTTCGGTCCCGATGATCTGGTAGGTCTCATGCCCCTTGCCGGCGATGAGGACCAAGTCCCCCTTCCTGGCCATGCCGAGCGCCATGCGGATCGCCTCCGCCCGGTTTTCCTCCACCCACACCTTGCGGTGGCTGTTGCGGGTGAGTTGATAAGGAATGCCCCGCAGGATGTCCTCGAGGATGGCCTGGGGGTCCTCCGTGCGGGGGTTGTCCGAGGTCACCACCGTCATGTCCGCCATCTGGGAGGAAACCTTGCCCATCAGGGGGCGCTTGGTTTTGTCCCGGTCGCCGCCGCAACCGAAAACCGAAATGAGCTTGTGGTGGCTCTTGCGGCCCAGGATGTCGCGCGAGGCGGCCAGGGCTTGTTTCAGGGCGTCGGCGGTGTGGGCGTAATCCACGAGCACCGTGAAGTCCTGCCCCGCGGCCACTTCCTCGAACCGGCCCGGCACCGCCGGGGCGTGCTTGAGGCCGTCTTGCAGGGCCTGCCAGGGGAAACCCAGTTCCCGGAGCACCGAAAGGGCGGCCAGCGAGTTGTAGACGTTGAAAAGGCCGGTCAGGGGAACCTCGAATTTTTGCCCTTGGACCTCGAATCGGATGAGGCCGGGTTGGGTCTCCACCTTCGTGGCCTTGTAGGCGCACTTGGTTTTCAGGCCGTAGCCCACCGCCTTTTTCCCCAGCTTGCGCAGGAGCTTGCGTCCGTAGGTGTCGTCGGCGTTGACGGCGCGGGCCCGCACACTCTTGAACTCGGTGAAGAGGCGGCTTTTGGCCTTGAAATAATTCGTGAAGTTCTTGTGGTAGTCCAGGTGGTCCCGGCCCAGGTTGGTGAAGACCGCCCCCTGGAACTCGATGCCCAATACCCGCTTCATCTCCAAGGCGTGGGAGGAGACTTCCATGACCGCCCATTGGCAGCCCTTGGAGCGCATCTCATCGAGCAGTTTCACGATGGTCAACGAGGAAGGCGTGGTGTTGTTGGCCTCATAGGTCCGGGACCCCACCTGGTAGGCGATGGTGCCGATCAGCCCCGAGGGCTGTCCGGAGCGCTCCAGGATGGCCTTGATGAGGTAAGTCGTCGTGGTCTTGCCCTTGGTGCCCGTGACCCCGATGACCTTCACTTGCTTGGAGGGGTTCTTGTAGTAGAGGTGGCCCAAGCGGGCCAGGGTCTCCCGGCTGTCCTTGACGACCAACTGGGGCACTTCCACGCCGCGGATGGGCGCGCCCTGCACCATCACCGCGCGGGCGCCCAATTGCACGGCCTCCTCGGCGTAAACCCTTCCGTCCACCTTGGCCCCGGGAATGCAAACGAACAGCTCGCCCGGGTTCGTGGCCTTGGAGTTTTCCGAGACGCCGGTCAATTCGGGGTTGCCTTTCCCCACGACCTTGACGCCCTTCAGTTGTTTCGTCAGCGACAGTAGTTTCATTTCACCTTCCGGTTTGAATGGACATTCAGCTTCACCCCTTGGACCAGGGGAACTTTCCCCCTTTGGAAAAGGGGGATAAAGGGGGATTTCCCCTCGATCCCAACCCTAAAACCCCCCCGCTCCCCCCTCGGATGGAGGGGAGTCTTTTTGTTCGAGTGGTTCACGAGTTGCCTCCTATGGACGCTATCGCCTTGGTGACCGGTAGGTCGCAGTTCAAGTCGCAAGGGGTGTTGGCCGGCAATTTCCGGCCCGCCGGCGGAAATTGGGATTTCACGACACCCTGGCCGTTGAAGTTCACCCGCACCCCGAAGGGGGCCAGGAGCGCCAAGGCTTGCCGTTTGGTCTTGCCCCTGAGGTCGGGCATCACGCCGAGGTTTTCCGGCTCGGTCGTCTCGCCCAGGATGAGGACCAGCTTTTCCTCGGCCTGGCCTTCCGCCGCCAGGGGCGCGCCGGCCTTTAGCGATTGGTCGATCACGCGGGGGCCTTTGCCCTCAAACTTGAGCTTGAGGTCGTCCCGCTCCGCCAGCCATTTGCACTGCTCGGCGGTGAGCCCCAGGAAGGAGGGCACCGTGCGCTTGTCGCCGGCCACCGTCACCCCGCCGTCGGGGTTGGTGGCCGGAACCATGGCGTAGGCCAGGGCCCGTTTGGCCACTTCCTTGAAGACCGGGCCGGCCGTGTAGCCGCCCCAGTAGATGCCCCGGGGGTCGTCCAGGGAGACGTAGATGACGAACTTGGGTTTCTCGGCGGGCACGAACCCCACGAAGGAGGAGACGTAGCTGTTGTGGGCGTAATGCCCGTTCATGAACTTATAGGCGGTGCCGGTCTTGCCCGCGATGTCGTAGGTGGGCAGGGCCACCGCCGTCCCGGTTCCCTTCGACACCACCCATTTCAGCATCTCGGTCATGCGCTTGGCGGTCTTCACCGAGCAGACCCGACGCACCTTGGCGGGATGAAACTCCTTGACCACCGAGCCGTCGCTGGTTTCCAGGCGCTTGACGAGGTAGGGCCGCATCATGATTCCGTTGTTGGCGATGGCGGCATAGGCGTCCAGGATCTGCATGGGCGAGGTGGAGACCTCGTAGCCGTAGGGGATGGTGGTCATGGAAAGGCCGCTCCACTTGTCGAGGGGCCGCAGTTTTCCCGTCGTCTCGCCGGGCAGGTCGATGCCGGTCGATTCCCCGAAACCGAACCGCCTGCAGTAGTTGTAGAGGTTCTTCTCGCCCAGCTTGGCGCCCACCTTCACCATGCCGATGTTGCTCGAGTAACCGAAGACCTCCCGGAAGGTCAGCCAGCCGTGCTTCTCGTGGTCGGTCACCACCCGGCCGTACTCGGTCTGGTAGGCGCCGTTCTCGCAGAAGAACTTGTCCTCCTCGTTGACCACACCCTCCTCGAGGGCCCCGACCGCGGTGATGAGCTTGAAGGTGCTGCCCGGCTCGAACTCGTCATTGACCATGCGGTTTTTCCAGGTTTCCTTGGCGGCCAGGTCGAAGTGGTTGGGGTCGAAGGTGGGGTAGTTGGCCATGGCCAGGATCTCCCCCGTCGAGGGGTCCATCACCGCGATGGAGGCCGACTTGCACCGGTACTTCTCGTAGGCCTTCTCGAGCTCCACCTGGGCGACATGCTGGAGGTTCCGGTCGAGGGTGGTGACGACGTTCAAGCCGTCCTTCTCGGCCTTCACGCGCTTGTTGTCGGCCAGCACCATGCGTCCCCGGGCGTCGCGTTCCGCCATTTCCTGGCCCTTCTTGCCCGTGAGGTTTCGGTTGTAGAAGCACTCCAGCCCCCCCAAACCCTGGTTGTCGATGCCGGTGAACCCAAGGACCTGGGCGGCCATGTCGTGGTCGGGGTAGAAGCGGCGCTGTTCCCGCTCGGCCTCCACGCCGTCGAGCTTCAACTGCTCCACCGCGTCGGAATGCTCGTAGGGGACCTGGCGGGCCACCCATACGAAGGGCTTATCCCCGCTGATCTTGGCGATGACCGAGCCGTAGGATTCCCCGATGGCGCGGGAAAGGGCGCTGGCGGCCTGGATCTTGTCGGCGATCTGGTTGGGATGGGCGCTGACGTTAAAGAGGCCGATATTCATGGCCAGGGTCTCGCCCTCCCGGTCCAGGATCATGCCGCGGGAGGCGCTGGTTTCCCGGGGGGTGTATTGCTGGTGGTAGGCCAACCGGTGATATTCCCCGTGCTTGAGAACTTGCAGGTAGGCCAGCCGGGCCTCCACGCAAACGGCGCCCAGGAGCACGATGGACTCCAGCAGGAGCAGGCGTTTTTGCATTTGCGAGAACCGGTTGAACGCGCTCATTTCGACTCCGTCTTTTTCATGGCCGTCGTCCAATAGTTGAACCACTTGGGGGTGTAGCCCGAGCCCTCGTTGAGGATCACGATCTGGTCCGTCCGGGGCGTGACCATGCCCAGCTGTTCCCGGGCTTCCTTCTCCACCTTCGAGAGGCTGTTCACGTCGTACATCTTGTATTTGAGGTAGTAGTATTCGTTGGTGAGCTTCTGCTTCTCAATCTTGAGGCTTTGCACCTCGTAACCGAGCTTGACCACCTGCATGTGCTGCCAGACGTAGAAGAAGAGGAGGGCGCTGAGGGCCAAGACGCCCCACAAGGTCCCCTGGAGGTCCCTTTTTTGGACGGCCTTCGTCAAGGTCCCACGCCAGAACATCCCGGCGTCAATGACCTCCGAGGCCTTCCGTACTCCCTGGTCGAAAACTCCCTCTTGTTGCACTGGGTTCTTTCGCCTTTCGAATTAAGCCGTGGACTGTGGACTGCCGGCTGTCGGCTGAAGTTTTTCCGCCACCCGCAGCTTGGCGCTGCGGGCGCGGGGGTTTTGGTCGAGTTCCGCCTCGGAGGCCGTCACGGCCTTGCGGGTCAGGAGTTTGAGGGTGGCCTTGTGGCCGCAAACGCATTGGGGGATGTCGGGAGGGCAGAGGCAGTCGGTGCTTTCGGTCTTGAAGTACTGCTTGACGATGCGATCCTCGAGGGAATGGAAGGTGATGACGGCGATGCGGCCGCCGGGCTTGAGGAACTTAACGGCGAGTTTCAGGCCCTTTTGCAGGACTTCCAGCTCGCGGTTGACCTCGATGCGGAGGGCTTGAAACAGGCGGGTGGCGGGGTGCTTCTCGCCGGGTTTCTTGCCCTTGTGGATGACCCTTTGGGCCAGGGCGGACAGCTCGGAGGTGGTTTCCAGGGGCTTCACGGCCCGTTGCGCCACGATGGCGCGGGCCAGGGCGCGGGCCTTGGGCTCCTCGCCGTACTCGAAGATGACTTTGGAGAGTTTTTCCTCGGGGTAGGTGTTGACGACCCAGGCGGCCGTGTGGCCGGCGGCCGTGTCCATCCGCATGTCCAGGGGGCCTTCTTGGGAGAAGGAAAATCCCCGCGACGCGGTGTCCAATTGTAGGGAGGATACGCCAATATCCATTAACACGCTGTCAACCTCGCTGATCGAAAGGTCGGCTAGCACCCACAGGAGGTCGGCGAAGTTAGCCTTGTACAGGGAGACCCGGGGGTCTTTCCTGAGTGCCAGGCCAGCGTGTTGGAGGGCATCGACATCCTGGTCTACACCTACTAAGCGGCCCCGCGGGATATGCTTCAATAACTCCTGCGAGTGGCCGCCCATCCCGACCGTCAGATCCAGCACCACCCCGTCGGGAGGGGGGGACAACCAATCCACGGCTTCCTTCAGTAAGACAGGTTGGTGAAGGGGCTCAGCTTTCAAAGCGGGCGACGGCTTCATCCTCATCGGCCACCACGTCAAACCGGGAGAAGGCTCCCACCAGCTTGAAGAGGTTGGCCACGTAAGGAATCAGGCCGACCAATTTGATTTCCCCGCCCAGGGCTTTAAAGCGTAGATTTCGTTCAGCTAACTTCGAAATGGCGTTGAGTGAGACGTGCTTCACTTGGCGGAAATTCAAGACAACCTTGTTCTTGTTCTCCAGGATCAGGTCCGTCGTTACTTGCAGCAGCGCGTCCATATCGCCTTGGCTGATGTCGCCGGCCAGCCGCAGGACGGTGACCGTTTCGGTGTTGGTGGATATCGCCAATTGCCACTCCGTGGAGTTTGGAGTTTTCGGTTAAGAGCTCGAAGTTAAAGGCTTTCGCCAAAAACTCCTAATTCCTAACTCCTCACTCCTAACTTTCTTTTAAGCTATTGCCGGAACCCGGTTGGTCTTCTCGGTCATCTCGGCGACGTCGCGGTAGATCTCGAACATCGCGTCGACTCCCATTGTCCGGAACAGGTGCATGAGGCGGCTGTTCAACCCCACGATCCTGAGCTCCCCCCTCTTGAAGCGCACGTGCGTCCATTGATTCACCAGGGTCCCCAACCCATTGGCGTTCATGAATTTGACGTTGGTCAAATCCAGGACCACGCGTTTGTAACCTTTCTGCATGAGCGTCTCGATGGCGTGGCCCAATTTCTCCATGTCGCCCTCGCTCATATCCCCATCCACGTGAACCAGCGAGAATTTCTCTTTTATTTCGATCCCGATTTCCACGACCCACCTCCGTTAGGAAGTTCAAAGTCTTAGGTGTTGATGGTTGTCGTTAACTCCTAATTGCCTTTACAGTGGCGGTGATTGGATTCCTTTATCGGATAATTTCTGGCCCAGCATCTCCAGCGAATGCGCCGACGGGGCGTGGTAGTTCTCGTATTTCTGCTTGTCCCAAATCTCGATGCGGTGAAGGTTTCCCACGATCACCACGCTTTTGCTCAACCCCGCTTCCTTCCTCAAGACCGGGGAAATCATGATTCGGCCCTGCTGGTCCATCTCGACCTCGTCAGTGGCCTTCAGCACCGTCCTCACGAACTGCCGGACGTCCGGATCCAAAGTGTTCCAAGAGCCCATCTGCTCCTCGATCTTTTTCCAGGCATCCATCGGGTAAAGCGATAAGGACTGGTCGAAGCCTAAGGTCAAAACCAAGGGCGTTTCGTGGCTGGACTTGATCTGCTCGCGGAACCGCGCCGGAATGCTCATGCGGCCCTTGTCGTCCAATGAGTTGTGGAAGATTCCTCGAAACAATCAGTACTCCTTGGGTTTGGAAAGCATGGCGCAGGAAGGCGTAGGGGCTCATTTCCCCTGCATTTAAAGGGCTTTCAGAGATTTCCCACTTCTTCCCACTATTCCCCATTTCGCGCCATTATTACGAGCACAAAGGCCCTCGTCAAGCAATATTCGTTGAATACCAACGATTTTACATGGGGTATAAAGTGGGGAAAAAATGGCCTAAAAAGGGCAATTTCAAAGGTAAATTGATACTAAAATCAATATATTGGACCCTAAATTGACCAGAACAACTACATGTGGTATAAATCAAACGTAACCAAATTAAAGTAGCAAAAGGAGTTTAGCAGCACCCTCCTGTGAACTTGGGTAATTTACCCCCCGTTCGGGGTCCTCGGTGCCATATGTACTTCTTGGTCAGCCATGGGATCTCGTCGCACTCTGAATTGTTCCAGAAAAGATCGCTTGGTCTTTTA
>DATKOC010000017.1:0-2311 GCA_035524855.1 bacterium
CGCCAAATAGGCCTCCATGGCCTTTTGGTAAAATGCCTGTGACCGGTTGCCCTTAACCGCTGCCCCCGCCAAAAGGGGAATCAAGAACACCACTAGCCCTAAGCCTGCCAGGATAATATTTTTCATCCCAATCTCCTTTTCGCTTTACTTGGTGCCCTTGGTGAACTTAGTTGGTTAAATTTCTTTAATCTTTAATCCGTAAGCATCAGGAAAGCCCCAAACCTTCCGGTGGGCTTTTCCGCCGAGGCCTCAGCCCGGTGCGAGTAGAACAAGTCGATATTTTTGACCGTGCACAGGTTGGATTTAATTAGGTTTTCTTCCCTTACGCCGACTTCCCGCAACTGCCGGGCGTTCGCTTCCGCCAGGTCCAGGGTCCAATGCCCCTTGGCGGAAGCCCTCATCACTTCCTCCGCCCAGGGGAAAACCCCCGAGAATTCCCTCCGCACGTCCTCCCCCACCTCGTAACAGCAGGGGCCGATGCAGGGGCCCAAGGCCACCTTGGTTTCCTCCGGGCGGGTCTGATAGGCCTCACCCATGGCCAGCAAGGTCTTGGCGGCCACGTGGCTCACCGTCCCTCTCCAGCCCGCGTGGGCCAGTCCAATGGCTTTGTGGACCGGGTCATAAAAAAGAACGGGCAAGCAATCGGCTACCAGGATCATGAGGGGGATGCCGTCCACATTGGTGATCAACCCGTCCCCCTCGCCCAGGGGCTCCCCCTTCGGCGCCTGCCCCGATTCCAGAACGAGAACCTTGTCGCCGTGGACTTGCTGGACGCAGGCCGCCCGGTTCAAATCCATCTCGATGGCCTTCGAAAGCAGGAACCGGTTCTCTTCCACGTTGACGGGATCATCCTGCACCTTGAAGCTGAGGTTCATGGATTTCTGTGGTCCGCGGCTCACGCCTCCAACCCGGGTGGAGATGGCGTGTTTGAGCGCCTTGGAGTCGGAAAAACGGGGGAAGCTGAGGGCGATCGTCCCCCCCTTTTGGGTTTGGACGGCTTCAGCGCCGAGCTTGCTGGTTTTCACTGGTACTCTCCACGACCTCGCGGTAGGCCAAGATGCCGTCCGCGATGGATTTAGCGATCTTGTCCCGCCAATAAGGATCCCGCAGTTTGACTTCTTCCTTGGGGTTGGTAATGAAAGCCGTCTCCACCAGGATCGAAGGCATATCCACCTGCCGCAGGACATAGAAAGGCGCGTGCTGGATATGCCGGATATGCTGTTTCAGCCGGTCCCGGATCCGACGGTCCACTTCCTCCGCCAAACGAGTGCTTCGCCGGTCGTAGTTCCGGTGGTAAAGATCGGCCAATAAGGAGGTGATGTCGCTCCCGCCCCCGTTCTCACGCACGCTCGCCACCGCGGCCACTTTGTTGGACGGCCGCGCGCTGTAAACATAGGTTTCGGTGCCGGTGGATTTGCTTTTCGGGTTGGCGTTGCAATGGATCGAGACGAACACATCCCCTTTATGATAGTTGGCGAAATCACACCGGTATTTGAGGGTAATAAAATAATCCGCGTTTCGGGTCAGCAACACCTCGGGATGGGCTGGATCCTCCCTCAGGAAATCGGCGACCCTTTTGGCGATGTCCAAGGTGGCTTGTTTCTCGCAATATTTCTTGTCGAACCCCTTCGCGCCGGCGTCCCTTCCCCCGTGGCCCGGATCAATGATGATACGGCGGACCCGATAAACCTGGCTGGCGGGGGGGGGATTCTCCTCCACCCGGACGGGTGGAATCGGTTGGGCCTGCTCGTCGTTCTGTTCTTCTTCACCCTGCGCGGATTTTTCTTCACTTTCGGGACCGGACTTGGCCGCGGGGGCCGGCGCCTGGGCCACTGTCGCCGGCGCGGCCTGCGGTGAGCTTGCCTGGCCAGGGGGCCCCGAAGGAGCGTTTGAAGGGGCCGACACCGCCGGGGCGGTTGGTTGAGGTTGGCTGGCGGCCTGGATTTCCTCCTGAATCTCATCTTTTCCGACTCCCCCGGCCACCAGGGTGTTTTGGTCGGACAAAAAACGCATGTTGATGTTCAGGAGGGTCCCGAACAGGTCCTCCGCCCCTTCCGGGGGGATTCCTAACTGTCCGGACACCACTTCAACCGGCTCAAGGGGATAGGACACCACGGGGTCGGTGGTTAAAAAAACGGCTTGGGAAAGGGTCAACTTAACCTGGCTTTTTCCCTTCGACAGAGTGACTTTCCGGGATTGGGAATCAAAAGCCAACTGGACCCCGTAGAACTGCGCCACATCGTTCAAGGGCAGGTACAATTTGCCCTGCATATCCCTCAAGAGGCTGACCTGCCCGGTTTCAGGCCGGTAG
>DATKOC010000018.1:0-12525 GCA_035524855.1 bacterium
TCGATCTTCTGGGACTTCAAGGGGGTTATGGATAAAAAGGGCGTCACGGGGGAGCTTGCCGCCGACGCCGTGAAGCCGGTCGTCGAGATGGACCGTTACCTCTACGAGCGGGTGCTGTTCAACCTGCTTTCCAACGCCGTCAAGTTCACCCCCCCAGGCGGCAAGGTATCGGTGGGCCTGGAGGTTTTTGACGGCAAACTGACGCTTTCCGTTTCGGATACCGGCATCGGCATCTCCGAGAAGGACCAGGCCAAACTATTCGAGAAGTTCTACCAGGCCGAGGGTTCTTCCACCCGCCGTTTCGAGGGCACGGGGCTGGGCCTGGCCCTGGTGAAGGAATTCAGCCATCTCTTGGGTGGGGACGTGACGGTCGCCAGCGAGCCCGGAAAGGGCAGCCGCTTCACCCTGACCTGTCTGGCCCCCGAGACCAAAGAAGAACCACAATTCCTCCCGGAACCCAAACCTAAATCTTCTACAGCGACAATGGCCGCCCCACCTGCCCTCGGCCCTCACGCCGAGGGCGAGTCTTGGTTGGGCCAGGGCTCGGGGCGAGATTCATCGAGCCCCAAACCGGACCTGGCCTCGGAGGATTCCCCCGACAAACCCAAGGTGCTGGTGGCCGAGGACAACCCCGAGCTTTCCGCTTTTCTCGCTTCCCTGCTTTCGCCCTTGGCCAACGTGCGCGCGGCCGCCGACGGCGGCGAGGCCCTGGAACTGGCCCGCAGTTGGGGCCCCGACCTGGTGCTGTCGGACGTGATGATGCCCCAGGTGGACGGCATCCAGTTGACGCGGGAGCTGAAGCGCAACCCGGAGACCGCCACCATCCCGGTGGTGCTCCTGACCGCCATGACCAACCGCGAGGGGCTGATGCGGGGCTGGGAGGCCGGCGCCGACGACTACCTCTTCAAGCCCTTCCACCCCAAGGAACTGGAGGCGCGGGTGAAATCCCTCTTGGCGGGCCTAAATTGGCGCCGCAAGGGCGAGGCCTACAAGCGCCAGCGGGACGCCCTGGAGCATTTCACCCACATCGCCTCCCACGACCTGCGGGAGCCCCTGCGCAAGATCACAACCTTCGTGAGCCTTTTCAAGGAAGACCAACTGGGCTTGCCGGAGGAATCCAGCCGCTACCTGGACGCCATCTCCCGCGCGGCGGGGCGCATGACGCGGCTTTTGGATTCGCTCATCGAGTACGCCCGGCTGGAGGACCACCGGGAGGCCTACCAGCGGAGCCCCTTAAGCGAGGTGGTTCGCGAGGCCCTGGGGGGCCTGGAGCTGGGGGACGCCGAGGTCGAGGTGGGCGACCTGCCCGCCCTGGAGGTTCACCCCGGCCAGATGGAGGTGGTCTTCCTCAACTTGATCGGCAACGCCCTGAAATACCGGCGGGAGGGGGTCGCCCCCCGGGTGAGGGTGGGGGCCGAGCGGCGGGATTTTGAGTGGGTTTTTTCCGTTTCCGACAACGGCATGGGCTTTGACGGGGAGATGAGCGAGAGGATCTTCATCATGTTCGAGCGCCTGCACGGCCAGGACCGGATACCCGGCGAGGGCATGGGGCTGGCCATCTGCCGCCGGATCATCGAGAACCACGGGGGCCGCATTTGGGCCGAGTCGGCCATCGGCCGCGGCTCGACCTTTTATTTCACCCTGCTGGCCGACCGGGAAGGCGCCGCCCGGACGCTCTGACCTTCCGAAGGTTTCAACCCGCCGTCCTTAAAGGCCCGGCGGGAGGCTCATCCCGCGCTTGAGATTCGCGCGCCGAGGCTTACCCCAGGATGCCGCAAACTTTCCAATTGCATCGTCAGGTTGTAGAGCCCGAAAAGCAGGAAAAGGAACATGACCCCGATGGCCAGGTAGAGGAAGAAGGGTTTGGGATCGAAAACAACGTCCGGCTTGGCCAATTCCTCCCGGAGGATCGGGCCTAATTCCCCGCTAAATTCCTTGGCCCCGGTCCCCAAGAGCCTCACTTGCCCCTGCCCGAAGTACATGGCCGTGCGGATATGGATGTCCCGGGAGGCGATGTGGAGCCCGGTCATATCCTCCGTATACTTAAGCCCCAAGCGGTCGAGGGCCCGCAGGAGGGCCCGGCGAAGGGATTGATCCTCGGCGCCCAGGACCATGAAGCTGTTCCCCATCCTCCAGAAATAGACGACCAGGATGACCGGCAAGCCCAGCAGGGGAAGAAGAACACCCGTCAAATGAAGATTGGAGGAGGAGCGTAAGAGCAGGGGAAGCAACAGCCCCGGAAGTAGAACGAGGACTATCAATAGGAAGAACCACTTGTTCGAGAAGAGCTTGGGCCTTTGGGTGAGGATACCCGCCGTCCCCATGCCCAGGAAATAGAGGGCGAAAAGAGTGTGGATGCCAAGGCGGATGAAGATGTAAAAATAATGGTCCATACCGGCCCCCTCCCTAAAGTCGTCAGTGGTTCGATGCACTTCGCTTACTCACCATTCGCCCACATTTTACGCTTTAAGCCTTCATCCCGCTTTGATTTACTTGGCCGGGACCGCTGAGGCGACGTGTAATTTCTTCACAAACAAAGGAGCCAGGCCTAGCCCGGGGCCCCCGCGGCCGGTAAACTAGTGCCATGCTTCCCACCCTTGAAACCGGCAGGCGCGGATGAAACCCTCCGACTTCACCCTCCTGTTCGCCGACGACGAGCCCGCCGTCCGGAAAATCTACCAGCGGTCCTTCACCCCGGACGGCTTCCGGATCATCCTCTGCGGGGACGCCCACCAGGTGCTGGAGCGTTTGGGGAAGGAGAAGGTGGACCTGCTGGTGCTGGACCTGCACATGCCGGGGATGGACGGGATGGACCTCTTCGCGGTCCTCAGGGAAAAATACCCCGCCATCCCCGCGCTGGTGGTGTCGGGCGCCTACTCGGGGCTGGTGGAGAACTTCGCGGCCAAGGGCTACGACACCGTGACCTTCTTCAACAAGCCCGCGCCCATGCTCGACCTGAAGAAGAGCGTCTTCACCCTCCTCAAGATCGACGCCCTCGGCACCCACATCACCGACAAGGAAGTGGGCTGATCCCTCAGTTCAACGTCCTTTGGAACCGCCGCGCGGCCGCCCCCATGGCTACCGCCGCCATCACCGCCAGGACGCCCGTGTCCACTTCCACCAAGAAGGGGTCTCCCCCCTTGAGCATGATGTTGTGCAGCAATTCCACGAAATACTTGAAGGGGTCCAGGTAGGCGGCCAGCCGCAGGGCCAGGGGCATGTTCTCCACCGGAAAGGCCAGCCCCGAGAGGGTGATGGCGGGGAATAAAAAAAGGAACCCCGCGATGACGGCCTGTTGCTGGTTCTCGGCGAGGGTGGAAACCAGGATGCCGACGGAGACGGTCGTGACCACGAAAGCGAACCCGGCCGCCAGGAGGGCCAGGAAGGATCCCCGCATGGGGACCTGGAAGCCCCAGAGGGCCACGGCCAGAACCGCCGGCCCGTCCAGCATGGCCAGGACAATGTAAGGGATGGTTTTTCCCAAAAGGATTTCCCACGGCTTAGCCGGCGAGGCGATCAGGGTCTCAAAGGTTCCTTCCTCCTTCTCCCGGGTCAAGGCCGTGGCGGTCAGGATGATGGTGAGAATTCCAAGGATATTGCTGACCACGCCCGGGACGAGGAAAATGGCCGACTCCAATTGGGGGTTATAGAGGATGCGGGTTTCCAGTTCCAAGACCGGTTTGGGCGGCGGGGCGCTCTTTTCGCCGTCCAGGCTTTCTTGCAGGATGGAACGGGCGTAACCCTCGATACTTTGGCATTTCAGGACGTTGCTGCCGTTGATCAGCAGCTGCGCCCTGCCCCGGCCCCGCTGGATCGCCTGGGTGAGTCCCCCCTCGGGCGCCGCCAGGACGGCGTCCGCCCCGCCTGACTGAATCCATTGGAAAGGGTCCCCTCCCTTCCCGGCGGGGATGAACCACCGGGAGGAATAAAAACGCTCCGTCAGCCGCCGGAAGACCGGGTCGTTGGGCGAGTCAACCGCCCCCAACTTGATGTCCCTCATCTCGGTCGAAATGGCCATGCCGAAAAGGGTTAATTGCAGTACGGGCGCCAGGAACAACACGAACCAGGCCCGCCGGTCCCGCAGGGTCTGGACGATTTCCTTCCGGATGAAACCTGTCACGACGGGGTTGAGTTTCACGGTTCCACGTCCTTCTTGAAGCTCCGCAGGGCTTGGAGGATCAACAGGCCGTTGAGGCCGCCCAAGGCCAGGAAGGGGTCCAACAGGTCGCCCCAGGCCGGGCCCATGAGGAATTCCTGCCGTATCAGCCCCATGAACCACCGGGCCGGGAGGATGGCCGAGAACCATTGGAAAAAACGGGGCATGTTCTCCACCGGGAAAATGAACCCGGACAGCAGGAAGGCCGGCAGCATGGAAGTGATCATGGCGAACTGCATGGCCAGGCGCTGTTGGCGCACCGCCACCGAGATGAGGAGCCCCTGGGCCAGGCAGGCGGTAATGAAAAGCAGGCTCCCCGCCAAGAGGAGCAGATGGCTCCCCCGGAAGGGGATGCCGAAACCCAGCCGGGCCACCAGGTAGATGACCAGTTGGATCAAGAGGCCCATGCCCACATAGGGGGCCAATTTTCCCAGGATGATTTCCAGGGGGGTGACGGGAGTGGCGAGCAGCATTTCCATGGACCCGTTCTCCCATTCCCGCGCCACGGTCAAGGCCGTCAGGAGGGTGGAAAGGATGGCCAACACCACCACCGACAGTCCCGGCACGATGAACCACTGGGTGCTGAGCTCGGGGTTGAAGAGGTACCGGGCCTGCAGGTCCACCGACGGTGGGGGCGGCCGGACGCCGGCCTGCCGGGCGTAAAGGCGGTTGGCCAGTTCCTCGATGCCCCCCAAATAGCCCAGGATGGTGCCGACGGCCGAGTTGTCCGCCCCATCCAACAGGACTTGGGCCTTGGCCGGCCCTCCCCTGCCCACGTCCCGCCCGAAGCGCGGCTCAACCAGGAGAACCGCCTTAGCCGACTCGGATTCCAGGCTCTTCGTCGGGGGCAAGGCCGTAACCTCGGCCTCGACCTTGAAGAACCCCGAACTGCCGAAGGTTTCCACCAACTGGCGGGAGGCCCGGCTTTGATCCCGGTCGAAAACGGCCAGGCGGAGGTTCCTGAGGTTGAAGTCGATGGCGATGCCGAAATAAACCACCAGGAACACCGGCAGGAAAATAGCCAGGGCGAGGGTATAGGGGTCCCGCAGGATATGGCGGGTTTCCTTGAAGGCGATGGCCAGCGCCCTGGTTACGGCGAACTTTTTATTCATGGTCCAGTTCCTGTTCTCAAACCCCGGGTTTCTTTTTCAGTTCAAGGTCCGGTTGAAACGCCGGAAGGAAAAGAAAATGACCGGCGCGGCGATGAGCAATAGGGCCCCCAGGTGGCCCGCCACCAGCCCCAGGTCGCCCCCCTTGAGCATGATGTTGCGCAGCAGCTCCACGAAATACATCAAGGGATCCAGGTAGGCCAGCCACTTGACCAGGAGCGGCATGTTCTGCACGGGAAACTGCACGCCGGAGAGCTGGATGAAGGGGAAGTTCACCAAAAACCCCGCCATCATGGCCTGCTGTTGGTTCTTGGCCACCGTGGAAACCAGGATGGCAATGAAGACCGTGGTGAAGGTGAAGATGAGGATGGAGAGGAAAAGGGTGAGGTAGCTCCCCCGCATGGGCACCTTGAAGAACATCATGGCCACCATCAGGATGACGGGGCCGTCCACCATGGCCACCAGCACGTAGGGCACGCTCTTGCCCAGGATGATTTCCCAGGCCCTGGCCGGGGAGGCGATGAGGGTCTCGAAGGTGCCGGTTTCCTTTTCCCGCGTGATGGCGGTGCTGGCCAGGACCATGGTGAGGATAAGCAGGAGCTGGCAAAGCACGCCCGGCACCATGTAGGCCGGCGTCTGCATCTCGGGGTTGTAGAGCACCCGGGCCTGGATCGTCAGGGGCGGGGGCGGTGGGCCGGGGAGCTTCTCGGCCGCAAGGGTTTCCGCCAGGATGGCTTGGGCGTAGTTCTCCACGGCCTGGGCCTTCAGGACGTTGCTGGCGTTGATGAGCAGTTGGAGCTCTCCCTTCCCCCTTTGCGCCGCGGAGGTCAGCCCCCCTTCGGGCGCCACTAGGACCGCGTCGGCCCGGCCCGACCGCACCCATTCGAAAGGGTCCCCGGTACCGGGGCCGGGGGGGATGAACCAATGGGAGGCGTAACAACGGTCCACGAACCTTTGGCAAAGGGAATCCCCGGGTTGATAGGCCACCGCCAGCCGGATGTTCTTCATTTCCGTGGTGATGGCGTAGCCGAACAACAGCAGTTGGATCACCGGCATGATGAAGAGCACCTGCCACATCCGCTTGTCCCGCAGGGTTTGGGTCAGTTCTTTTTTGAAGAACCCGATGAGGGTGGGGTTAAGCTTCATGGTTCCACGTCCTTCTTAAAGGTCCTCACCGCCAGGGTGACGAAAAGCACGTTGAAGAACACCAGCACCGTGAATGGCAGCGCCAGGTCCGCCAGGCCCGGCCCCATGAGGAACTCCTCCCGGATGATGGTCATGAACCAGCGCGCCGGCAGGATGCCGGTAAAATAGTGGAAAAAGGCCGGCATGTTCTCCACGGGAAAGATGAAGCCGGAGAGCAGCAGGGTGGGCATCATGCCGGTGATTTGGGAGAACTGCATGGCCAGCCGCTGTTGGCGGGTGGCGACCGAGATGACCAGGCCCTGGGCCATGTAGGACGCGATGAAAAGCAGCGCCCCCGCCGCGAAGATGAGGTGGCTGCCCTCAAAGGGCACCCCGAAGAGGAGCCGGGCCACCGTGTAGATAAGCAGTTGGACCGAGACCCCCACGGCCACGTAGGGGGAGAGCTTGCCCACGATGATTTCCAGGGGGGAGACCGGGGTGGACAAGAGCAGTTCCATGGAGCCGTTCTCCCATTCCCGCGCGATGGTTAAGGCCGTGAGCATGATGGACAGCATGGCCAGGACCACCACCGACAGGCCCGGCACCATGAACCATTGGGTGTTGAGCTCCGGGTTGAAGAGGAAGCGGCTCCGCAGTTGGACCGGGGAGAGGGGAACCGCCCCGCCCTTGAGCGACAGGAGCTTCTGGGTGGCGATTTGCTTGACGCCGTTGAGGTAGCCCAGCACGACCCCGACGGTGGAATTATCCGCCCCGTCCACCAGTACCTGGGCCTGGGCGCCCCGGCCGTTGTAGAAGTCCCTCCCAAATCCGGGCTCAATGACCAGCGTCGCCTTGGCCGCCTCTCCGTCCATGCCGGAGGTGGGCTTGACGGGGGTGTCGGCCAGGCGGACCTTGAAGTAATTGGAGCTGCGGAAGGCTTCGATGAGCTGGCGGGAGGCGCGGCTTTGGTCCCGGTCATAGACGTCCAAGTGGATCTCGTGCATGTTGAAGTCGATGGCGTAGCCGAAATAGGCCACCATCAACAACGGCAGGGCGAAGGTCATGGCCAGGGTGACCGGGTCCCTCAGGATATGGCGGGTTTCCTTGAAGGCGATGGCTCGGGCCCTTTGCCATTGGAAGGAGGCTTTCACGGCGCACCCCCAAACCCATTTGAACCCCCAAGGCACAAAGGGCACCCAGGCCAAAGAACAGTAAAACCACATCTTTGTCGCAGCAAAAAGCAAACCCTTTTTCGGCCCAAGACCTTTTTTTGACTTTCGGGGTGCCCCGGGCGCCTTATTAGCGGTTCCATCATGCTTTTCCGCCTTCCAGGACGCGGACGAACACGTCCTCCAGGGACGGCTGGATGCGCTTGAGGACAGCCTTCCCTTCCAGCGAGCGGATGGCCGCCTCCCACTCCGTCGGCTCCCCCGCGAGGGCGTGGTACCGAAGTCCAAAGGGCTTCAGGTCCTTGACCGCCTTGCCCTTTTCCAGTTCCTTCCACCAGCCCAGCGGGGCCCCCGGCAGGGGCTCGATCTCGTAAAGGGGCTCGGGAAAAACGGCCCGCTTGAGCTTCTCCGGACTGTCCATGGCGAAGATCCTCCCGGACCCCATCAGGGCCACCCGCCCGCACTGCTCCGCCTCATCCATGTAATGGGTGGTCACGAAGACGGTCTTGCCCCGGGAGGCCAGCCCCTGGATGAGGTTCCAAAAGCGGAGCCGGGCGGCAGGCGTGACCCCCGCCGTGGGCTCGTCCAGGAAGATCACGTCCGGGTCGTGCAGCATGGCGGCGGCCAGGGAGACTTCCTGTTTCAAGCCTCCCGGCAGGTCCTTGACCAGGGTCTTCATGGGGAACTGGAAGCCGATGAATTTCAGCAGTTCGGCCTTACGCCGCTCGGTGTAGCCGCGTTCGAGCTTGCGCAGGGAGGCCGCGAAGGAGAGGTTCTCCTCCACGGTCAGGTCGTAGTAAAGGGTGAAGCGCTGGGACATATAGCCCACGCGCGCCTTAACCTCCTCGGCCTGCCGGCGCACGTCCCGGCCCGCCACCTGGACCTCGCCCTGGGTGGGCGTCAAAAGCCCGCACAGCACCCGGATGGTGGTGGTCTTTCCGGCGCCGTTGGCGCCCAGGAACCCGAAGATCTCCCCCGGCTCCACCGCGAAGGAAACGCCGTCCACCGCGGCGAAATCGCCGAACTTGACCACCAGGTTTTTCACCTCAACCGAGAACATGGGGGGCTCCTTTAGCCACGGACGCACAGGGATGAGCGCGGATAAAAATCAAGATTTTTTGTTGAACCAAGGGTTTTTTCATCCCATGCGTCCGTGTCCATCCGCTGCGAATCATTTCTTTGGTTTGTCCGCGGTTCACTTTCGGTTTCATTTTTTCTCCCCGCTTTGGCCGTTCCGCAGGAAAAGTTCCTCGAAACTCTTGACGCCCTCCTGTTCCAAAACCTTCCTCGGCTCCCCTTGGGCCAAAATCCTCCCCTTTTCCAGGATGTGCACCCGGCCGCACCGTTCCGCCTCGTCCATGTAGGCGGTGGACAGGATGACGAGGATGCCCTCCCCTACCAGGCGGTAGAGCATCTCCCACAGTTCCCGGCGGCTGATGGGGTCCACGCCGGTGGTGGGCTCATCCAGGAGCACCACCTCGGGGGACTGCAGCAGGGCGCAAAGAAGGCCCAGCTTCTTGTACATGCCGCCCGAAAGCTGGCCGGCGGGCCGGGCCTTGAATTCCTCCAACCGGGCCAGGTGCAGAAGCTCGGCGCTGCGCTTTAGATAGGTCTCCTTAGAGATGCGGTAAAGCTCCCGGAAAAAGGCCAGGTGCTCGATGACCGACAGGTCAGGGTAGAGGCTTTGCTGCTGGGGCATGTAGGCGAAATGAGGCCGGATTTCCTCCAGGGCCACGGGTTGGCGGTTGAGGAAATAGCGGACTTCCCCGCTGTCGGGGTGCAGTAGGTCGATGAGAATGCGCAGGAGGGTGGTCTTGCCCGCCCCGTCGGGCCCGATCAGGCCGTGCAGGGTGGCCGCCTCAAAGTTTCCCGTGACGCCGTCCAGGGCCTGCCGGATTTTGAATTTTTTCCGGAGGTCTTTAAGCTCCAGGCTGATTTGGGTTGAACCCGCCATGGCGCCCTCCTAATTCAGGGAAAGGGTCAGCACCAAGGCCCCATGTTCGATCTCCAGCGGCGGGGTCAGCCACTCGCCGGAGGTTTCACCTGGAAGGCACTCCAGCGCCAAAAACAGGATGGGGTTCCCCTTTCCTTTCCGAAACCACGAAACCTCCCAATGGGGGAGGTCCACATCCAGAACCAGGAGAAAAACGTATTCGAAAGGGGGAATGGGGATCTTGGGGGTGATGGAACGCCTGGATTTTTTCATTATCGGCACCTTTCTTAAGCCCTCACTTGGACCGCCCGGCGGTGAGGGAGGTTTCCAAGGTCATGCCGGGCTTCAAGTAGCCTTCCCGGTTGGGGAAGGTCACCTTGACGGCATATACCAGTCGGGTGCGCTCCTCCCGGGTCTGCACGTTCTTGGGGGTGAATTCCGCCTCGTCGTTGATGTGGGTGATGGCGCCGGTGAAATCGTGGCCCTTAAGCTCAGGCAGGAAGGCGGTCAACTTGTCGCCATAATGCAGTTGGACCATGACCGGTTGGGGGACGTAGAAATAAGCCCAAACCTCGCGCAGGTCGGCCAGGGTGAAGATTTTCGTCCCTGGCACGACCAACTCGCCCGGTTCGTGGTACTTAGTGAGCACCGTGGCCTGCAGGGGGGATGCCAGCGTGCACCAGTCCACGCGCAGGTCGGCCAGTTCCTTCTGGGATTTCAGGTGATTGAAGTTTTCCGTGGATAGGGACCCGCTTTGGAAGAGTTTTAAGCCCCGTTGGTAATCGTCCTCGGCCAACTTTTGTTGGATGCGGTAGTCGCTGCCGTCCAGGATGGCCAGGACTTGTCCCTGGGTCACCGCCTGGCCCTCGTCCACGGGCCTCGACTGGATGGTGGAGGAAACCTGGGCCGAGACGTCCACCTCGGTGGCTTCCACCGTTCCGGCGTAATAAAAGGTGCTGGTTTGGACCCGCCAAATGACCAGGCCGGCCACCACCAGGGCCAGCGGGATGAGGAATTTCAGTGCTTTTTTCATTTTCAGGCTCCTTGTGGATTCAGCCTTCCTGGCCAACCGCGGCCCGCGAACGGCCGTTACTCTTTTCCCGACAGCGACGCCAGCACCGACAACTGCATCAGGATTTGCAGGTCGTTTCCGACCGCCTGCACCTTGGCGTTCAAGGCCTGAAAGTTGGCGGTTTGGACCTCCAGGAATCGGGTGGTCCCCGCCCGGTAAGCTCCATAGGTTAGTTTGGCCAATTCGTCCGTCTCCGACACCGCCGTGGCGTTGAGGGCGCGTTGGTATTCCAGGGAGCCCAGGGCGTCCCGGGACTTGTTCCAATCCCGCCAGAGGTCCGCTTGGGCCTGTCCAAGGTTTTCCCGGTAGGCTTCCGACTGTTTGCGCTTGGCGTCCGAATCCTGCAGGATCTGGCCCCAGTCGAAGATCGGCATGCTGGCCGTGAGCCCCACGATGTTTTGTTGGACGGTTTCCAGCACCGGGCCGTCCGGGTTTTCCCAACCCGCCTGGGCGAAGAGGGAGATCTTGGGAAAAAGCCCGTTATGGGCCGCTTCGGCCGCGGACCGGGCCGAATCAGCCAGGTACGCGTAGGTTTTTAGTTGGGGAAGACCGTCGTTCGGTGGGACGGCGGACTCTTGGCGAAGGGTGTCCATCGAATCTTTGGCCGGGTCCATGGAAAGCCAAACCGTGGGTGGGGAAACCCCGGCCGCCACGGCCCCTTCCATGCGGGCGTCCAGGGGCAGGCTGAAATCCCCCGGCTCCTTCAGGCCCACCAGCGCGAAGAGATCCCGCAGGGACTGGGCGAGCCCCGACTGGGCCTGGCGGAACTGCCTTTCGTAGTTGAGCACCTCCTGGTGGGAGGAGAGGCGGTCCATGCGGCTGGCCTTGCCGTAGCGGGCTTGGTGGCCGATGTCGGTATATTGGGCTTGGGCCACCTTGAGGGAATCGCCTAGGAGCCTCACCTGTTCCAAGGCGGCCTGGGCCTGGAAATAGGCCATGCGGACCGCCAGTTTCACCTGACGCTCGGTGGCCCGGTAAAGTTCCTCCTGGGAGCGGGAAACATCCGTGGCGCTGTCGGCCAGGAAGTGCTGGGCCCGGAAATCCCAGAGGTTCCAGTTAAGGGTGGCCCAGGCGCCCCAATTGTCGTTTTTCCCGAAGACCGCCTCGGGGGCGTTGGGAAAGGGGGAAAATTTCGGGACATAGGTTTGGTAGAAGTAATTCCCGCTCAAGCCCAGCCGGGGGAACTCCGAGGCGCCCACGGCGCCTGCCTCGGCTTGGGCCGATTCCCATCCCAGTTTGGCCGCCGAAAGTCGGGAGGAATGGAGGAGGGCCTGGCCCGTCAGGTCGAATAGGGAAAGCTTGAGGTGGCCGGGGGTCTCCCCTGCCCAAGCCCCGGTCCACACCGCCCAGGCCAGCCCCAGG
The DNA here is from genome assembly GCA_035524855.1 of bacterium. GTDB lineage: Bacteria > Oederibacteriota > Muellerivitia > Muellerivitales > Muellerivitaceae > DATKOC01. The sequence continues at coordinate 11,927 of DATKOC010000018.1, forward strand.
ATGTAAAAAACATTTCTTTTTCTCACGATTCGGCTCCCTCTAGGATTCCTTCCGGGGATGGGGCGGAAGGCCCCATTTCCTCAGCCAACGCCGGGGGATGGGCCGGCAGCCGCAATGGCGGGCGTGGGCCAAGTGCCATTTCCGGCGCTGGTCCAAAGTGGGGTTTTTCGGCATCCGGTGCCGCAAGTGCCACTCCCGGTTCACGGTGTTTGCCCCTTGAGCTTCGCCTCCTGCTCGGCCACGCGCTCAAGGACGGCCGCCACGGAGTCGGGGTTGAGCGAGATCGAGTCGATGCCGCAGCGCACCAGGAAGGCCGCGAAGTCGGGGTGGTCGCTGGGGGCCTGGCCGCAGATGCCGATCTTCCGCTCGCAGGCCTTGGCCCTGCGGATCACGTCCGCGATGGATTTCTTGACCGCGTCGTCCTGCTCGTCGAAGAGCTTGGTCAATATCCCCGAATCCCGGTCCACGCCGAGGGTCAATTGGGTCAGGTCGTTGGAGCCGATGGAGAAGCCGTCGAAGCGCAGGGCGAATTCCTCCGCCAGGATCACGTTGGAGGGGATCTCGCACATGACGTAGACTTGGAGGCCCTTGTCCCCCCG
>DATKOC010000019.1:0-6796 GCA_035524855.1 bacterium
CAACTGGACCTGGCGGGGGGATGGGCCCTGCTGGGCTACGTCAATTTCCGGTTCACCCTCGTGCCCGTTACGCCGCCCTACTGACCGGCCAAAAATCGGCCCGAGTTTAAAGTTTTGAGTTTTAAGTGTTGAGTTGTGGAACGGTTTTTGAATCGAAGATTCAAAAACTTCATGAACTTAAAACTTCGAACTCAAAACTTAGAACTAGCCATCGCTAAAACTTTTATTACAAGCCAGGGGTTTCACTTAATGAGGCATCGGAACAGCAAATCGATGATGGTCGTCGCCGGGGAAACGTCCGGTGATGCGCACGCGGCCAAGGTGATCCGGGCCCTCCTGGAAAAAAAGAAGGATCTCAAGGTCTTCGGCATGGGCGGTCCCCGGATGGCCGAGGCGGGCATGGAGGTGCGGGAAGACCTGACCCGCCAGGCCCTGATCGGGGTCTGGGAGGTCCTGCGCCATTACCCCGCCATCCGGCGGCGGTTCAAGCAGTGTGAGAAGTGGCTCAAGGAAGAGAAGCCCGATCTCCTTTTGCTTGTCGATTTTCCGGGCTTTAACCTGCGCCTCGCCCAAAAGGCCCACGCGCTGGGCGTCAAGGTCTGCTATTACATCGCCCCCAAGACCTGGGCCTGGAACGAGAAACGGGTGCAAGTCCTGCGGGAAGTTGTGGATCGGCTCTTGGTGATTTTTCCCTTCGAGAAAGGCTATTTCAAGAAACACGGGATCACGGCCCATTACGTGGGGAATCCCCTCCTGGAAGAAATGGATCTTTCCCCGGTAAAACGGGAGGCGGTTCTTGAGCAAAACGGCATCTCCCCCTCCCATTTCCCCCTCGTGTGCGTCATGCCGGGCAGCCGCAAGGGGGAAATCGCCAAGATTTGGCCCTTGTTCCTGAGGGCTTCCCGCCTCTTCGCCAAGGCCTGCCCGGACGCGGCTTTCATCGTGCCCAAGCCCCAGGGCCTGGCCCACAAGGATTACCGGGGCCTCAAACCCAGCGACACCCTCTATTTCGTGGAGGCGCCCGCCGAGGCCATGCGGAAAGTTTGCGACGTGGCCTGGGTCAAGTCCGGCACCAGCACGCTGGAAATGGCCCTGCTCAAGATTCCCATGGTGGTGGCCTACAAGGTGGCCGCCTTGACGGGGTTCCTCGCCAAGAGGTTCATCAAGGTGAAGTACGTCTCGCTCGTGAACCTGCTGGCGGGCAAGGCGGTGGTGGCGGAACTGCTGCAGGAAAGGGCCAAACCCCGGCGGCTGGTGGCCGAGACGCTCCGGCTGCTGGAAAAGGGGGAGTACCGGACGGGGCAGCTTTACGAGTTCGGGCAGATTAAGAAAAGCATCTCCAATCCCCCCAACGCCTCGCAAAACGCCGCGGAGGAGATTCTTAAACTGTTGGGATATTCGATTCGGAAAAGCGATCTTAAGATTTAAGCGGTCATTGCGGGGAATGCCCGCTGAATAAGCGGGCGCGTGCGTAGCACGTGACGAAGCAACCCCAGTTATAAATATGCCTTTTCCCCAGGTGGAAGTTGTTTAGACTGAGATCGCTTCGTCGTAAACGCCGACCTATGCGGTCGGCATTCCTCGCAATGACGGATCAACTTGGAGAATCCATTGGTTACCCATAAACTCTCCCTCGCCGACTGGCTGATCGTCCTCATCGCCACGCCGCTCATGCACCTGCTCGGCCTGACGCTGCGTATCAAGTCGGAGGGCCGGTCGGACCTGGGACCAAGGGGCCGGCAATCCGAACCGCCCCTCTGGTCCCTCTGGCACGAGACGATCCTCATGAGCGTCTGGTACCACCGGGACCAGGACGTGCATGTCATGATTTCCGCCAGCCGGGATGGGGAACTCATCTCCACCATCGGCCGGTTCTTCGGCTACACGGCGGTGCGGGGGTCTAGCTCCCGGGGCGGGCAGGAAGCCACCCGGGAAATGGTGGACTACCTCAAGGCGGGGAAGCGCTGCGCCATCACGCCGGACGGTCCCCGGGGGCCCCGGCGGCAGATGAAGCCGGGGGCGGTCAACATCGCCCGCCTCACCGGCTGCGCCGTGGTGCCTTTCGGCTTCGCGGCCGAGCATTGCTGGCGCCTCAAGAGCTGGGACCAGTTCATCATCCCCAAGCCCTTCAGCCGGGCGGTTTTCGTCTACGGGGAGCCCATCCGGGTGCCAAAGGAGGGCGGGGACGACGTGAAGTACATGGAGCAGATCCAGAGGGAAATGGATCGGGTGACGCAAGAGGCGGAAAACTACTTTTCGAAAAGGTAATTTGTTTTCATGTTCATCCTATACCGGATACTGATGGGCCTGCTGTACCTTATCGCGCGGTTGGCCGCCCTATTGTCGGCCTCGTCCTCGCTCAAGGAACGCCTGGGGTTTTACCCGGAACAAGACCGCGAAAGAATCTCGGTCGGGTACAACGTCTGGCTGCACGCGGCCTCGGCGGGGGAAGTGAACGCCATCACGCCTTTCTGCCAGGCCTTCCGGAAGGCCAAGCCGGAGGCGCGGATCGTGCTGACCACGACCTCCGAAACGGGGAAGAAGATCGCCCGGGAAAAAGGCGTAGCGGACGCGGTGTTCCTGGCGCCGCTGGATATGGGCGGCCCCCTGAAGCGGGCCTTTCAGGCGATCCGGCCCGTCATGGTTTTGGTGGCGGAGACGGAGTTCTGGCCCAACTGGCTCCTTCGAACCGGCAAGAACGGGTTGCCGTTGATCCTCATTAACGGCCGGGTCTCCGACAAAAGCTTCCCCTCCTATCGGCGCCTGAAATCCCTCTTCTCGCCAGCCCTCAACTGCCTCAACACCTGCCTGGTCCAAACCCAGGTGGATGCCGACCGGCTGGAGGCGCTGGGCGTTTCCCGAAAGCGGGTCCAGGTCATGGGCCAGATGAAATACGACCTGGAGGCCCCCGACCCCAAGGCCGTGGGGGTCTTCAGGGAAAAACTTGGGCTTTCGGACAAGGATGTCCTCTTCACCCTCGGAAGCCTGCGGGAGGGGGAGGAGGACCAGCTTTTTCCCCAAATTCCGGGGATCCTCGGGTTTGGGCCGAATGTGAAGGTCCTCGTCGCGCCCCGGCACCTGAAAAACGTGCCCGCTTACCAGGAAAAGTTAAAGGCCCTGGGAATCGCCGGTGTCCTGCGCACGGAGCTGGAGAAGGGCCAATCCCCGGCTCGCGTGACGGTTCTCGACACGGTGGGCGAGCTTTCCCTGGCCTACGCCCTTTCCCGGGCGGTGTTCGTGGGAGGCACCCTGGTTCCCATCGGGGGGCACAATGTCATGGAACCGGCCTTGTCCCATGTGCCCGTTTGCTTCGGGCCCTCGACCCGGAACATCACCGAGGCGGCCCAGGCCCTGGCCCAAGCCGGCGGCGGGTTCCAGGTGAAGGATGGGGCCGAGGCGGCCAACCTATTGAAGGGATTCATGGATTTGAGCTTGGCCAGGGAAGTGGGCCACCGGGCCTATGACGCGGTGGCCTCCATGCGTGGCGCGACCGAGCGCACGGTCCGGCAGGTTTTGTCCCGTTGGCCCATCGGGCCCGCCTGAAAACGGCCCCAAAAGTTGAAAGCCCAGACCGGCCCGTTTATTTGGCGGCGGCGGGCCCTACCGGACCAAAAGGATCTTCTTGAGCTTCCGGTCGAAGGGCTCCACCAGGTATAGGATATAGACCCCGCTGGCGCAGGCATCCCCCCTCTTGTTCGTCCCGTCCCAAAAATAGGATTTGTTGATGGGCCCCGCCAAATTCACCGGCGGGACCAGGGTTTGGATATGCTCCCCCGCGGTGTTGTAGATCCATAGGCCGAATTCCCCCGGGTAAGCCGTGTAATCGATGTAGATCGAGACCGGGCTGTCGCTCGCGGGCCGGTAGAGGTTCTTGTCCACGTAAAAGACGTCGGCCGCGGCGAGGGTGTTGGTCGGGGTCGGGGTGACGGTCGGGGTCCGCGTGACCGTGGGGCTGTTCGTCGGCGAGGATGTGTCGGTCACCGTGGCCGAGTTGGTGGGCGAGACCGTGGGGGTGGCCGTGAAGGAGTCGGTCGGGCTCATCGTGACCGTGGCCGTCGAGGTCGCCGTGCTTGTCGGGGTCAAGCTCGCCGTATCGGTGGGGGTGAGGGTGGAAGTCAGGGTGGGGGAGTTCGTGGGCGTGTCGGTCACCGTCGGCGTCGCCGTGTTGGTGGGGGTCAACGTCGGGGTGTTGGTCGCCGTCGCGGTGGCCGTGGAAGTGGCCGAGTTGGTCGCCGTGAAGGGGAGGGTCGCGGTCGGGGTGCCGGTCGGGCTTGGTGTGGGGGAGTTGGTCGCGGTTCCGGTGGCCGTATCCGAGGCGGTGAGGGTGGCCGTGGCGGTGGCCGAATCGGTCGCCGTCGGCGTGCCGGTCGGCGTCGGGGAGTTCGTCGCGCTGGGCGTCGGGGTGTTGGTCGGCGTGTCCGTCGGGGTCAGGGTGGGCGTATCGGTGGCCGTCCCGTTGGGGGTGGCCGTCGAGGTGTCGGTCGGCGTGTTGGGGGGGCAGGCCACGGTGTAGGTGGTGGGGGCGGTGGAGAAGGTCATCAGGGGGGAGCCCACATGCCAGGTGGCCTGGATGACGAAATTATTGGGGACGCAGGAATTGATGGTAAAGGTGAAGGTCATGGCCCCGGAGGTGCCGTTGGGAACCAGCCCCACGTTCCAGGTGACCGACGAGCCCATGACGCCGCAGGGGGCGCCGGAGCAGGAGTCGTAGGTCAGGTTCGGGCCGAGGGGCACGGAAATGGTGGTGTTGTTCCAGTTGAATCCATCGTTGTCGGTGTAGGTCACGGTGAAGGCCAGGGTGTCGCCGACGTTGTATTGGGCGCGGGCGGGGGAAAAGGCCAGCAGGAGGGCAAGGCAGGCCCCGAAACAAAGGTTCCAATGGATTCGTCGCAAGGATTACGGCGCCTTTCCGGGAGGGGATGACCGGCCGAAATTTCCCGTAAGGATACCACCATTGGTGATGTGATTCATGTTGATCGAGAAGGTCGGCACGAAAAAGACGGGGAAACACGTGTTGAAAGGTTGAAGCCGGCGCCATTGATTGGCGCCATTATTTAGGTTCCCGTCGCGGGGAAGAACATCCCTTATCTTGACCCTGTGAACTTAGACAAGTGAGCCCTTCCCCTTTGATCCGACCGGGAAAAGGATTCTATTTTTATTAAGGCCCGCTGGAAAAACTCGGGGAACTTAAGCCACGGCCGTTTCCATTTCGCGGAAGCCGGTCTTGAAGAGATCGGCAAACGCGCGGGAGGCCGGCCAGGCGTCCTCGCCCTCGAAGGTCACCGCGAGTTCGGACCCATAGGCCGCCCCCAAGGCGATGAGGTTCATGAGGCTCCTGGCGTCGGCGGCCAGGCCTTGTTTTCGGACTTTGATCTTACATTTGAACTTATGGGCGGTTTTGACCAACTCGGCCGCCGCCCGGAGATGAAGGCCTAATTTATTCACCACGATAAATTTTTCCGTGATTTCCATTGGTTCCTCCTTTGTAACCGAAAATCAAAGAAAAAATAAACTTATAAAAAATATATTCCGTCCCATGCCGGTGTCAAGACCCCCCTCGCGAAATTGAAAAAAATAATAATTTTTTCCACGCCGAAATCCACCCCGCGTTCTTGAAGCATTTCGAAAAGTCGGCCTTGGGGCCTTATCCACCGAGCCCCCGGCTTCGGGCCTTGGGGTTAGTTCCTATAAAAACGACGGGCATTGGAATATTAAAAACAAATGATTTCAGGGCCTTGACGGGAAAAATCAGCTTTCCTAAATGTATCCCCACGAAAACCAAGTCGCCCGTAAAAACCAAATAAGGAGGGGCAGCCATGAATGGGCTGAGTCTTTTTAAATCCGGTTTAAAGTTGGACAAAAATCAATGGGACCGCTTGTTTGACAATGTCCTGGACATGCGGCCTGGTTTGGACCTCCAGGGTTTCGGGACAGGCTGGATTCCCTCGGTGGATGTGGAGGAAGCCAAGGATGAATACCGCTTCTACGCCGAAATGCCGGGGATGAAACAGGATGATATCAAGATCTCACTGGCGGAGAACATATTGACCATCTCAGGGGAAAAAAAACCGCGTTATGACGTGGAAAAGGGCAATTTCCACCGGCTGGAAAGGGCCTATGGGACCTTCCAACGCAGCTTTTCGCTGCCCCAGATGATCCAGGCCGACAAGATCAAGGCGTCGGTCAAGGACGGCGTCCTTGAGATCACGGTCCCCAAGAGCGAGGAAGCCAAGCCGCGGCAAATTTCCGTGACTGCCGGCTGAGGGAGGGGAGTCCGGGCAGGCCCCTTTGTTTCTTCGAGTCCATCCAACCGAAGAACAAGCCAGCCACCCAATCTTGAATTTTGGCCTCTGGAAAGGGGGTGGGATATGATTTGAGGGATTTAAATACACAACCTAACCACTTTTAAAACTCCACGGATCTTTCCGCTGGAGTTTTTTTTATTGGCTGATTCTTAAAGGGGAAAGCCTTCCCCCAGGCCTTGGCTTGCTTCGGCGGTCCTCCCGCGGGCCGCGCCAACCCTTGGTAAGCAAAGCGCGTCGAAGGGTTTCTCTTGGGGCTTTACTCTCAAAACCTTTTCCCGCAAAGCTCTCAGAGGAATGCGGCGCCAGAAGAACGCAAGCTGTAAGGGAAGTTGATGGAATGGGGCCGCTTCGGGGTGACGCGCCAGGCCAGGCGGAATTCCTTAAACTGTAATGTAAGGGCCTGGCCCTTTGTTTCTTGATGGGTTTCTATAAAAACAAACCCTCTTTCCAATCGCGCAAAATCAAACCTTCGTTCAAACCGGTCCGCCGGT
>DATKOC010000020.1:0-8175 GCA_035524855.1 bacterium
CCAAGTCGTCTTTCAAAATCTCCGGGTGGCCTTCGGGAATGGGCGGAATCACGGGCCCCCATTCGGGATGGTCTTTTAAAAAGCCGGTGACGACTTCCTGGTTTTCCTCTTTTTCCAACGAGCAAGTGCTGTAAACCAGGAAGCCCTTGGGATAAACATGGCCGTGGCCCTCTTCCAGCAACAACCTTTGGGTCTCTACGTTGGAGCTCACGTCTTTCGGGATAAGCCGCCAGCGCAAGTCCGCCCGGCGGGAAAGAACCCCGGTTCCACTGCAAGGGGCATCCACCCAGATCAAGTCGAATTTGTTCGCGGGGGGAAACTTCCTCAACTCGCCTTCATAGACCTGCACCTGTTTCAAACCCGTGCGCTTGAGGTTCTCGGTGAGCTTCTTAATCCTATCGGGCGAGGCGTCGGTCGCCAGCACTTGCCCCTTCTCACCTAATTTCCAGGCAAGGGCCACGGTCTTTCCTCCCGGAGCGGCGCAGACATCCCAGGCCCTCTGTCCCTCGGTGAGGGGTAACATTTCCAACATGGCTTGGGGCACCCAGTCCTGGACGATCCAATCTCCCTGCTGGAAGCTCTCCCCGGTAAAGATCCCGCCCTCATGGCTTCGAAGTCTCAGAGTATGGGAAGGCCAGTTTTCCTTTGAAACCCGAACCCCTTGCTTCCCCAGATCCTCGGTGGCTTTATCCCCCAGGCCCGGCTTCACATGCAGGTAAACCGGGTGGGGCCGGTTGTCCGCCGCCAGGATACCCTCCGCCTTCTCCTGTCCGTATTCCTTGACCCACTTCTTGGCCAGCCAAGTGGGATGGGAATGGCGGATGGAAAGGGTATCGATGTCACTGTCCCCTTTAATTTCCAGTTCGGCTTTTTTCGTCTCGGCGGTCCTTAAAACCGCGTTCACGAAGCCGCTTAAGGCTTCCTGTCCGCCCTTCTTGGCGAGGTTGACGGATTCATGGACGGCGGCGTGGGCCGGTACCCGGTCGAGGAAGAGAAGCTGGTAAAGCCCCATCCGGAGGGAAATTTTCACCTCAACCGGCAGTTTGTCAAAGGGGCTCTGGCAAAGGGTGTTCAGGTAAAAATCCAAAAGACGCTTCTGGCGGGTACAGCCATAGACGAGTTCCCGCAAAAGGGCCTCGTCTTCAGGGATCAGATTCCGGTTGGTGACCAGGACGTCCGAAACCTTGGAGCCCTTTTCCATGCTGTAAAGGGCCTTGGCCGCTCCTAAGCGGGAGGGAGATATTTCATCGGGGTTACGCCTTGGTGAGGGCATTCGGTTGGGCCGGGGGCCTGAGGGTCTAGGACCAGAACGTCCTCCCGGCCTGCCCCCTGGTCTTCCGCCAGGCCTGTCACCGGGTTTACCGGAACCAAATCGTGGACGGTATCCCGGGCGCGACGGTCCGCCGGAGGAAGGACGATAAGGTGGACGCTCGGAAGTCGAACTGGGTGGAGTGGTAATAACCTCGCCCTCTTTAGGTGGAGCCGTGGGCGGAGCCGGCTGGCCTTCCGGGCGATTCGGGCGAAAAGGAGGACGGCCGCCCGGCCTATTGGATCGAAAAGGTGGGCGCCCCCCGGGGCCTTTTCGAAAGGGGGGCCTGCCGCCAGAGGGACGGCCCGGACCGCCCGGACGGCGGGGGCCACGGAAGTCACCCGGACCGGTAGAAGAAGCTGAATGGGGACGGTCACGGCGGGGTGGACGTCCCGAGGAAGGGCGGCCCGAACCCCCGGGGCGGCGGAAAGGTTTGCCGGACGAGGGACGGCCCTTCCAAGGACGCCGAGGGGGCTTGGAACCGGATGGGCTGGGGTTGTTAGGAGTTTCCATTGTTTTATATTTCTTTCTTTGTATCTGTCATTGCGAGGACTTGGGTGGGTAATCATAGATGATGGCTAAGATAGAATCTCGCCTTTTTTGAAATCCGGATGGCCCAAAGTGAAATCATAGGCGCTCATCTTTTTCTTCCCCGGCGGTTGAATCTCGATCAACTGGACCGAATCAACAGCCGCCCCCACCACCACGCCTTCCTTGGAAACTTCCAGCACTTCCCCCGGCTTGCCCTTGAGGCTGGCCAATTGGGCCTTGTGAACCTTCAGTTCCATTCCCTGCCAGCCCGTCTCCGCCCCCGGCCAGGGGCTCAAACCCCGGACTCGGTTATGGATCCGCGTGGCGGTTGAATTCCAGTCCAACTTGCAAAATTCCCTCTTGATGGAGGGGGCGTAGGTGGCCTTGGAGTGGTCCTGGGGCGTCCGGGGAGCCTTGCCCTCCGCCAAAAGTTTTAAGGCCTCCAATAGACCTTGCGAACCCAGCTTGGCCAAACGGTCATGGATTTCACCGGTCGTTTCCTCGGGCCCAATCGGAGTAGTCTTAACCAAGAGCATGTCACCCTCGTCCATTTTTTCGTTCATGTACATGATCGTCACGCCCGTTTCGGTTTCCCCGTTCATGACGGCGTAATGGATGGGGGCTGCCCCCCGGTATTTGGGGAGGATGGAGCCATGGATGTTCAGGCAGGCGATTTTGGGGATTTGGAGGACTGCCGCCGGAAGGATTTGGCCGTAAGCGGCCACCACGGCCACGTCGGGCTCCGCTTTCTGGAGGGCTTCAATGGCTTCCGGTGTCCTGACTTTCTCCGGCTGGTAAACCGGCAAGCCCAATTCGGCGGCTTTCAGCTTCACGGGGGAGGACTTTAGTTCCATTCCCCGCCCGGCCGGTTTATCCGACTGGGTCACAACCAGCGTCACGGGATACCCCGCCAGGCGCAGCGCTTCCAGGGAAGGAACGGCGAAATCCGAGGTACCCATAAACAGAATTCGCAATGAATTGTTCATCGCGAATTCCAATTTTTAATTCTTAATTTTAGATTTTTAATTGGGATAGTTTCCACTTCGCGGAAGCTGGAATTTTTAATTCAAAATTAAGAATTCAAAATTCATAATTGCCTTACAGGCGGGCGGCTTCTTTGTAGTTCTTCTTCAGTTCGTCGAGCTGTTTCTTGAGGAACAACCGCTTCACGGCGGGCACCTTTTGGATGAAGAGTTGGCCGTTCATATGGTCGATTTCGTGCAGGACACAACGGGCCAAAAGGCCCTCGTATTCCCCGACCTGTTCCTTTCCATCCAGGTCCTGGTACTTCACCTTGACCTTGAAGGAACGCTCGACATCCTCACGCACGTCGGGGATGGAAAGGCAGCCTTCTTCGATGGTTTCGGAGCCTTCCTCATGGAGAATCTCAGGGTTGAACATGGCCAGGGCCTCGCCCCGGTCTTCTTTGTCATAATCCACGTCCATGACCATCATGCGGATGGCCTCACCGATCTGGATGGCCGCCAACCCGACGCCGCAGGCCTCGCGCATGGTTTCGGTCATTTCCGCGGCCAGGGTCCGCATTTCAGGCCCAAATTGGGTAACGGGTTTGCTTTTGAGTTTTAACCGGGGATCGGGATAAAGAACAATGGGGCGAGACATAAAGTTAGACCTCTGTAAGTTGAATTCATCAAATTATAAGGTGGACAGCTCGGTTTTCTCAAGGTGGGCCAGCACCAAAAGCCTCAAGCAGGGTACTTAAGAATAATTTCCTTAAATTCCGCGGCCACCTTTTTCACTTTCAGCGCCCCCACGATGCCGGTCACCACCGCGACCCGCCTCGCTCCGGCCTTTAAAACCTCTTCCACATTGTGAAGTTTGATCCCCCCGATGGCGAAAAAGGGGATCGGAAACCCGGCGGCGGCCACCTGGCGGACATAGCCCAAGGTGACCGGCGGCACCACGTTTTTCTTGGTTTGGGTGGGATAGACCGGCCCCACTCCGATGTAATCGGCCCCATTCTTGATGGCCTTCCGGGCCTGGTTCATGCCATGGGTGGAAACCCCGATGATCTTATCCTTGCCCAGTATTTTCCGCGCGGCGTAAACCGGCAAGTCGTCCTGCCCCAAATGCACCCCGTCAGCGCCCGAGGCCAAGGCCACATCAGGCCTGTTGTTCACGATGAAAAGGGCTTTGTGTTGGATGGTCATGCGCCGAACTTCCTTCGCCATGGCCAGCAAATCCGAATCGTTCAGGGAATATTCCCTCAGTTGGACAATGTCCACGCCGCCCTTCAGGGCTTCGGCGACGGTTTTAAGCGTATCGTTGTTTTCGGAAAGCTCTTGGTCGGTGACGAGGTACAAACGAGCCTTGGCGAGTCGGGCTTTTAGGCTGGGCATCAATTAGAAATCTTTGATTGGCGTTGAAGCCTGCGCGTACAGTTTTTTTGGGATTCTTCCGGCGAGGTAGGACAACCTTCCCGCCTCGGTGGCGTGGCGCATGGCGTGGGCCATCTTGAGGGGATCCTTGGCGTGGGCAATGGCCGTATTGAGCAATACCGCCACCACTCCCAGTTCCATAGCAACTGCCACGTCGGAGGCGGAACCCACCCCCGCGTCGATAAGAATGGGGCATTTAAGCTTTTCCAGGATGATGCGGATGTTGTTGGGATTCAGGACCCCCTGGCCGCTCCCAATGGGAGAACCCGCGGGCATCACCGCGTGGGCCCCCGCCTGCTCAAGCTTCTGGGCCATCACTGGGTCATCCGAGGTGTAAGTCATTACCGTGAACCCTTCCTTCACAAGGGTCTTCGTCGCTTCCAGGGTGGCGATGGGGTCCGGCAGGAGGGTTTTTTCGTCGTAAAGGACCTCCAGCTTCACGAAGTCGGAGATCCCGGTGGCCCTAGCCAAATGCGCCACCCGGATGGCCTCCTCGGCGCTATAACACCCCGCGGTGTTGGGAAGGAGGGTGTATTTCTTGGGGTCAATGAAATCCAGCAGGGTCTTTTCACCCTTGTTGTCCAGGTTCACGCGCCGGAGGGCGACGGTCACGATTTGGGTACCGGAGGCCTCCAGGCATTGGGTCATCAGTTCATTCGTGGCGTACTTCCCCGTCCCCACCAAAAGGCGGGACGTGAAAGTCTTCCCGTTGATCTGGTAGGTGTCTTCGGATTTGATTTGTTCGAGGGTTGCCGTCATGTGTCGCCTTCGCTTTCCCTGTCAACTGTGAACCGTCAACTGCCGACTGCCTTTATCCGCCCCCCACAAATTGGATCAATTCCACCTGATCACCCTCCGACAGTCGGCAGTCGGCCCTTTTTTCGTTATGGATGATCTGACGGTTCACTTCCGCCACCACCGTTTCCTTGCGGACCCCCAATTGCTTGATGACTTCCTCCAGGGACATCCCCTCGGGAAATTCCCTGGTTTCTCCATTAATTAAAAGTTTCAAAATTCTCACTCCGTGAAAATCTTATCGGTTCTTCAATTGTCCCAGTATTTCGTTGATGCGGGCTTCCAGGTCGTTTTCCTCGGCGGTGTTCTCGATGTTCAAGAACCGGTTCAAGGCGATGCGGGTGATGACGCTTCCCTTGAGCCGGCTGTCCTTGGCGAGGATCTCCTCCAACAGGCGGATCTGGGCGAAGGTAAGCTTGGAGCTTTTTTGCTTGCCTTCGATCTTCGGGCGCCGGGGGGCGGAACCCCTCGATTTTTCCCCCGCGATCCGCATGGCCCTGAGGCGCTCCTCGATGCGGGCAGCCTCCGTTTTAGGGGCCGAGGGGGATTTGGGGGCGGATTCCGCCGAAACCTGTTCCCGCTGTTGGCGCATGGCCTCCAGTTTCTTGATTTGAATCTCGGCCTGGGTTAGGTGCTTTCCCTGTTCGTCCACTTTGATTTCCTCAGACAAATTGAGTTTTAAAACCGATCAACCAAGGCCGGCCACATCCTTGCGGCGGTCCATCACTGGGTTCTCGCGGTGCCTGAGCGCGAAACCTTCCTCTGTGACCATAAATGGCCATTTTCGCTCGATAAACGGCGCCACGAAGTAGCACACCAACCCTACCGCCAGACCCGCCACCACATCAATGAAATAATGGTAACGCCCATAGATGGTCCCCGCGAACATGGCCATGGTCATGAAAAGGAGCGGATACCGCCATTTCCCGAAATAGGAAAAAGCCATGAAACAGATGACAGCGGCGGCGATGTGGGAACTTGGAAAGGAGCCGCCCGGAAAGGCGTTGTTTTCAACGACCGATTGCAGCCATTCCGAGACCCAATAGCCCCGGAGTGACTCCCTTAAGCCGGGCATGTAAAAGCGGGGGCTTTCAGCGGGCAGGAATATGAAAATTAAATAGTGGAGGTAATAAGTGAAGCTGATAGAGAACATGAACTTTCGGAACTGGCTCAAGGGGGCGCGAAAATAGAGGACTAGGGCCGAGGCCGGAAGGAGGAAGAAATAAAAGGCGTAGCCAATGCTGAAAAATTCGTTCAATAACCTAGCGGGGGGATAAAACTGCTGAAAATTCCAAATACGGGTCCCGATCTTCCCCGCCTCGCCGTCCATGCGAAGTAGCCAATCATCCAGGGTCCAGTCGAAATAGCCGTGCACAAGGGAACCGACTTCCCGATAAAAAAACAACATGGCGATGAGGGGATAAAATTCGCGGACAAATTGGATGGGCGCGAAGAAAATATGCCGGGCGTTCCAGAGAAAAACCAGGAGCGCGACCGAGAAAAAAGCGTGATACCCCAATAAGCGGAGCCTCACATCCGTGGGGATATCGGCGGTCAAGAGCACGATGGAAATGGCGCCCTGGTAGAGGAGAACCAGTGCGTCTAGCGGCTTGATCCAGGACTCGGAGCGCGGCTCTATTTTTGCGGTGGAATAATGAAGCATCTTGTCAAAACCATCCAAATCTTGGTCCCGGGACGTTCATCCGGTGGGTTGTGCGACATCACCAGGGCTTTAAAACCGAGGTTACCGGCGCCTGGTCCGCCCGGGCCAACTTTCGGGTGTAAAGTACCACTTCGCCAGGTGAATTGTCAGCCTTGATCTTCAAACAAGAGATGGAAAACGACGGAATTTCATATTCCACTCTCTGCTTGAGGCCGGCGTCCACAATTAAATCCCCATCCTTGCCGTTTAGGTAAATTTTAGGATGATAGTAACGATCGGTTTTATTGACGATCAACAGGCGAACATCCTTGGAAAGGATTTCTTGTGTCGCGAACAGCGAAATATCGGCTTGGGGAATTTGGGCATCCAGTATTTTCCCTTTCGCCGCGTTCCCAAAAAGTTTTTGGGCCCAATAAACCGGCTGTGGCCCCGTTCCGTTGAACAAGCCATCGGTCCCCTCCGCCTTGACGGAGGACAGGAAACCCATTCCTAACCCCGTTTGGGCAAGGATTGACATTTCCTCGGCCATCCAAAGCGCGGCTTCAAAACCGCCCGGAGATGCTTCATCGGCGGCCGAAACCGGAAAACTCAAGCAGCTGTTACCGCCGGTCACGACCAAAGGAACGAAATTATCTGTCTGGGCGGCGATTTTGTCGCTGATTCCCCACAGGGCGGCTTCTTCACCCCGGAGGTTTTCCTCAATGGATTTTGCGGAGCAGGGCTTGTCCGCCAGGCAACCATACCGATGGACGGAAATCAAGTTGACGATATCCCCGTCGTATTGGAGGAAGGGAGTCAGCCAGTCGTTTTCGCCCTCGGAATATTTCCATGCGAGTTCCGGTCCAAGGACGACCAGGTTCGGGTCAACCGTTTTAAGCGCGTTATACAGCGTTCGAAAATCATTGATACAGTCGTAAAGGCCATTAGACTCCCCCGACAGATTGCCTCCCCCCTTCAACATGAGATCCGGTTCATCCCCGATGGCCCAATAGCGGACCCCGTAATTCTTTTCGACATTAGAGTAACGCGCCCAAGCCGACGCCTCTTGTGGTTGTAGTTTTCCCGTTGGAATCACGATCATGGGGTCGGCACCCAACTCCTTCGTGAAGGCGATAAAGCGATCAATCACCGCGAAAACCGAAGCCTGGTTGTTGGCAATGGATTCCAAACCCGCCAGACGAAGAACTTGAGGGCGAAGGGCGGCGATTGATTCCTTTCTACTCTCGAGAAATGACGCGAAATCACCGTTCCTGGGAAAAATCAGGGATTGGCCCCTGAAGAATCCGCTTAATCCACCCGATTCGGAATTGAAATCGCGCGGAATGGGGGTTAGCCGGATCGTAATGGGAATCCCTTTATTTCCAGGAAGACCGAGGGAGGTCCAGTAGCCCGTCTGTTTTCCGTAGACGACGCTGTTTCCATAAAATTTCACCCGCGACAGCTCGAAAGCCCCTGATTCATCCGTGAGCGTTTCCTTT
>DATKOC010000021.1:0-10938 GCA_035524855.1 bacterium
TGCGTGAATTTGGCCAAAGTAGGAAAAAGGAGTCCACCACCAGTGCCGATCACCATGACGAGACCGTATAACTTCAAACGGTGATTGTGGACCTTCATAAAATTCTCCAAGAAGGTCGGTTCATAGCAGGGCCCCTTGGGAACTGGCTGGGGGATTCATTCCCAAATGCCGGAAAGCAAGAGGTGTGGCTTTTCGACCGTTCGAGGTACGCTGTAGAAATCCGATTTGAACCAGGAAGGGTTCGTAAACATCCTCCACCGTATCTGGTTCCTCCCCAACCGCCATCGCGAGGGTCTCCAAACCCACGGGCCCCCCCGAAAACTTCTCCACTACGCAGGAAAGGATACGCCGGTCCATGCGGTCCAAGCCAAGTTCATCCACCTCCAGGAGTTTCAGGGCCGAATCGGCGACCTCCCGGTCAATAGCACCCTTGCGCTTGATGTCCGCGAAGTCACGGACCCTCTTCAAGAGCCGGTTGGCCAGGCGGGGGGTTCCCCTGGACCGGCGGGCAATCTCGGCCGCTCCGTCATCGGAAATCTTAATTTTCAAGACTTGGGACGATCTTTTTAGGATATCGGTCAGTTCTTCGGGTTGGTAAAACTCCAGTCGGAAGGAGAGGCCAAACCGGTCCCGAAGGGGGGCGCTCACTTTTCCAGCTCGGGTAGTCGCCCCTACCAACGTAAAAGGCGGCAGCTGTAGGCGGATTGCCTTAGCCGTAGGACCCTTCCCGATCATGATATCCAATTGGAAGTCTTCCATCGCCGGATAAAGGACCTCTTCCACAACCCGTGGCAGTCGGTGGATTTCATCGATGAAAAGAAGGTCGTGCGGCTGGAGGTTCGTCAAAAGGGCGGCCAAATCCCCCGCCCGCTCGATAACCGGCCCCGAGGTCGTTTTGAGGTTCACTTCCATCTCCCTGGCGATGATGGCCGCTAGGGTCGTCTTGCCCAAGCCGGGCGGGCCCGAAAGCAAAAGATGTTCCAGGGCTTCCTTTCGTTTTTGGGCGGCGGCTAAAGTAATGCCGAGGGATTCCTTGAGGGCCTTTTGGCCGACATATTCCGAAAGATGCTGGGGGCGAAGGGTAGGTTCCTCGTCGTCACTTCCCTTTTGGGGGTTCATGACACGGATTTCTTCCGCTGCTTCTTGGTCACGCGGCTGGGAAACGGGCGTTTTAGAACGGGCCATGGGCCTATTTTACAGTAAAAATCGTTAAGAGAAGTATGAAAGTACGCGGCCGGAAAATTCAAATTTTCACATTCGCGCTTTTAGACTTTATGCTTTTGAAATTTTGCTTTCTTCTCGGGTGTGCCCGGTTTTGAGAGGTAAACCACTTCACACTCAGGAAGGGCGTCGAGGAAAACTTTTCCCCATCTCTCGGTTGTCACGCGGGGGTCTAAAAGCGTTACTGTTCCAACATCGGTGGCGGTCCGAATAAGTCGGCCAAAACCCTGTTTCAGCCGCAAGGCGGCTTCCGGGAGACTTTCCACCTGGAAAGGTTCCAAGCCCCGCTCTTTCAGGCGCGCGTGTCGGGCCTCTACCAAGGGCCCCTCCGGGACCTGGAAAGGCAGCTTGGTGATGATCAAGTTGGAGAGGGCTTCACCTGGAACATCCACCCCTTCCCAAAAGCTGTTGACCCCGAAAAGCACGGAATCCACGTCCTCCCGGAATACTTTCAACAGCCGGGTTCGGTCCCAACCCTCCTCACCTTGGACCAAGAGGGTGATTCCTAAATCCTCCAAATCGCCGCGAAGGGCTTCCGCCACCTGGCGGAGCATGCGAAAACTGGTAAAAAGCACGAAGGCTTTTCCGTGGGAGTTCTTGAGGGAAGCCCGGATATATTCGATGCAGGCTTCATTGTAACGTCCTTCCTCCCGGCGAGGATGTGGCATAGAGCGCGGCAGGAAAAGGGTAACCTGTTTCTTGTAGTTGAAAGGCGAGCCCACCGAAAGGGTCTTGCCCCGTCCGGTCTGGTCCCAATCCTCCAACCCCAAGGCATGCTTGAAATAACTGAAATCTTGGGACACAGAAAGGGTCGCGCTCGTAAACACCACGGATTTCAAATTTGAGAGGAGGTTTTCCCGCAAAACCCCTGAGGCATCCAGTGGAATTGCCTTGATGGAAGAGGCTTTGGGTTCGCCACGCCGTAAGGCCGCCCCATCGGGCTCCACCACATAGCAGGCCTCTTCTCCCCATCCCCGTTCAAGAATCAAGGAAAGTCTTTTCACAAGGGAACGACATTCCTCACGGCTTCCCTTGGCCTCCAATTCCAACTCTTCGGTTTTCGCGGATTCGGCGGCCGTTTCCAAAAGCGCCTCGATTTTTCGCAGAGGCCTGGCCAAACACTCCACGCCGGGGACTTTGGCGGGGAGGGAATAGGCCCGATTGGGAGCAGAAGAGCCAAAGGCGGCATGTCCAATCTCGCTGAAAAACCCCTCGACTGCGGCCTTGAATTCCATCACTGCTTCACCAGCGCCTTTGACGGGCATTAGGGCGAACAACCCTTTTTTACCTTCGGTCGATTTGTCCTCGGAATAAAGAAGGTGTTTCACCAATCCCATGCATTCGTATAAGGTAACGCTGGTAGCCAGTTGTTCGGCGGCCAAAGCCGGCAGATGGTGGGCCTCATCCACAATCAAGGACTGATAGGGAGGAAGGACGCCCTGGTCTTGCTCCATTTTTAGAGCGAGGTCCGCGAGAAGAAGAGCGTGGTTGACGAGAATTAGGTTCGAGCCATAACTGCGGCGTCTCACCGAATGGTAAAAGCAAGAATCAAAAGTTTCGCATTTGGGGCCCAAGCAATGGTGCGGATCGCTTTTGACCTCATTCCAAATTTCGCCGGGAATGGAAAACCCGGCTGAGGTGAGGGTTCCTTCCGACGACCTGGCAGCCCATTCCTGGAGTCTGAACAATTCGGCGCTCTCGCCCCCGATTTCCATTTGCTGATTGTTATCGAGGATTAGTTTTAAGCGCCGTTTAGAGAGGTAATTCCCCCTCCCCTTCAAAAGGGTCGCGGTAGCCTTTCCAAGTCCTTCCCTTTCCAGGGCTTTTAGGACATGCGGCAGGTCTTTTTGAAAAAGTTGCTCTTGCAGGGTTAGGGTGTGTGTGGAAACGACAACGGGGCCTTCGTTGCGCAAGGCGTACTCAAGGGCCGGAATGAGATAGGCAAAACTCTTCCCGACCCCCGTCCCCGCCTCCACCATCAAATAGCCCCCCTTTTCCAATACGTCCCTGACGGCGTCAGCCATGGTGTTTTGTTGCGGGCGGTCTTCAAGGCGGGTTTCGCCGACTGCGGGGGCAAGACGCTCAGCGATATTCATGATTGCTCCAAAAATAAAAAGAGAGGAGTTTTCCTCCCCTCTTTGAACTTAATCTCATTTTACCCTGACATTGCCGCCGAGGCTACCCCGGGTTATTTCCTCTCCCTCCGGAGCCATTTCCTTTTTTTCAATTTCAATTCCCGTCTTAAGTGCGGATGTTTTCGAAGCCAGGGTTGTCGACGGTGGTTGCGGATATCCTCAAGACGTTTCAGGCGTTTTTTCCATACAACCTGCCGGAAAGCACGCCATTTCTGAAACCTCGCGATTTCGGGGCGTTCCAAGCGGCGGGAGGAAGAGAATTTACCGTTTCGAAACGATGAAAAATTTCCGGCCGTGACGGTGTGGATTTCCCCGCCGCTGGATACCTCCACCTTGCCCTCGTGGGTGGAAACCTGGTATTCGCCCCCCACATTCGCGACCTCGAAAGCGGTTCCCCTTACCCCGCAAACAACGCCGTTGGATTCAATTTCAAAAGTGGAGTGGGTTTCGGTCAGATTTTTTTTGACATCGGCCAGGACACGGCCCGCAAAAATTTCCAGCCGGCTGAGAAAACCTCCGGTTTCGTTGGCGGCGATTTGGGACACTTTCATGTCGCTATTTTCGTCCAGGTGTGCCGAGGTATCCGTACCAAGCATCAAAGTTGCTTCGCTCCTTGCGCCAACTTTAATTTCGTCCCCTGATTCAACGACTTGGCCCTCCTCCGCGGATTCCCATTTCTTCTGTCCGTCTTCCAAGACCTGAACGTCCGAACCATGGATATCCTCGATGACATATTGAACCGACTCGGGTCCAGTTGCGATTTCCTGGCTTCGGGACTGGGTGGGCAAGACAAGGGCAATGACTAAGGAGAGAAAAACGCCTCTCTTAAACAATGGATTCATGATGTTTCCTATTCTGCCGCACACGTTTAAAAACGGGTACGATGGACTCGAAAGTCCTTCATAATAACTTAGACGATGCACTCTTCCAATGGGTTGCAATGGCCACTCCCGTAATTTGGGGAGGATTCTCAATGTGGATAAGGATGTCCTTTTAAAATAGCTCCGGCCCTATAAAGTTGTTCCATCAAAAGTACGCGGGCCAATTCATGGGAATAGGTCATGGGGGAAAGACTAAGTTTTTTCATGCTTAAGTTCCGGATTTCGGGTGGCGGACCATCAGCACCCCAAGCAAAGATCTGAAGGTCATTCGGAGTTTGAGTGACCCATCGGGTGAATTTATCCGAATCCATGGATTCCCCAGCCGGATCCAAGGAAATCAAAATTCCCTTTTTCGCCTTTCCCTCGACGAGCTTCAATAGATCCTTCGATTTTTCCGGGACTTCCTTAACCTTAACGGGCCAAAAAAGTTCTAGCCTCTGGATAAATCGGCCCGTAACTTTTTCAAGGCCCTTATCCTTGAAGGGACCCACAAAATGGCAGAAAACCATTTTTGTCAGGCCTCCTTTATCTTCTGGAGAATCACCTGTTGGATTTCGGGGTTATCCTCGAACCATTCTTCCGCCAAGACCCTAAGTTTTTTTAGGTTAACCGCCTCAAATCGGCAGGTGAGATATGGCTGCGTAACCGACATACGAACGATACCCCACCCTTCTTTAAAAATCGCTCGGACACCATCCAAAACGGACACTTCCCCTCCCATGGACTCGGCCCGGTTTTTGAGAATCTCATAGAGTTTAGGAACACTATCCGGAGTCAGTTCTAGTTTAATGTCGTGGGTGGAAACCCTAACTGGAAATTGAGAATAGAACTCTCCAAGGGTCCTATGGCCTTCTTTCAGAATTTCAAGCACTTTTAGGCAAGTATAGAGGGCATCGCCCGGGAAAGGCCCCGGAAGGAAAAAATGGCCGCTGGCTTCCCCGCCCAGAGGAGCTTTTTCGGATCCCATACGTTCATAAATAAAGGTATGGCCTGATTTTTCCAAGAGGGGGACACCGCCTAGTTCACGGACTCTTTTTTCGACGCAATCGGAACATTTGCCGTCATAAACTACCCTGGCGTTTTTATGTCCTTTTAAAAGATCTTCCGCGAATAGGCAAAGCATGACGTCATTAGGGACTTCCCTGCCCTTCTCGTCAACGAAACTGACGCGATCGGCATCACCGTCAAAGGCAACGCCTAAAAGGGATTTGGTTTTGCGCACCTTCTCCCCTAAGGCGGAAAGGGCCCCCGGATCCGAGCTGTCGGCGCCCCGGCCTGGGTAGTCGCCATCTGTCTTTTCGTTCATCAAGGTTAGGCCACAATGGAGGGCTTCTAAAACCATGGGGGCGGTCAAGGCGGCCATACCGTTGCCCGCGTCCACGACCAACTTGTAACCTTGAAAATTCTGGGCCACCACATTGACCAATGCATTACGGTAATCAGCAAAGAAATTCTTTTTCTCTACCACCCCCGCTCCCTTCCGAAAAGACTGGGAACGGAGGATTTTATAGAGGCCCTCAATCCATCGGGTCGATGCGGGATGTCCCATGTCGAAAAACTTGAACCCGTTGTATTCTCCGGGATTGTGGGACGCGGTGATCATGATGCCGGCCGCGGCTCCGGAAATACGCGTGGCAAAAGCAAGAAGAGGAGTTGAAACCAATCCGGCGTCAACAATCTTCAAACCGGTATTGCGCAGGCCCTCAATCATGGCCTTATTGAGGGTGTCACTAGAGTTCCGGACGTCGTGACCCACCACCACCTTGATATTGCGATGGGCGGCTTCTTTTATAAACGTTCCTGTGGCCAATCCAATTTTTTCCGCCTGGGGCGTCCCCAGCGGTTTTGGATAAATACCCCGGATATCACAGGGCTTAAGGATTTCGGGCGAAAGAAGTGTCATGGACAACCTGAGGGTTGGGTCAAAAAATGGCGCCATTGAATCCCCATATTTTTAGGCACCGTATTCAAGACCTTCCATTTCCATTGTATGGCAGCGAAACCGCCGATTCATCATGGAAAAATGGTGCCGAGGGGCAGAATCGAACTGCCGACACGCGGATTTTCAGTCCGCTGCTCTACCAACTGAGCTACCTCGGCACAAAAAATAAGTAGGGTTCAAGTCGGAGAAATCAACAGGGCATGAAGATTAACAGGGCCGTCAAAGCTTGTCAATTGATTGCTGGCGGGCGATGATGAGGCGATTTTTAAAAAATGAATAACTGGTTGAACTTGAAGTTCAACCCAAAAAAGAAGGTGTCTTGGACGGTCGTTGTGAAATCCGCAGGGTTGTAGGCGACATCCAATGAAAAATCATCGCCTTCAATATCGCGAGTCAAGGTAAACCCGAGGCTATAGTTCTGGAAAACATTATAGGTGGTGGATCCCAACCCCTCGAATTTATAACCGCCCCGCACGGCAAAAAGCTTCGGAAAGACCCAAAACTCTCCACCAACCCCCATCTTGATGTCTTGGTCGATAGGTTTGAAAATTTCAATTCCAATGTTTAAATCCTTGTTTTTGTCAATGACTTGATGAGTCCCGACACCTAGCCGGATAAACATGGGCAGGGGGTCTGCCGTGGAGGCGGGATTAAAGGCCATTCCTGTTCCCAAGTTCAGGATAGAAAGTCCCGCTCGGATTCCATATGGCAATTTATCCAACTGGGCCCCGATGTCAAAAGCTACCGCCGAACTGGAAAAGGGCCCTAATGTACTTTGAAGGTATTTCACAGTTAGGCCCGCCCGAACGGATTCCGAAAACTTGCGAGCGTAGGAAAGGCTACCCAAAAGGTCCTGGGTGTCGGCCGCAGGGGTTCCATTGTTGTTGTCAATGGTCGGAGAATGGCGGAAAGTCCCATTGGCGGCAACCGTATTTTCGCCGCCCCAAGAGGTCGCGAATGATAGGTACTCATATTGAATATCGGCCAGACTGTCCAAGTGGAGCAGGATGGCTTGGCTGGCCTTGACGTAAGAAAGTCCCGCCGGATTGTAGTTAATCGCGTAAGCGTCATCCCCCATGGCGGTATAGACCCCCCCCATTCCCGCCGGGCGGGTACCCATATTGACCTTCAGGAGATCGGCGGTACTGGTTCCAACCGTTCCAGCTAAAAGGAAGGATATTCCATTTGAGATGAAAAAGAGTAAAACAAGGGCGAGGATGGATTTGAGTCTTGTTAAAACCATTTCGCGAGCCTTCGAAATATTAGAATTTGGTCGTCAACGAAATCCGATGAGCGCTTCCAAATATATCAGCGGGGGCATAAGCATAGTCCACGTACAAAACTGCGCCGTTCAAATCAAGCCCATAGCCGGCTCCCAATGCCAACCCCACCCCATCCAAAGATTTATCCAAGAATTCGTATCCAACCCGCAAAGCGACACGGTTGGCGACCCACTTGTAATCGTACTCCACGCCGACCTTCACCCCAACAGGATCCTCAATAGGTTGAATGGGAAGGGTGGCCTCGGCGGTTAAGGCTGCATCGTCCTGTTCGCTGAAAATCTCATAGTGACGGTAGGAAATTCCCCCGTCGAGGGCAAAGGGTAGGTTGAACCCCAGGGATTGAGCCCCCAAATTCTTCAGGGCGACACCAATTCTCATTCCGTCAAATGGGGGAAGCACAACAACCCCCATGTTTACGTCGAACAGGGAGCTAGTGACCGTGTCGATTTGTTGTTGCATGTAGTTGACCGAAACACCAACGTGGACCCCCGAGGTGATCATCCGGGCGTAAGAAAAAGTGAACACTTCGTCCGCGCTGGAAAAAGTCCCGTTTCCGTTGACGGTGACACCCTGGTCATTGGTCCTGGGAAGGTTCCCGGGTTGGAGAAAATTGATGCCCAAGGCGGCAGTCCCGCCAAAGTTGGGCAAGGATTCCCCCAGTGGATAAGCGAATGTCGCGGACTCGTAATTCATGCTTTGGTAAAGAGCTAAATAGGTGAGATTCAACTCGCAGGTCAGAAGGCTCGCTAAACCGGCCGGATTGTAATAAATAGAGCCAACATCATCCCCAATCGCAGTGTAAGCCCCTCCCATCCCGATAGCTCGTGTGATGGGCGAAATTTTCAAGAAATCAAAGGCAGCTCTTCCCCCGTTGGCCACTTGGGAGAAGCTAGGAGATGACAAACCCCAAAAACCTAAAAGAACGGCGAAAAAGTAGAGCCGTTGAATGGTTCTCATTACCAGGACCGGGATATGGCAAATTTACCGAACGACTTGTCGCCCGTGGGCGGCTCGACGACATAAAGGTAAAAACCTGAGGAGACTGGATTAGCGTCGCCATTACGCCCATCCCAAGTGATCGTCCCGACACCCGAGCCACTCAGAGGGCTGAAATTAGGATCAGTTGAATCGGCATGGAAGGCGCGAACAAGCAACAAGGAAACGGTGTAAATCTTGACGACCGAATTATCCGGAATACAGCTGAGCACGATGCAAGCAGAACCCGGACAGGCGGCAATGTTGTGGGGTGCCTGGAAGTCCATTGGGTTGGGATACACAGAAATCGGGCAACGGGTTGCCGTAAAGGTAGCCGTCGGTCCCGGGGTAAAGGTGTCCGTCGGAGTGAGGGTAACGGTGGGCGTAAAGGTAAAGGTCGGGGTATTAGTGTTGGTTGCAGTGTTAGTGGGGGTCGAAGTATCGGTGAGAGTAAAGGTATTGGTCGAAGTGAAGGTCGGGGTCAAAGTATTCGTGTTGGTCGGTGTGCTAGTGGTGGAATTGGTAGGAGTATTGGTCGCGGTAGGTCCCAGAGTATTGGTGTCAGTCAGGGTAAAAGTAAAAGTTGGCGTAAAGGTAAAGGTGGATGTGGCCGTATTGGTGGGAGTTCCAGTGTTGGTATTGGTGGAGGTGTTGGTAGCCGTGAAGGGGCTAGTGTTAGTCGGGGTAAAAGTCGGGGTAGAGGTGGGTGAATTAGTAGCCGAGCTGGTCGCAGTAAATGTGTCCGTAACAGTGGGAGTCAAAGTGGCGGTATTGGTTACGGTTGAAGTGCCCGTGTTGGTAGGGGTGTTTGGGGGAGTGTTCGTGGGAGAATTGGTGGGCGAATTAGAAGCCGTATTTGTGAAGGTAGGAGTCGGAGTTGAGGTCGGAGAATTAGTAAAGGTATCGGTTGGGGTATTGGTGGGTGAGTTACTGGCGGTGTTAGTTGGAGTTGGAGTTGGCGAATTAGTGAAAGTAGGCGTGGGAGAACTAGTCGGAGTATTAGTGTTGGTAGGCGGGATCGGAGGAGCCGAGCCGCAATTGGAGATCCAAGTGTTGCTACCTTGGAGGTTGTCCACGAAGAATCCGGATGTGTCCATAGATCCGTTTCCGTTGGGTAAAATCAAGGCCACGCTAACAATATTGGCCGCAGCAGGAAAGCCAGCCGCAGTCGTGTCCATATAAACCGTGTACCATTGGGGATTTTGCGTGGAACCGACGAACGAGGGGATGGGAGCGGGCGTCGGCGTTCCCGGAGGACAAAAGTTGGTGTTGTTGTTGCAATTGACAATATTATTGTTGGTAACGGTCACGGCCATTCCGGTATCAATGCTTACGGCCATTTGGACGGTTTCCTGCTGCAAGGAATAAATATTAACAAAAATGTACCTCTGGGAAGAGACAGCTTGGGGTACGGGATCGGTATACGTCAATGTGACCCCGCAAGGATTCGAATTCACTGTGGTGAACAACCCCGCTGTCGCAGGCGAGACGTCCTGCGTGTCATTGCAAAGGGGTGCGCTTTGGTTAAAGCTTCCGTTGGAACTACCGCAATTTCCATCCGTTTTTGCGGACCAGTGGCTCAAAGTGGCTGTGTCAAAATGTTGCTGGGCAGAATCGCCTGCCGAAAGGGCCAAAACGGGCTGAACTCGGGGAATGGAAGGTATAACGATATAAAGCATTACCGCGGCAATTGTTGCTGGTAGCCAATGGCTCTTAAACGACATTCAAGCTCCTATAAAACCAAGTCTAAAAGATTCACCGCCGGCAACTGAACTAAACTGGACCGAATATTTGTCGGCAATGGCCTCGGTGGCGGCGTCAAATTCGCCAAGGGAGGTGGAGGAGCGTTGGCCGGAGTTTGCCGAATTCCACCAGGTATCACAGGTTCAGGCCTCGTGAAACTTGGAGGTTTTACCTCAAGGGTTCGGGCCATATTATCCTCATGAATCGGGCCCGGCGCAACTGTTTCGGTTCTAAAAACTTGCAGGAGGGGCTGGGGGGTGGCCTTAATGGGCTCCGTTTGGGTCACCGTGGAACTAGGGATAGTTAATGGATGAACCTGTTGTAGTTGAATAGCCTGGTGGGCCTGTAAAACCAGGTTCCGGGAACCGCTTTCTCGAAGGCGGTGCTGGAGGGCCCAAAAGGCGTCTTCGCGGGAACCCTGTGGGGTCAAATGCTGGTTTCCGCCGCGAGTCGTGACCATCGGCATGTCGGTGGAGGCTGCACTTAGGAATGATGAGGAAGTGGCGGTTTGAATCGCTTGGGTAGCTTCCAAGGCGGGTCGCGGGGATAGATTTTGGATATGTTGAGCGGGCGATTTTTCGATTCGCCCACCCACCGCAGGACCCAATCTAGAGCCAGTCGTGGATTTGAGCTGAATATCATTCGCGGAGTTATCACCCTTTGGTTCGAAGGGAAGGATTGGGAGCCTCGCCCCCCCCTGTGCCGGAAGTTGACTTGGCTGCCAAGGTTCCGGAGTGGAGCGATTAGGACGAGACACA
>DATKOC010000022.1:0-6737 GCA_035524855.1 bacterium
AGGTGGTCAGAACCACCACGGGAATCTTTTTCAATTCGGGATCGGCTTTGATGAAAAGAAGGGCCTTTCGGCCGTCCATCTTGGGCATGTTGAGGTCCAACAGGACGAAGCAGGGGCGCGGGGCGTTTCCGGGGCCGCCGAATTTCCCCCTTTGCTTGAGGTAATCCATCAGTTCCTCCCCGTCCTGCAGGAAGGTGATGGGATTCACGACCCGGTTCTTCCGCAGGGCCTTTTCGGTGATCATCCGGTCATCCTTGTCGTCATCCACCATCAAAATCGGCCGCAAGTTCTTTTTAAGCTCCATCCATTCCTCCCTCAACTTTTTTGTCGTAACGGCAAATCCACCGTGAAAACACTGCCTTGCCCCGGCCGTCCCTCGGCGCTGATTGTCCCGCCGTGCCTCTCGACGACTTTCCGGCAGATGGCCAGGCCGATGCCCGTCCCTTCGTATTCGTCCCTTCCGTGAAGCCTCTCGAAGACCTTGAAAATCTGATCCGAATACTGGTTGTCAAACCCGATGCCGTTGTCCTCGATTTGGATGCGCCAGTATCCGCTTCCTGGGCCGTGGCCGTTCAGGGGTGCGGCGCTGACTTTGACCCTGGGAGAAACATCCGGTTTGCGGTATTTCAGGGCGTTGCCGATGAGGTTCTGGAAAAGTTGCCGCAATTGGGTGGCGTCCCCCTCCAATGTGGGCAGGGGGGGCACCTCCACGCGGGCCTGTTTTTCCTGGATGTTGGATTCCAAGTCGGAAAGGACTTCCTGGAGGACCACCGAGAGGTCCACCGGCCCGAAAGGCTTGGCTTTGGTGGTGACCCTGGTAAGGGCCAGGAGGTCATTGATGAGGGTTTGCATCCGGCCGGCGGCGCTTTGCATCCGTTCCACGTAATCCCGGCCGGTTTCCCCCAGGGCCTCCTTGAATTCGTCCCTGAGGAATTCCCCGAAGGATTGGATTTTCCGCAAGGGTTCCTGAAGGTCATGCGAAGCGACGAACACGAAATCCTGCATCTCTTTGTTGCTGGACTCCAGGGCTTGGGTGTATTCCCTCCTTTTTTCCTCTAATTTCCGTAGGGCCGTAATGTCCCGGACGACCACCAATCCCCCGATCAGGTTCCCCTGTTCGTCCACGAGCCTGCGGCCGCTGACGCTGATGAAAACACCCTGGGGATGGACGCTGTTCCGGAGGAACTGGATCTGGTCCTTGATTTCGACTCCCTTCAGCGCGTTGGTCAGGGGCAATTCCTCCTCCGCCATGGGCGTTACCTGGTCCTCGTGGAACACCCCATATTCCTCGGTCCACTTGGAGGAATCTTGTTTGGACATTCCGAGGCCGATGATGCGCTCCGCGGCGGTGTTGAAATAAATCATCTTGCCGTTCGTATCGGCCACGACGATTCCCTCGGAAATGCCCTCCAAAACGGCGTTCAGGAGAAGGCTTTTTTCCTCCCGGGCCTCGGATTCGCGGTTGAGATAAGCGGCCTGAAAGACAATGGCGCTTCCCAATACCACAAAAACAACAATCACAAGGATAGCCGTCAGCAAATCCGACGACAGCCAATTCACCCGCGCCACCAGGATCCGTCCCCAGCCCATGGTGATGGGGAGGAAGATGGCGATGGGAAGCAGGAGCCTGGCCGTCCGTCCTCCCGCCCTGCGCGAGAAGATCACCCCCGCCAATCCTTCCCGGGGCCGCAGGAATAAGCCTGCCAGGGCGAGGGCCACAAAGGTCACCGCCGTATGAAAGGCCAGGGTGGTGAAGGCGGAAACCTGGTAAAGAGCCTTAACCCCATAGAGGTAACCGATCAGTGCCAGCCCCGAGAGAATCAGGATCGTAAGAAAAAGCGTTTGGGGAAGGTAGGAAAATGACGGGCGATTGGAATTCAAAAGCCATATCCCCATCCCAAAGAGGACGAAACTGATCGCCGTGACCGGCGCCATTCTTCCCGGGTAAGCCTGGTCACTGGTGGCCCAATAGTCCCGGAATAAAAACTCATCGAGCCCCGGGCCCCAATGGAAAAGGTAGGCGAGGAGGGCGGCCAAGCCCAGGAAGGCCGCCCCCGCGGCCAAACCCTTGGACCACCGGGGACGCGGACGGACCGGCCCGGAGAAAATCAGGGCGGCCCCCGAAAAAACGAAGGCCAGGGCCGTATTGGCCTTCATGCTGACCCAGGACGGTCTCAAACTGGTGAGGTTTTGCAGATGCAGGCCCCAACCCAAGAGGACCAACAAGCCGACACCCATGGCGAAAAATCCAGCCAGGGCGGACAAATACTCCGGGTGGCGGGGGGGCAAGGGAAAATTTTGGGAAGTGGCCATTAAAAAAATCCTTTCGGATTCGTTTCAGGCCAGGGGGCACCGCGGAGAAACGAGACGGAGGTTAAATGTTTGAATGGCCCCCATTTTATCGCTTCCGGCTTTTATTTAAAATTCTAAAGCGATTTTTCGGTGGTAGCCGATGGGTGGAGGCGCCAATTTTCGGGCGGTTTTTTGCTTTCTTTTTCGGGCCTCGGGTAATAATTACCCACGACCTCCTCTTTAGGCCGTTTCCCCTCGGTTACCAGTTATTGTGGGCAAAATCTGGATGGGGTTAGGCCACCTTCTTAAATTGGCTGGGACAAAGGAGAGAAAACATGGAAATCCGTAAGATCACACAGATTATTAAAGGCCAGAACACTTCGGACGGGGCGGGGGTCAAGCTCAAGAGGATCATCGGCACCCAGGAATTGAACCAACTGGACCCTTTTTTGTTGTTGGACGAGTTTAAAAACGACAATCCGGACGATTATGCCGCAGGCTTCCCCGACCACCCCCACCGGGGCTTTGAGACCATCACCTATATGATGGCGGGCGCCTTTACGCACCGGGACTCCAAGGGCCACGAGGGTCACTTGACCGCGGGCTCGGTGCAATGGATGACGGCCGGAAAAGGCATCATCCACAGTGAGATGCCGGAACAAACCAACGGCCTGGCTTGGGGCTACCAGCTCTGGCTGAACCTGCCCGCCAAACTCAAGATGACCGAACCCAAATACCAGGACATCTCTTCCGATAAACTGCCGGTGGTGGAAATAGACGGTACCCGGGTCAAAATCCTCTCCGGGGAATATGAGGGCGCGAAAAGCCCCGGGAAATCTTTTATTCCTTTCACTTATCTCGATGTCCAATTGAAGCCTGGCGCGGCCTTCACCCATCCGGCTCCGGCCGGCCAGAACGCCTTTATTTATGTCATTGAGGGTAAAGCCAAGACCGGCCCCGATGCCGAGCCCTCCTATGTCAAGTCAGGATATTTAGGGGTCTTTAGCCGCGGGGACCAAGTCCAGGTGCAAGCCGAGGGAAAGGAGCCACTGCGCTTCCTCTTCGCCTCCGCCCAAGCCTTGAACGAGCCGGTGGTGCGCGGCGGCCCCTTCGTCATGAATACGATGGGGGACTTGAAGCAGGCCTTCTACGATTATCAAACCGGAAACCTCGGGTGAATCCGGCCTAGTCCTTGGATTTCACCCGGGAAACTGGGTCGAGAAGTCCCCGCTGACGGCCGAGGCTCCCATATGGGACAACCGGCTGTTCTTGTCCGCCCAGATTTCCCCGCCCATTTCCAGCCAGCGCCGGCAAAAGCTGTAGTCCTCGCTCAAGTATTCCCCGGTTTTCGGGTCGATCATGCAATTGAACAAGGCGTAGCGGAACTGGCTTTCCCTCGACCGGTCGTCCGAGGTGAAACTTCCCGAATACCGGAGCTCGGGATAACGCCCGGTCATGGAAACCAGCATCTTCCGGCTGAGCATCAGGAATCCCGTTCCCGCGTAGCGGACCCTCACGAACCCGTTTCTCTCGGCCGCCTTTTCCGGCGCCTCCGTCTCGCAGACGTAGGTCAGGGCCGCCGAGTCGGGGCGCCCCTTCCCTTCCCGGGCCAGGGCCTTGAGCCTCTCGGGGTTCATCCATTTATGGGGGTAAACCGCCGCGCAGCAGTCCGCGCCGAAATCCAACAGGCGGAAAACCTGTTCAGGCTCAAAGCCGATGTCGGCGTCAACGAAAAGCAGGTGGGTGGACTTGTCTTGCTCGAGGAATCGGGCCGTGATTTCCTGTCGTGCCCTTGGAATAAGAGCGTCCCCTTGTTGAAGAATGACCTGGAAAGGCATGCCCCGCTGGCGGCAGGCCAGCTGGAGTTTGAGCATGGAAGACAAGTATAAACCTGAGAGCATTCCGCCAAAAGCGGGCGTCCCCACACTGAGGAAGGGTTTGGGGCCAGTCATGCCTTACCACCCTCGGAGGACTGGGGCTTGAAGGTCATCGGTCCATTTCCCCGGTAAACCATGGTTCCGACGTGGTTCAGGCGGCTTTGGAAATCGGCCCAAATTTCCCCGCCCATGTCGGTCCAGAGTTTGCAAAAGCTGTAGTCCTCCGGGAGATACTTTCCCCCATTCCCCTCGAGGAGGCAGTTGAAGAAGGCGTAACGGAACCGGCTGTTTCTTAAGGGGTCATCCGGGCCGCCGCCCGAGTAGCGCAACTGGGGATACCGCTCCATCATGGCCAAAAAGACGCCTCGCTTAACCAACAGGAACCCCGTCCCCGCCTGGGCCACCTTGGCGAAACCGTTGATGGTTTCATACTGGGGCTTCCATTCCGTCACGTAGGAAAGCCCCGCCGATTCGAGGTTGGCTTCCCCCCGCGCGGCCCCCGACTTCACCTTTTCCCAATCGATGGTCTTGGCCGGGTAGAGGGCGGCGGTGACGTCCTGGTTGACGGCCAGCAGGCGGAAAACCTGGGCCGGCTCAAAGCCGATATCGGCGTCGATGAACAGCAGGTGGGTGGCGGAAGGGTCTTCCAGGAAACAAGCGACGATGTTCTGGCGGGCCCGCGTGATGAGGGCTTCCCCCCAGAGGGCCAGGACGTTCAGGTTGACGCCCGCGTTGGCGCAAGCGTCCTGGAGGCCTAACAAGGAGTTGAAGTACTCGGTGGTGACCTGGCCGCCATAGCAGGGGGTGCCGATGTAGAGGTTAAGAGGGATGGACCCGGCGCCGCTTTTTTCCATGTCTAAAAGGGTCCTTCCGGAATGGGAATGCCGATGGATTCAGGCCGGGCGGTGAACCGCCGTGGGGATTTTACGGATTCAGGGACTTGGGACCCGTCACGAGGGCCAAGGACTCCGGGAGGATCAGCTTCATCTTGGGGGAATAAACCTCCATGGACACCAGGCCGATTCCCTTGCCGTAATAATAAATCACGGTGTTCTGGAGCCGTCCCTTTTTCAAGACTTTCTCGGTCACGACCACGCAATTGGGGTAGACCTTCTTGTAAACCTGGGCCTTCCCGAAGGCGGCCCTGCATTGGTGGACCGTCCCGTCCTCCTCGGTGATGGACCATTGCGAGCTGCCGTGCGCCGGGGGAAGCTTGAAGACGAAGTCCCCGGCGTAGGTCTTCCGGCCGGATTGCGTATGGTCCACCGACTGGGGGTCCAGGGAGAAGGTCTGGCGGGAGGTGAAACCCAATTCGGTCACGTCCAGCACCGCCAGGGTGTTTCCCTTGTCCCCCGGCTTTTCGCCGACGCATTCCACGGAACGTGTCATTTTCTGCCTTTGGCCCGAATCCGCCTTGAGGTACTGGTAAGTCCACTTCATTCCCTCGCTCGCCGGGAAATAATCCCCCGGTTCCGCCGCGAGGAGGGAGGAAGTCCCCGGCCAGGAGGCCGCGAGGCAAATGATGAACGCGGCTGTCTTTATTGATTTCATTTTCGATTTCCTTTTCCGGAAAGATTTTGAGGGGCCATTTTAGGTCCCGGACCGCTGGAACATAAAACTAAAAAAACGGCTTGAAAGCTTTTTAATCCCTTATTTCACCAGCCGTTTGGTCATGGCCCGGCGGGCCACCACCACCATGACCACCAGCCAAAGAAGGAGGAGGGGCACTGCCTGGGCCTGGAGGGGCAGGCCCAGGGAAAGGGAGCGCACGATGGCGTTCACCGAGGTGAGGGGAAACACCCAGGCCACGGTTTGGAGGGCCTGGGGAAGGCTTTCGATCGGGTAGAAGACCCCGCAAAAAAGGAACATGGGGAAGATGAGCAGGTATTGGGGGTAGGAGAGTTCATCGATGGTGCGGGAATAGCCGGCTGAGGCTAGGCCCATCGCGGAGAAAAGGAGGGCGCTGGCAAAGGTCACCGGCAGGAGGGTCAGGAGGCAGTGGGGTTGGAAATCGCCCGTCACCACCCCGATCAAGGCCACCACCTCGGCCGCCACGCAGGCCTTGGTTGCGTCCCAAAGCAGCTCGCCCCAAAGCACTTCCGAAAGCGTGACGGGCGTGATGGCGATGGCCTGGAAGATCTTCTGGTAGTACATGCGCACGAAGGCGCCGAAGGATCCCTCGTAAAAACCCTGGAAGAGGACCGTTTGGGCGATGATGCCGGAAAAGATGAAACTGCGGTAGGTCAGGTGCACGCCCTGGGTGGTGATGCCGCCCACGAGGGCCCCGACGCCGATGCCGAAGGAGAGCAGGTAGAAGATGGGTTCCAGGAAGGTCGTCAGCAGGTAATAAAGCAGGCTCTTCATGAAAGCGGAGTAGTACCGCCGCCAGACACAATAGACCCCCCAAAGGCTTTCCGCTAATCCCCAACGAGTCGGTGAGTAAGATTTGGACGTTGTTTCCATTCGATTCCTTAATTCATCATTCAAAATTTAGAATTCAACATTGCCGTTAAAGCCCCTCAACCCCCAGCCGGCTGCCCGTGAGTTTCAAGTAAACATCCTCCAGGT
>DATKOC010000023.1:0-10616 GCA_035524855.1 bacterium
GCCCTCGGAATCTCAAAAATGGATGACGCTGAGTGCCGAACTGTTTTGGCGGTTAATTTGTACCAGGAATGTGGGGAAGGGGATAGCAACCGCTCTCACCACGCCATCTACCGGAAATTCCTCAAGACCTCCGGCCTGCAGGAACTGCCCGACTCGGAGGATTTGCCGGCGACCCAATGGAAAAAGCGCCTATCGGATGCCATGACCCGGGCGGAAAAGCCGGGCGAAGTCCTTGGAGTCTTGGCGGCTGGTGAATTCCTGGCCCAGCCCGTTTTGGGCGCCCTCTACCCGGCACTCAAGGCCCACTATCCCCAAGCCGATCAAGAATATTTCACGACACATTTAAGCCTCGAAACAGAGCATATGCGGGAAATTTCACACCTCATGACACGGCAAGCGGAACTGGAGTGTGGTTGGGAAGGGATTCTGGCAGGGTTTGATCAAGGGCTTTCGATTTGGGGAGAATATTTCTCGGGGCTCGCTTTATTGTTGTCGGCGTCCTATGCCCGTCATGAAAGCCACGGGATCAGCTAAAAACCGGCAATCGTTTCACCCGGCGGCAACCCAACTTCACGATTTCCGTGACGTGGAGCTGCATCATGGCCTTCAAATATCTTTCCTGTCCGTCGGCCAAGCGGCGCCGCTGGACGGGGGTTTCGCAAAAGAGCAGGATGAGATCCCGCCCGTTGGCAATATGAGGGGGTTCGTCGTTCTCGATGTCCCTGATGGCGTTCATCAACTCCTCATCGAACAACTTCACAAAGATACTCGTTTCCAAATCGGTCATGGAAGAAAGAACAATCTCACCGGCGAATTGGTTCGTGGCGGCGATCTCGGGGGCGGTTTGCATGTCGAGCTGGATTTGCTGCATTTGGATCAGGATAGGCGGGAGCTGGAACTCGTCAATGCGGGGTTCGGATCCGAAACGGCGAAGCTGAGTCGCGAAGACGTCGTAATGCCGCATTTCGTCCCGGATTTGGCGGGCCAACCTGAGCTTCAAATCCAACTGGCTGTCAGGTAAAAGGGTAATCTGTCGGGCGGGAGAAACCGTTCCGAACCACCATTCACTCCAGGCCCGGCGCCGCATGTAGAGGATCAGATTCTCCCGATAGGCCTCGGGTTCCAAGGTGATGAATTCGTAGCCGCGGGAATCGTACAGGTCGTCGCCAATATCCTTTGCTCGGTGATAAAGCTTTTTCATGAAATCGTTGGCCGAGCCCTCCATCAACCGGTCATCGCTCCATCGGGAATAGGAAGGGGCCACTAAGGGAGATTCTTTCGTCGGCTCGGTGGTACTTTTCATGGCGTTCTCCTTGTCTCCCGACTTTAAAACAGGCCCTCTTCTACATTAATCCCATACCAAATATCAATACGGGTGACCCCGGTTGCTTCCATGATGCCTTTCATGTGGTCGGAAGTCATGAAGGCGGGAGCCTTCGACACGTCCGAGGCTTCGTGGACCACATAAGCCACCTCGGGGTTTGCCAAGAGGTAGTGGATACTGTAACGGCTGGCTTGGTAACCCCGATTGGCGTGCTGATGCTTCCCCTCGGCATCGAAGCATTGCTTCCAAAATTTATAAGATTTTACCTCGTTGCGGGCGATGACGATCCCGCCTTTAGGATGGAGACGATCCGCATAGGCCCGGCCTTTGGCGTCGAGACCCTCCCATAGAACCGATTCCTTGACGCCGCCTTTTCGCATGGCGGATTGAAAAGCGGGGGATTGGATGAAATCCACGGCACTTTTCAAATTGGAACATTTCAAAGTCAGGATAAAAGATCGAGAGTCCTTTAAATCCCGGTGGAGGCTATAGGCTGAAAAACCATGGGACTTGAGGTTTTCCTTTTGGGCGTTAAAAGCCGCCTTAAAGGGTTCAAATCCGGACGTTTTTTCGTGGATGAAAAGATTTCCGGGTCCTTCCGGAGACCTGTCGGCGGCCAAGCAAGCCGACACTCCCCCCAGGGTAAGGAAAAGAGCGAGACGA
This sequence comes from bacterium, assembly GCA_035524855.1. Classification (GTDB taxonomy): domain Bacteria; phylum Oederibacteriota; class Muellerivitia; order Muellerivitales; family Muellerivitaceae; genus DATKOC01. Next base: position 1,988 of record DATKOC010000023.1, read on the forward strand.
AGGTTCATTGAAACCTTTCGGGATTTATCAAACTTTAGACGAACGGGAAGAGGTTTCGGCACGTTTGACGGCTTGGAAATCGGCGGTTTCCCTCCACAAATGAGCCAGGCCGTCAAACAAACTCCCTCGGAGGGTTAAATGGTAAACGGAGTTAGGGGGTAATTGCTTCGTGAGGCGGCGGTGGGCCTCACCCAGGTGGTGATAAGGCATGCCGGGGAAAAGGTGGTGAACCGCGTGGTAACGGAGACCCACCGGCGCCCAAAGTGCGGTGGTAATGACATTGCCGGGAACCGTTACGGAATCGAGGAACTGCTCGGAAAACTCAAGGACATGATCCGCTGGGTTTCGATAACAGTGGGTGGCCCCCACTGTCCGGAGGCCATTCGTAAGTAAGATCAAGGTCGAAACCAAGTACCAAAGGATAAAGACTTTCCAGGGTAGGGTCCCCTTTAAAAGAAGAGCCCAAAAAATAGCCAGGTAAAGAAAGGTAATGAATTCTTGAAGACGCCAGTATTTGCCGTCTCTTTCCTGCGGAGCAGGCCTTTTCCATTCCGGGTCAATGGAAAGGGAAGAAAGGTATTCCCAGAGCAATCGGCGCAAGGGAGGAATCAAGTAGGAAATAGGGGTCAGGAGAAAACGGAGGGTAAAAACCAAGGGAACCACTAGCATGGTTATAAAGAAGAGGACGATTCTCCAACGACCGAGCAGGACGAAAGGCAGGTATTCCCCATCCTCGCGAGTACCGTACATTTTTTGCTTGTGGTGATCAATATGGACTCCCATATAAGTAAATGAAGGGACTAGGAAGGGAAAACCGCAAAAGAGGTTCCAGGCGATACGGAAAAAGGTAAAAGTATCTTTTTTGAGGTGGGTCAGTTCGTGGATAAAGATTACCGCCCGGTAAAGGCAGAAAACCGAAACAACCAAGGCCAGGATCTGTTTCCCTGAGAAATCAGGGGATACGACGGCTAGGTAAAAAGCTCCCCAACCGAGTGAGGTGTTCAAAAGAAAATCCGCCCAATAAACCAGCGCGCTGGGCTCGAAGAGGTCCTCGACGATTTTCTTGGCTTCCGCCATGGGGAAAGAGGGAGTTTCGCTGGGCATTTCACGCTTACTTTAAGTTTTATGGAGCGTCTTGGAAAGGGGAGTTTAACGGAAATGAAAGGTATTTGGAAGCGCCCGGCCGGCTAATAACCTTTTAGACTGTCCAGCATTTGAAGGGTCGAGGGGTTCCCGGAATTCAGCTGAAGCGATTTCTCGAGGCAAATTTTACCCAAACGGTACTGGCTTAGGCGGAGGCTGGAAACTCCCAAGTTATAAAAGACATCCCAATAACCCCCACCGGCCTGCCGGAGCGATTCGGCGAAGAGGGTATGGGCCGTTGCGAACTCGCCGTAATGAAGGGCGAAGAGGCCCATGCTTTGAAGTCCGTTGGGGAAAATCTGGGGCCGGTAGAAGCCTTTTAACCAATGGATACAGGCGGATGGTTGGGTGTCCTCGGCCAGGTGTTCTACCTGATCGGGGCTAAGGATGATGTTTCTTTCCTTCACGAGATCGGGGAAATGGAACTCGGGAATTGAGGGGGCGTAATCCCTCTTGGCATAGATCGCGAAAGTCTCATCCACGTAAATCAAGCGCCACTCGGGCATGAGCTTCAACTGGACCGCCCAGGGGACCGCGTCATTGTAATTCAGGGCGATCAATTGGGGCTGGTAAAGGGCAGTGAGTTGGATCAAACCCCTCGCGTTGAAGCTGTCCAGGTATTGGTTGTAAAAATCGGAGCTGATGATCTGCTGACGGCCGTCGATGAAGACCGGCTGAGGGCCTTTCCATATAAGCCAATCGCCCATGCCGATGTAGTTCATGATGCGGCCATCCAAATGATTTCGCGACAGGAATTCAGCGGCGCCTACGGGTACATTCTCAATGTCCAAGCCGAACCCCAGCCTGGCAATCCGCCGGTCCGAAATGTAATAAGCCCCAGTGCCCACCCTTAAGCAAAGAAGCAATAACAATGCAGCGCTCAGATAAGGCACGAAGCGGGTCTGCTTCCCCGCGGGAAGGCTCTTCGGCGTGACCAGGAGAGCCAGGGGCCGCAATTGGCCCCAAGATTCGGCCAAGAGGGGGATTCCAACGATTAAAAAAAGTGGAATGTTCCGGTAACCCAGGATGGATAACCCTAAGAATGTTAAGGCGAGAACCCATTCGTGAAACTTCCGTGATTTAAAAGTGAGCAAAAAGGCCATTAGCAACAGGAAACAGAATCCAAAATAAAGGAATATGTGGATGTTCCAATCCACCTTTAGGTTTTGTGTCGCTAGGAATTGAAGCGGGGAAACCAAGTCGGAATTGGCGGAGTTATGGAATTGGAAGAAGTAAGTCAGGGGGAGTGTGAAAATTTTAAAACCATAAGGATTGAGGAGGCTGACAGCCAACGAAATAGCCACATATTTCAAAAGCCTTTTATCGAAGGTTCCCCTTCGGAAACGGGAACTCAATAGGTAAGTGGCCATGAGGAACCAACCCAATATGAAAAGGCCTTCTACGTTGACCCAGAGCCATTGCAATACCGGCAAAAGCCAAAGAGGTGATGCTAATCCCCCGTTGCGTTTTTCGAGGATCAGTAGGATGGCGCTCATCAGGAGCCAGGACCAAATCTCCGCCCGGATATTGAAACGTCTTTCGGTCACGATGACGGCCCAGAATAAAAGAAGCACGGTCAGCCAGGACGGGCATTGAGTGAGCCGGATCCGAAACCACATGAGCATGAAAATGACCAGGATGAAGGCGGTTTTGAGGACGGAAATTCCTGAATAGCCGAAAGCGGAGTAAATCGCGTAGGTCGCAACCTGGTAGAGAGGTTTTCCATCCAAGTAGTCGTTTTGGTTGCAGGTGTAGGTGAATTCGTCCTTTTGGGGGAAAGCGAGGTGTTGAAGAATCCATTGGCCCGTTCTCAGGTCGGTTCCAAGGTCGTAGTTCCGGATAAGGGTGCTCGACAGGAGGGTTGTGAGGATGAAGCACATCAAGAGTGGAATCAGCCAGGGGTCCAAAGGCCTGGAGTGGGATTTAAGGGATTCCGGTGGGGGGGAAAACTCCACAGGTTCGCTCATGATGTCCCCAGGACCTGAAGCATTTGCTTGCTATTTGCATCGTGAGGATTCAATTGAAGGACGTCTTCCAGGCAACGGCGGCCCGAAGCCCGGTCGCCCAACCGGAGGCTGGCGACCCCAAGGTTGTAGTAAATTTCCTCGTATCCGCCGCCCGCCTGCCTAAGGGCTTCGGTGAAAAAATCCCGCGCAGTGGCGAATTCCCCGGACCGGAGGGAGAAAAGGCCGAGGCTCATGAGCCCCATGGGATAGGTCCGGGAGCTATAAAAACCTTCCAACCAGGCCGCAAACTTTGCGGGCGTAACCACCTGAAGTTGCTTGAAAACCGAATCCTCCGAACCAGGGGTGATCGATTTCTCCGAGAGGAGGGAAGTAAAAGACAACGCCTGAATTTCGGGGGCATAATCGGGGGCGGACCAAATTCCGGCGCTTTCATCCAAATAAATCAAACGCCAGCCGGAGAGATGTTTTAACTGCTCTACCCAAGGATATGCGGCGTTGTATTGGGCCAAGACCAACTTGGGTTGATAGATCGCGACAAGTTGGGATAATCCAATACCTTGAAAACTTTCGTGGTATTGGCGGTAAAAATCGTCCCCCATCACTTCCGACCGGCCGTCAATAAAGGTGGGTTGGGGAGCTTTCCAATCCAGCCAGCCTCCGGTGTTCAAGTCATTGAGCAGGCGGCCATCGAGGTGGTGTCGCGCCAGGAATTCAGCGGCCTTGACGGGAAGAATCTCAGGGTCCAGACCCCACCCCAAACGGTCCAAGCGCCGATCCTCGATGTAAAAAGCGTTGGTGGCTACCCGCGCCGCCGTCAGGGTAATGGCAAGGCCCAAAACGAATACTGCCCATTTGCTCTGGAAAGGATTCCATTTTCGTTGAAAGAGGAAGTCGCTGACACAGGCGGCTAAAAGGGGAATCGCAACCAAGGTGAAAAGGGGAATGTTCCTTACCGCGGTGGCCGCCATATAGGTGAAACCCGCCAGAAGCACGAGATCCTGGAATTTTCGGCGGTTAAAGGTCAATGCCAAGAACGAAAAACAGAGGAGGGCGAGTAAAAAGAACAGATAAACATGAAGATTGGTGTCGTAATGGGATTTTTGAACTTTTAGATATTCCCAAGGGGAATAAAGCTCGACGATTGTTTGCTTATGTAGGTTGGAACCCTGGAGCCTGGTCCAAAGAACAAAGGGGAATAGGACCCCCTTCAAAAAGTAGGGGTTGAGAAGATCGGCCACCAGGGAGAAAAGCGAGAATTGAAGAAGTTTGGAATCCCACTTTTTCGTTTGCAGTTTGATCCCCATGAAAAAGGCCCCCATGGCGAACCAACCCAGCACAAAAAGGCCTTCCGTGTTTACCCAAAGAAGTTGGAGGAGGGGCAAGAGATAGAGCCGGTCCCGCCCACGGAGGCGCAGCTCAAGAATGAGCAAGGTTAAGCTCAAGAAAAACCAGGAAAACAATTCAGGCCGAACGGTAAAGCGCCGCTCCATCGCCAACGCCCCGATGAAAAGGAGGAGGGTGGCGAGGCCGGGCGAGGCATGGGATAGCTTCAAGCGCCAAAACAAAATCCCGAAGGTCAGGAACACCACCACAATGTTCATAAAATTCAAGGCGCTATAGCCACCTATCCGTTGAAGCCCGTAGAGGAGGATTTGGTAGAGGCCATAGGGATCAAGATAGTCCCGGTCGTTTTGGGTATAGGTGAAAGTGTCTTTAGTTGGGAAGGAATGGTTTTGGACAATCCATTGCCCGGACCGTAGATGGGTTCCAAGGTCGTAAGAACCTATTTTTTTGGAAGCCAGCAACAGAAGGAGAAACGCGAAGGCCAAGAGGGGATAAATCCATCCTGTGCGCATGAGACTGGAGATCTGGAATGGCCCCGCGATATTCGCGTTGGAACTTAAGGAGGGGTTTGGTTCTGACATTGAGGGATGAGTCCTGGCTAGTCGTTCTTCAAACGGGTTTCCACCTCTTGGGTTAAGGGATAGTTCGAGGGGAAATGGGATTTTAGGATTTCCAGAGACTGTTCCAGATGGAGTCGAGCCGACTTTCCATTGCCTAAACGTTTCTCCACTTTGGCCAGTTCAAAGCAAAGGACGGCGACTTGGGGATGGGATTTTCCGTAAACATCCCCGGCGGTGTTCAGGGCTTTTCCCAGGAGATCTTCGGCGGACTTGTCATCCCCCGTGGAAGCGTATCCCCTCGCGAGGCGCTGAAGATAAGGCAGTGTGGGATAACCAAAATAAACTCCCACGAACCTTTTATAGATTTGCAAGGCGGATTGGTAAAGCGGCCGCGCCTTTTCCAACTGATTCTGGGAACGGTAAAAATCAGCGAGGGGTTCCATGGCGTCGGCCAATTCAACCGAGTCGACCGCAAAGCTCTTTCGAGCGATTTCGAGCGCTTTTTCTAAATGGGTTTGGGCATCGGTGTCGCGATTGGCCAAGAGCTCAACTTTTGCCAGGAGAGAAAGGGTTTCGATGCCCAGTAAGGGGGTCCCTTCTTTGATGGTTTTCCAGGACTCCCAGCCCCGTTTGATAAAGGCCAGGGCTTCACCCGTTTTTTGAAGGTGGAGGTCCGCATTTCCAATAACGTTCAAAGCGGCGATTAAGTTGCCAGGGAAGGGTGATTTTTGACCCTCCAAAATGGAAAGGGCGCGGTTTTCATAAAAATCGGCTTCTACCCAGTGACCCGTATCCCCGTAAAATTCTCCCAGTTGACTCAGGGATTCCGCCAAGAGGGGATCTCCCTCAGGCAAGGCCTTTTCCCGCAAGGCCAATCCCCATTTCAGATCCACTTCCGCCATTGCGTAATCACCCATGTAGCGGTAAATGGAGGCCATATCCTCAAGTACAGGGACAACCCCGGGATGGGTTTTCCCAAACCGGTTTTCCGCTATTTGCAGGGCGACTTTTTCAGCCGAAAGGGCTCCTGCGAAATCGCCGTTTTGCACGCGGGCGGCGGCGGAATGCTTCGCCACGATAAAACGGTCAATGCTATCGAGTCTTTCCAGGGCCCAGCCCTGGTTGGCGTTGATCACGACTGGACCCGATAGAAGGAGAAAAAGGGTGGCGGGTTTGAAAACACGCAATGAAAAAGTCATGGGGATAGGAACCGCATTACCGGAAGGGGAGTGGGTATAGCCTCGACGGGTTGATTGGGAGACAGGTTGGGGACTGGACCTAGGATCACGACGTGGCTGTCCCGTTCGAATTCGTCAATCCAGGTTTTCCAGCCATCGGCGGAATAAACCGAGCGGGAAAGATGGGCCCCGCCGTCAAAGGTCAGTTCGCTTCCACCGGCGACCCCACCGGAGTTCCCGACATCCGATATTAGGTAGCAATCCTCGCACCCTGGAGCACTTTCGATTCCACGGCCCGAATTGGTTTGAAATACCACATAGCGGCATTCCGGCGGGAAATCCCTTGGGCCATCCTTTGGGTTCAATCCAATGCTCACCCACCGGAACTGGGCGGTGACTTGCTCGGGCCGCAAGGCTTCACCCTTAAAAGCCAAAGTGGTCGTATGGACCAGGTGATTGATGATATAGACCCGATAATTAAGGGGGAACGTGGGATGTCCTTGTTTTCGGGCGCGGATGAGAAAGCCTTTGGGGAAAAATCCATAATGAGGGTGAAGCGCTTGTCCTTGGATGAGATCGTCCGAAGGGTTATCTGGGGTTCCGTTTCCGTGGATAGGTCGCTCCCCCATGGAGTCATAAGGGTTTCCTTCAAGCCGCTGACCGCTGCCATGGAGGATGTAAAGCGGCTGGGTATCCAGTTCCTTCCACTTTCCCTTCTCAAAAACCAGGACATTCATTTTGGGATCGGAGCTTTCGTCCAGGGGGCGCATGCGATTCGGGAAATCGGTATAAGAAAAAGAGGCGTAATGATCCGCGTCGATCAAACCCACCGGATGATCCCCGCCGCGGTGGGAATCCCATTCAAGCACCAGATGATAAACCTTACCGGCCATAAGGGTGACCTCGTTCAAGGGAACCGTCATCCAACCCCCGCCCTTGGGGGTGATGCCCGCGCTATCCAGGGGATTGGAAGAAGGGATTCCATGCAGGTCCTCCTGCAGGCTGGCCAGGTAGGAAGGCGGGGTTTTTGCCCGCTCGCAATAAACGGACACCGCGATGATGTTCGTGTCTTCCGAGCAAGTGAAGCGAAATGAAATTTTTTTATTCGGATCATTCAAAGCAACGGCGAGCCGGGTATTTGCCAGGAAGTGGGTTCCGTAATCCGCCCTCACACCAATGAAGTTGGAAAAAAAGAGGAAGGGAAGCAGCGCAAAGCAGATCTTAAATTTCATGGCTTAATCCTACAATGAAACAGAAAGAAGAGAGGTTGATGTTAGTGAGTCGTTGTTGAAAATTTTGTTTCGTCTTTAGTGCAGAGCGTAGAAGGAAACGGGAGGCATGAGTAACATCTGCAATTTTTGTCTTTTTTTGTCAGTTTTTTGCTTATCAATTAAGTTTAACGAGAAACCTATTTATCAATTATTTAATGGAAGGAGCCAAAAAGGTCGATTTTGTCGGCCTTTTTCCATGTGAAATTTAAGGTTTGAAGGCATTGAAATTGCATTTATTTGGAAGTGCCGGGGTTAAACCAGCTGATTTTGGGTTCTCTAAGGACTTCAATTGAAAGCGGTTTTTATTAATATTTATTAAATTTTTGGGAATAAAAATCCCTCAGCGGGTCTCAAGGTAGGTTAAGGGGCAAGAATTACTGATGAATAACTGGGAGATGTTTAAAAACTTTTTCAAATTTTTCCAAGCCAGGTTCCTGGTTCCGGGATACCTGTGTTTTGTGGTCTTTTGTTATCCCTCATCCGCTTCGGCCCAGTGCACCTGGAACCTGAATTCGGGGCAAGCCTGCACGTTCGTGCAAGGGACCTCGACGGATAACTGCACGACCTCCAACTCCACGCCCAGCACCGAAGCCATGAACCAGTTCTACGCCTATGGCGCCTCGGGCGTCTCAGTCCTCTTTTGCTCGGGAACCTCCAACACCGTGAGCAATGGAAGCCTGGTGACCATGGCCTGCGCCCCGCCGGCAGGGGCCACGATCGTCAAGGCCTTCCTGGACGTGGTGGAGTACAACGGAAGCAGCAGCTCCCCGACGGCCTCCCTGGGGGCGGTGAATTTCAACGGGGGTTTGACCGGCGCCGGAACCCTGGCGGGCCTCGGCAATTTGTGGAATGTATTTGACGACCCGAGGTACGGTTACGATGTGGCGAGTTACCCCAATCAAACCGCCTTTAACGTGCGGTATGACGTGACGAGCCGGGTCGCGAATGGCACGGCTTCCTATAACGTTAGCTACCCCAACATCGGGAGCAACACCGTTTGGTCGGCCTCTTTGGTGGTTGTTTATACGGTCCCGGCCGCGGGTGTCTGCGGAGGGGTGGCAATCACGGATGGGTTGTTTTACTGGGATAAAGGCCATGACGATTCGGGCAGCGCCCCGGCCTTGAGGGAAGGGGTAACGCCCTACGCGCCGACGGTGGATTGGAGC
>DATKOC010000024.1:0-7939 GCA_035524855.1 bacterium
GCCACCATTACCTTGGACGCCTATCCCAGCGAACCCATCGAAGGAACAGTCCGCCGGATTTCCTACCAATCCACCCTCGTCAACAACGTCACGACCTATGAGGTGGATGTTTGGCCGACCAAGGTGCCTTCCCACATGCGCAGCGGCATGACGGCCAACGTGGTTTTTAATGTGTCAGAAAAGGACAACGTCCTGGTTGTGCCATCCGAGGCCATCCAGCAACGGGGCGACCAGGCCACCGTCTTGATGGCCGGGTCCAAACCGGGCGACAAGCCCACCCCCCAGCCCATCCAGACAGGCATCACTGACGGAAAGGAAACCGAGGTGATTTCGGGCCTCAAGGAGGGCGACAAAATTCTCATCAAGACCTTTTCGGCGGGGGCGGTGGCCGTCTCCCAGACCGGCAGTAACCCTTTCATGCCTAACGCCCGCCCTGGCGGCGGGGGTGGAGGCGGCAACCGCGGAGGCGGCGGAGGACGATAAACGGAGCCGAAGGCCATTTAAATCGAGGTCATTGCGAGGAGTGCGACGCGAATGCGGAGCGTTACGATGCGGCAAACTCGGCTTAAATAAGCCGTTTCCCGGCTTACTGAGTCGTCGGGCTTATTACTTAAACTAGGGTTGCTTCGTCATTCTCGACCGCCTATTCGGCGGCCATTCCTCGCAATGACAGCAAAAGGGTTTTTAATGAATGTAATCGAAATCAATAACATCACCAAAATCTACAAGATGGGCGATACCGAGGTGCGGGCGCTGGACGGCGTCTCCCTCAAGATCGAGGCTGGCGAGTTCGTCGCCATCATGGGGGCTTCCGGATCCGGAAAGTCGACCATGCTGCAGATTTTGGGGCTCCTGGATGGCCCCACTTCGGGTTCCTACAAGCTTTTGGGGAAGGAAGTTTCCACCCTGAAGGAAGACGAATTAGCGTCTATCCGGAGCCAAACCCTCGGCTTCATTTTCCAGATGTTCAATCTGCTTCCCCGGACCTCCACCCTGGAACAAGTTTCACTCCCCCTTCTTTATTCCGACTCGAACGCTCCCCATGGCGATCCCCAGCAACTATTGGAAATGGTCGGTTTGGGCGAGCGCCTGGGCCACAAACCCAACGAACTTTCAGGGGGGCAGCAGCAACGCGTAGCCATCGCCCGGGCCCTGACGAACCAGCCCAAAATCATCCTGGCCGACGAGCCAACGGGTAACTTGGATTCAAAAAGTTCGGCTGAAATAATCGAATTCCTCGGAAAAATGAACGAAAGCGGCATCACGGTGGTCCTCGTCACCCATGAACCTGATATTGCCGCTCATGCCCGCCGGGTCATCACTATGAAGGATGGAAATATTCTCTCGGATAAAACGAATTCGAGTTCCGCCATCAAGGCACCTAAATCTGAAAAAACTAACGAGATTCTTAAGAACGCCGGAAAATCCGGTGCCAGCTTCAATCTCAATCAAGTTCGGGCCTATTTCCGGCAGGCCTTCCGAGCCCTGCTGGCCAACAAGGTAAGGTCGGGACTTTCGGTGTTGGGAATCCTCATCGGCGTGGCCGCGGTCATCGCCATGCTGGCGGTGGGCACCGGCGCCCAAAAATCCATGGAGGCCCGGCTCGCCTCCCTTGGAACGAACCTGCTGATGCTCCGCCCCGGTTCCATCGCGGTGGGAGGTGTCCAACAGGGCCTGGGCGGGACCAGCCGTATTTTGCTGCAGGATTCGGACGCCATTGCCAAGGTTCCAATGGTCAAGAGAACCGCCCCGGAAATATCGGGCCGGGTGCAGGTAACCTACGCCGACAAGAACTGGAGCACCCAGGTTACCGGGACCACCCCCAATTACGCCGACATGCGGGCCGCCCAGCCCATCTACGGGCGTTTTGTTACGGATGACGACGTGCAAAAAAGGAACCGGGTGGCCCTCCTGGGGCTGACCGTCATCAAGAACCTGTTTGGGGATAAGGCCAATCCCATCGGGGAGGAGATCAAGATCAACCGGGTCAATTTCCAGGTCATTGGGGTATTGCCCGTAAAGGGTTCCAACGGTTTCCAGGATCAGGACGATGTCATCGTGGTGCCGGTGACCACTGCCATGTACCGGTTGTTCGGCCGGGAATACGTGAACTTAGTGGACATTGAGGCCGATACTCCCCAGGACACCGGGCCCGTCCAGGACGCGGTCCAAGCCTTCATGATGAAGCTTAAGCATATCCCGAATCTGCCAGGCAACCAGGATGCTTTCCAGGTCAGGAACATGGCGGATATCCAAGCCACCTTGAGCGCCACTACCCAAATCATGACTATTCTCCTGTCATCCATCGCCGCAATATCCTTATTGGTGGGCGGTATCGGCATCATGAACATCATGCTGGTCTCGGTCACCGAACGCACCCGGGAAATCGGGCTTCGAAAAGCCCTGGGCGCCCGGAGGTACGACATCCTTTCCCAATTTTTGATCGAGTCGATGGCCGTGGGTATCCTAGGCGGTGCCATCGGGATCCTTTTTGGCTGGGGCATTGTTTTGATCATTTCCAAGTTCGCCGGCTGGGCGGCCATTGTCACGCCGGGCGCGGTGCTCCTGGCTTCCCTTTTCTCGGCCCTGGTGGGCGTCTTGGCGGGTTTGTGGCCCGCCATCAAGGCCTCGAAACTCAGCCCTATCCTGGCCCTTCGGTACGAATAACTTCATTGGAAAATCTCCCCGCACCGGGGTACTCTTTTCGAGATCAAACTTGAACTTTTGTTTAACATTCTCAAAGAGACGGAAATGAAAAATATTTTTTTGGCTTGTTGTTTGGGGATTTTAATGGCGACGGCTCCCCTTCTCAGTCGTGGCGCGGACAAGGCAACGCAGGCCCAAAGCGCCTCACCCTGGCAAAGCATCCAGAACAGGACTTGTGGTTATTACCTGCGCTATCCCAAGGGTTCCCAACTGGAGCGGCTGGGCGCCTGCATCCTCAAGATCGACCTGCCGCCATTCAAGGGGCAGGAGTGGATCCAATCAGTCTCCCTGACCCTCGAAGTGACAGCCGCGGAAAACGGCGTGGCCACCGAAAGCCCCGTGGACGGCGGTGAGCCCACGGGCTCGCTGGTGGCGGGCGGGATGAAATTCGAGAAAACCGTGGATGGAAGCGCGGGAGCCGGCCATACCCTCATCACGGTCAGCTATACGGCGGTTGGAAAAAAGCACCAATACCATTTCGTCGGGTTCTTGAGCGCGACGAACCCGGAACTTTTGGAAGGCCAATCCGTCAAGAATTGGGACCCTCAAAAATCCGCGGAAAAGATCTTCGATGGGATGGTTTTGACTTTCCGGCCCATGTGATTTGTTAGGGCAGCGAAATACTGACGGGAGCCGATCTTGGCCCTCACCTCGACCCTTTACCGCTTTACCGTGGACCTGTCCGACGTGGACCGGAACCTCTACCAAACCCTCGAGTTCCGCGCGGCCATGCACCCTTCCGAGTCGCTTCCCTTCTTCGTTACCCGAATCCTGGCCTATTGCCTGAACTTCCGGGACGGCCTGGAATTTTCCGGCGGTATCAGCACCCCCGACGAACCCGCCATGAGGGTGATGGGTCGCACCGGGAACATCGACCTTTGGATCGACATTGGCAACCCGACGGCCAAACGCATCCACAAGGCCTCCAAATCCTCCGGCCAAGTCCTCATCTATACCCACAAGGACGCCCGGATGCTGATGGAGGATTTTAAATCGGAGAAAGTCCACAACCTGGAGGGCGTCGGCATTTATTCCTTGGAGCCCAGGTTCCTGAACGCCTTGGGAGAAACCTTAAACCGGGACAACCGTTGGGAATTGACACGAAATGAGGGCCAGTTGTACGTCGGGGTAGGCAAGGAAACCTTCGAGGGAACCCTCACGAAACATTGACGGCAACGGAATGGACCCCATGTCCGAAGAGTCCCTGAAAATCATGATCCAGTTGAAGGCGATCCTTCAAAAAGACGTCACGGACCATTTCGGCCGGGGCCGTCCCACCTTGAAGGGCGTTGAGGACGTTCGTCAATACGCCCAAGACCGGCTGGACCAGTACATCAGGGAATTGCAGAAACAATCGAAGGAACTGCAGGAAGTCTGGAAGATGGGCCATCCCTTCGTCATCACGTCCCGCATCAGCCTGGACACGCACACCTACGCCATCGACATCACCGCCAAGGACGGGCCCAAGGCCCCGCCCCGCTAATTTCCCCTTCTCAAAGTAAGCTTTCCGGCTTGCGGCTCATGTATTGAAGCAAATGCGCGGCCTGGGCCTGATTCGGGTCCAGCCCCAAGGCCTTTTGAAGCCACTTTTGGGCTTCCGGATAATTTCCTCCCTGGAAGGCCACCAACCCCGCGTAAAAAAGCACGTCGGCCCCGCCCGGCAGTTCCCCGGTCGCCAATTGGATCCAACGACGCGCCTCTTCCATGTCCCCCAAGTGAAAATGTGCGATCGCCATGGCGATCAAGGCGTTTCGGTGAAAGGCCACGTCGGCCGTCAGGCCCGGCGGCAAAGGCTTACCGGTTCCCCCCTGGTCAAAAACAGACTCATAGCCAGCGGGGTCCCAATCCCTGAGGGGTGAGAGGTCGCCCAGGCTCCGGCGGTACCATTCGGCCGCCTCATTGGGTTTCGAGGCCGCCTCGCAGGTAACCGCCCGGTTCATCTCGTAAAGGGCGGAGGATAGCCGCTTGGCCCCGTAATCCTCAAGGACCGTGTTCCAAGTGCGCAAGTCATAGCTGGAGGGCCGGTACCCCAAGTGGCGCATCCGCGCGCCCCGCCAGAAGTTATCGTTGTCCACGCCGTCAAAGGACGGTTCCAACGGCGCGCGCGCGGCTTCCTGGGCGAGGCCCAAAGGAGTCACCCGCAGGTCACTCAACCCCTCCTGTTTAGGTGGAAAGGAGAAATAAAAGCGCCGGCCTGGGTTGTTGTCGATCATGACCGGGAAGAGGGGGCTGAAGTCATAAACACCCCCTTGACCGTGGTTGGCGGCGGGCACCTTCACCCCGGGATGGTCCTTGGCCATCCGGATACGGTTCCAATCCATGGAGAACGCGGAACCCATGATGCAAAGGTCCCGCCGCTTCCCCTCCACCCATTGGAAATACCAGGCGGGGAATTGGAGCTGGTCCCCCTCGCAGAAGAAAAAGGCGCCCTTCGGGAGCGGCTTCCAGCTATTGAGGACGTAATCGTAATCAGCGGTGTAATGGGTTTGCCCGTTTTGGGCCACGCGCGACCCCAGGCCCATGAGGGACAGGACAAACAAAACAGGTCCCAGGGCGATAACGGCGTTCCCCTTTTTCCAAAAGCCCAGGATTCCCCAGAGGCCCAAACCCGTGAAGAGCGCCAGTAGGGGCCAGGCGGAAACGGAATAGTCCTCCAGTAGCGGCAACCGCTTCCCCGAGAAGTGGGAGAAGACGCTCACCCCGGCGATCAGGCCCGCCCACGACAGCGCCGGGCCCCAAAATCTCTCCCGGTTCTTTTTCCACTCGAGGAAAAGTCCCGCCAGGGCCAATAGGCCCAGGCCCTTGAACTCCGCCAGGGCCAACTGCGCGTAGGAACCCAGCGCCTCCACCCACTGCCCGGCGTCCCCGGTGTAATCCCTTCCCTTCACCATATGACGGGTGAGATGGTCGAGGAACAGGTTAAGGCGGGCAGGATAACCCCAATTGATGGCGGGTTCCAAGACGGCCCTCAGGGGCAAGTAGAGGTAAACCGAGGAGCCCAGCAGGAAGAAGGCTCCCACTTGGGTCAAAACCCTTTTATCCCCCTTTCCCTTCCGGAAGACCAGGAAACCCAATAGCGCAAGGCCCGGCCCATACACGGCCATCGTCATCCAATGCCCGCCCAGGGAAAGTCCATATAGGAAAGCCGCCGGCCCCAGCCGCCCCTTCAGGAGCAGGACGATCAATGCCAGCTCGAAGAGTCCCGCCAATTCGTAGATGCCCCGCTTGGCGCTGAGGGCCGAGGGATAGGCCGACAGGCCCCCCAGCCAGAGGAAGGCAATGGCCAGGCTCAGGAAAACGGGCATTTGGTATTCGCGGTTCAGGAGATCGAACAACAACAGGCAGATGAGCGCCGCAAAAAAAGCGGAGAGGAAATTGACGCTGAAGCAAACCGGGAGGGATAGGCAAGCCAGAATCCGGCCCAATAACATGTAAAGGGGATAACCCGGGGGATGGGCCACCCCCAAGGTGGCGGCGACGGTCACGAACTCCGGGCTGTCGTCGATGTAAAAGCTGGGGTTGAGGCCCAACAAGGCGCATTCGAGGCCGCCGAGAAAAACGAGGGGATAGAGGATCGGTCTTGCCAATGCGGCCAATCAACACCTCCTAAGGCAAAACAATTTGAACCACCAGGTCACCAAGTCCACCAAGAAAGGCAAAGCCCAGAAACCAAACCATTGGGTTTTAAGATTTACATCTTACGGTTTTCTTGGTGCCTTTGGCTTGGTGGTTAATGGATTTAATCGGTTTATATTAAGGCGTGAAAAACTTCCCTTGGCTTTGCTGGAGCAAAAAAGGCACCAGGACCCTCAGGAACTCCTCCGGGTTGTCGCGGAAAACCGCGTGCTGGGCGTTGGGAACGACCACCAGTTGGCCGTTGGGCATTAATTCGCTGATCTTTTCGGCTTCGGCGGGGGAGACATAGGCGCTGTCCGCCCCCTTGATGAAAAGCATGGGGCACTGGACCTGTTTCAGGTAGTCGTAAGCCTCCTTCTCCCGCCCCAACCTTTGGGTCTCGGTTGCGGCGTGGGTCGAGTAGTTCCAGTCCCACTGGCCCTTCTCATCCGCTCGAAACTGGCCCTTGTAATAAACGAACCTCTCGCTATCCCTCCCGAATTTTCTTTTAAGGAAATCCTCGAGCATCTTCTCATCGGGGAAAGGGGTGGGGTATTCCCGGTAGCGCGACTGGTATTTCAGGTAGCTTTGCGGGTCGGCGGTCAGGGTCTGGTCCACGATGGTCAAGGAGCAGGCCCTTCCGGGAAAATGGGCGGCGAAAACCAGCGCGTTCCGCCCCCCGGTGGAATGGCCTACCACATGGACCCGCGAGTGGCCCAACGCCTGGGCGCAGGCCTCGATATCCGCCGCGTGGTCCTCCGGCTTGAAGCCTTCCTTGGCCCAGACGCTTTGACCGTGCCCATTCATGTCGAAGGCGAAGAGGTGGAAACCCGTCTTCGCCAGGACGTCGGTGACGCTGTCCCAAGCCTTGTGGTTGGCGGTAAGGCCATGGAGGAGGTAAACCACCGGGCCCAGGAAACCGTGCTCGGAGTAGAAGAAGTTCCCGCGGTCAGTTTGGACGATGGACATCGAGTTCCCCGTGGCGCCTAAGTGGCGTCATTTTAACCCGCCTTCTTTTGTTACCCACTTTTTATTTCCGGGACCCGCCGATAGAATGCGGCCATGAAACAAGCTTCCAAAAAAACAAAACAGCTCCACGATCCTTACGCGGCCCTGCGGCTGGTGGATTTTCGCTCTTATCTGATCACCAATTTCCTGGTGACCTTCGGGTCGCAGATGGTCGGCACGGCCCTCGGATGGGAACTTTATGAGAAAACCGGAAGCGCCCTCGACCTCGGTTTGCTCGGGTTGTTCTTCGCCCTCCCTTTCATCTTCCTCGCCCCATTGGGCGGCAACGTCGCCGACCGTTTCGATCGCCGGGTGACGATTGTCCTTTCCACCCTTGTTTATTCCCTCGCCCTTATCGGCCTCGCCTTCGGCTCCTACTTCAATGAACGAATCGGCCATTACAACTATTGGGTATTCGGGATCGCCTTGGCGGCGGCCTCCTCCAACGCCTTTTATATCCCGGCCAAGCAGGCCTTTTTCAACCAGTTGGTGCCCCGGTCCGTCCTCCCCAACGCCGTCACCTGGAGCAGCAGCACCTGGCAGGCGGCCTCCGTTTTGGGGCCCGCCGCCGCGGGATGGCTCATCACCCGGATCCCCTACCCGGCGGGCC
>DATKOC010000025.1:0-6482 GCA_035524855.1 bacterium
AACCTTCTTCAATATCTCTTTTTTCGCCAACAGGAATTACGACCCTTGCAGCGCCAGTTGATGGAACTGGGGTTTTCCTCCCTAGGACGCAGCGAGGCGCACGTGCTTTACAGCCTGGAGAAGGTGTTGGAATCCCTCTCGGAACTTTCAGGGGCGTCCCTGGAGCTGAACGGCGGGAACCTGGCCCCCAATTTTGTGGAGGGCCGCCAATTGTTGGAACGCAACACGGAAATCATCTGGGGCTCGCGCCCTGAGGGAAGATGGGTGCGGGTGATGGTGACCATGCCCAGTGAGGCGGCCGAAAAACCGGGTTTGGTGTTCGATCTCCTTAAGGGGGGGATGGACTGCATGCGCGTCAATTGCGCCCACGACGGCCCGGAAGGCTGGGGCCGGATGATCAAGAATCTCCGCAAGGCCCAGAAGGAATTGGGGCGCCCCTGCATGGTATTGATGGACCTAGCCGGGCCCAAACTCCGAACCGGCCCCATCCAGGAAGGACCACGGGTCTTGAGGTGGAAACCGACCCGCAATGCCTACGGTCGGGTAACCATTCCCGCGCGGGTTTGGCTGTTTGACAGGCTCAATCCCGGGGAGCCTTCCACGGCGGTGGACGCGAAGGTGCCGGTTTCGGGGGATTGGCTCAAGCAGCTGAAACCCGGTGACCAAGCGGCTTTCGTGGATTGCCGGGGCGCGCAAAGGGAGCTGAAGATCCTGGGGAAAGACTCGGGTGGAATCTTGGCCGAGTGCGGCAATACGGCTTACCTGACGCCCGGGCTGGAAATGTGGAAGGTGGGAGAGGCCAAAAGCACACGCCACATCGCCACGACCCAGGTGGGCGACCTCCCTCCCCGCGAGGCCTTTATCCTCCTCAAGCCGGGAGATAAGCTGCGCCTGACCCGCCGGCAGGCCGCGGGGAAACAGGCAAAGCGAAACGCCTCGGGCGAGGTGGTGGAATGCGCTTTCATCTCCTGCACCCTTCCGGAAGTCTTTAACTTCATCAAAGCCGGGGAGAGGGTGTTTCTGGACGACGGCAAGATCGGAGCCCGTATCCTCTCGGTGGACCATGACGGCGCCTTCCTGGAAATCACCCAGGCCCGGCCCGAGGGGGAAAAACTGAAGGCCGAAAAGGGCCTTAACTTTCCCGACAGCAAGCTATCCATTCCCGCCCTCTCGGCCAAAGACCTGGAGGACTTGAAGTTCATGGCCAAGGAGGCTGATTCGGTGAGCCTCTCATTCGCTCAGAGCGCGAAGGACGTCGAGGACTTGCAAAAGAGGCTCAACCGCCTGGGGCGTCCGGATATGGGGATCGTGCTGAAGATCGAGACCAAACGGGGCTTTGAGAACCTGCCCGCCATGCTCCTGCAACTGCTGCGTTGGCCCAAGGGGGCCGTGATGATCGCCCGGGGGGACCTGGCGGTAGAGTGCGGTTACGAGCGCCTGGCCGAAATCCAGGAGGAGATTCTCTGGATCTGCGAGGCGGCCCACGTACCCTCGGTCTGGGCCACCCAGGTGCTGGAAACCCTGGCCCGCACCGGGCGGCCGTCCCGATCGGAGATCACCGACGCCGCCATGGGGGAGAGGGCCGAGTGCGTAATGCTCAACAAGGGGCCCTATATCCGGGAGGCCCTATCGGTATTGGACGACATCCTCAAGCGCATGCAGACCCACCAGCGCAAGAAAAGCCAGATGCTGCGGCAGTTGAAATCCTGGAGTCTGAGTTGAATCCCCAAAAACATTTGGGCGCCTCCTCCGGGTTTATTGAAGAGAGGGCTTGAATTCCTGCTGGATGAGAAAATTTCCGGGATTCAAACAGAAGCTTATTCCAACACGCAAAGCGCCTATCTCGCTTTGGCAAACTCGATTTCACGATCTTTCCCTTTTGTAACATTTAGGTAAAAAACGGGGTGGACCGGCCCACCCCGGCTCCCGCCGGGCTATAGTGCTTTCCCAGTCCCACGGAGGTTTCCATGATCCAGAAAAATTTCCTGAACAAGTTCATCGTCAAGCCAGGCAAGCAGGTATACCTCAAGGACCTGGACCCGGGTTGGGCCGCGCACAAGGACCTGCTGGACAGGTTCGGCGAGGAGCGGGTGAAAAAGCTGGCCAAGAAGATCCTGAAGCGCAACCTGGAGAACCTGGCCGAGGCCCAGAACCTTTTGTGGGCCTCCGATACCTACGGGGTGCTGGTGATCCTCCAGGCCATGGACGCGGCGGGCAAGGACGGCATCATCCGCCACGTCATGTCGGGGCTCAACCCCCAGGCCTGCCAGGTGCACAATTTCAAAAAACCCACCAACGACGAATTGGACCACAACTTCCTCTGGCGCTACATGAAGGCCCTGCCCCAGCGGGGGCGTATCGGGATCTTCAACCGTTCTTATTATGAGGACGTGCTGGTGGTGAAGGTGCACCCCGAGTACCTGGATCACCAGAAACTGCCGCCGGGGATCAAGGGCGAGAACATCTGGAAGCACCGCTACAGCGACATCAACCATTTCGAGAAGCACCTGACGCGCAACGGCATCATCGTCTTGAAGTTCTACCTGCACATGTCGAAGGAAGAACAGCGCAAGCGGCTGCTGGAGAGGCTCAACAACCCGGCTAAGCATTGGAAGTTCTCCGACTCCGACCTGCCCGAGCGGGCCTTCTGGGACGATTACATGAGAGCCTATGAGGACGCCTTGAGCGCCACCTCCACCGAGTGGGCGCCCTGGTACATCATTCCCTCCAACCACAAGTGGGCCTCCCGCACCCTGGTGGCCGACATCCTCACCGGCACCATCTGCCACCTGGGGCTGGAATTCCCCAAGATCACCGCCGATCGGCGCAAACGCCTGGAAGCGGCAAGGATCCAGCTGGAGAACGAGGTGGAGGACCTGGCGGAAGGGACGATGACAGCCTAGCCGGGCTTTGGCTTCAACCCCCCCGCCCCTTCGGCGAAAGCCCCACCCAGTGGATGCCGTGATCCCGGAACCGTGAGCGAAAGGGACCCCCAGGGGGATGGGTGGAGCGGAACAACGTCCTAATATGGAATGACTTCTCCCGGAAGGCCTCATGGCGGCTTGAGCGAAGGGGGCGAAAAGAAAAAATTATATTCCCCGGCTTTAGAGGCTTTTCAACCTCCGGCCGATCTCATCCCGCACTTCCCTGAACTTTTGGAGCTGCTGCTCCTCGGTTCCCTCCTGGCCCGCCGGGTCGGGAAGGGGCCAGTGAATCCGCTCGGCTTTGCCGAGGAAAACCGGACAAACTTCCTCGGCGCAAAGGGTGATAACCGTCTCCACGGTGGTGGGGTCGATGGATTCCACGGATTTGGAGCGGTGGCCGGAGATGTCAATTCCCACTTCATTCAGCGCCGCGATGGCCAAAGGGTTCACCCGGGAGGGTTTGGACCCGGCGCTTTGCACCAGCGCGTTTTCCCCAAAAAAATTTCGGGCTAGTCCCTCCGCCATCTGGCTCCGGGCCGAATTGGCGACGCAAAGAAAAAGGATTTTTTTCATTTGGGCTCCTGTGTTTTTCCGTTGGCCGGCGTGAGCCGGATGGCCTCATACAATAACGCGGCCAAGACGGCCCCCGCGCAGGGGCCGATAATATAAATCCACAACACATCCAGCCTTCCCTCGAACAAAGCCGGAGCCAGGCTTCGGGCCGGATTCATGGAAGCCCCCGTCACCGGTCCTCCCACCCAAGCCGCCAGCATGACCGTTCCCCCGATGGCGGCGCCCGCCATGGTGCCCACCGCCCGGGTGTCCGTGGCGACCGCCACGATGACGAACATGAGGAAAAAAGTCAGGATGGCCTCCCACGACAAGGCCTGGAAGACCGGCACCGCCGGAACCGTGGCGCCATAAGAGGGTCCGAAGGGCAGGGTCGCCTTCAACAAAGCCATGGCGGCGATGGCGCCCGTGATTTGGGCGGCCCAATAGGCCAGGACTTCCCCAAAGGGAAAATGTCTCGCGGCGGCGAAGGCCAGGGTCACGGCGGGGTTGAAGTGGGCCCCTGAGATGTGCCCCACCGCGTAAATCATGATGGCCACCGCCAACCCGAAGATGACGGAGACGCCGCCATGGGAGATCGCGCCCGGAAACCTTTCGGCCACCATGACGCTCCCGCACCCCGCGAAAACGATGGTGAAGGTTCCAATCCCTTCGGCGATCATTTTCGAGGCGAGCGCGGGGATTTTTGGTTTTTCTGGACGGTTTTTAGCGGACCCTTTAAGACGCACAACACCCCCCGGAATCCGATGGAACGCAGCAGGAACCGGACGCCGCCAATGGGCTTGAAACCGGAAGCTGCTCATAGACATGGAAAATTTCCCAGGAGTTTCCGTCCGGGTCCTTGAACCACACCTTGTCTTGGCGGGCGAAGCAACAATCGGAATTCTCTTCCAGGTGGCCATTTAAGCCAAGTTTTTCCAAGCGTTCTTTCCAAAAGCCGATTTCGCCCGGCGCATCAACCTCGATTCCGAAATGGCTGACCCGGCTTTGGTTCTTGGCGGAAGCGGTTTGCATGGAAAAATTGAGGGCCGGATCCGTTAAATCAAACTTGGCGTAATCCGTGGTTTGTTTTTGGGGCTCCTTCCCGAATAACTTTTGGTAAAAATTCACCGATTCGGTGACATTTTTGACGTTCAACGACACATGGGCGCGCATGGTAACCTCCTATCTCTTTTTTGTTTCCACCCAACCACCCAAAACGGTTTTCAATTTCCGTTTCATTTGGTGGAGTTCCTTGATTTTCCCCTCGAATTCATCGATCTTCTTGCTGAACAAATTGACCGTCAAATCACAACAGGGTTCCAATCCCTTATCCCCACAGCACATGATTTGCTTGATCTCCTTCAATGTCAGTCCAAAGGTCTGGGCCTTCCCAATAAACAGGAGCTGGTCAACGGCTTCTGGGGCGTAAAGCCGGAACCCTCCCCGGCTACGGGAAGGGCCCTTCAACAACCCCATTTTTTCGTAATACCGGATGGTGTGGATCGAGGTCTTGCTCTGCTTGGCGACCTGCCCGATTTGAAGGAAGGAAGGCTTGTTTTTCATTTCGTCTCCCGGATGAAGTATAGACTCTCGACTATACTCGAGGGTCAAGGGAGGAAAAAAGTTTAAACCGCAGGGGGCACGGAGTATGCGGAGTTAAGGGGGTTTGCTTTTAAGAAATCTTGAGGCCGGGGCCGGGCAGGACTTTTCCCATTGGGGCGCCGCCCATCTGGGCGGACTTGAACCCCTTGTAGTCCTCCTCCACCTGGTCCGCGTAGGCCCGGGCGATGGCCGCCACTTGGCGGCGGAAGGCTTTCTTGTCCGCCTTGATGGCCTTGAAGGCGTTTTGGGCGAAGGAATCCCTGGCGCGGCAGTGCGCCTTGGCGAGGATCGCGCCCAACTGGCCGGCCACCCCCTCGTCCATCATGTCCGCGGGCAGGAGTCCCTTGTAGGGCGAACGCTCCCGTACCAGGTATTCCCCGTCGGAGAGCTCGATTTTCCCCAGCCAACCATCGGGATGCCGTACCAGGGCCCGGTAGCCTAGTTCCGCCCGCAGGGCCTGGCTGTCCCCGCAAAGCTCCTGGGTTTTCCGGCGGGACTTCTTGGAAAGATACTCCCACGGTCCCGGCTTTACTTCCTGCTTGACGATCAATATCCGGTAGGATTCTTCCCCCACCTCGCCCACCCGCACCAGGGCGTAAAGGTGCTTGAGCCCCTCCGAGCCGATGCCGGCGTTGAGGCGCCGGGCCAGGTCCAGCACCTCGAAGACGCGGGGCTTCCCCGCGGGCCAGGGCTTGATCTCCCGCGCGTATTTTTCCAGCGCCTTTTCCAGCTTCTTGGCGTTGTCCCTCGGGATCGCCTCCAGGTCCGGGTTCCCGGGGATTTTGAAACGCGGGCCCTCCCTCGTCGTTTTCGTCCAACGCTCGAGCATATGGGAAAAGCCCAGGTGCTTGCGGACGTGCCCCAGGTATTGGCGCACCGGGCCGGAGGCTTGTTCCTCGTCCCAAGGGGCGTGCCGGACGTTCGCGTACCAGTGGCAGCTCTTGATCTCGCGCCAATATCCCCGCGCGCACTCGAGCACCATCCGGTCGCAGGCCTTCGGGCTCCGGTTGGCCTCGCGGCCGAGCAGTTGCAGGCTCACCCCCAGCCGCCAGAGGTCGAATTGGTAGTCCGCCACCACCGCCTCGTCGAAGTCGTTCAGCTCATAAACCAGACGCCCGCCGGCGTCGGTGAAGCTCCCGAAATTGTCGCAGTGGGCGTCCCCGCAAATCCAGACCCGGGTGCCCTTGCCCCCGCCGAAGTGGTCCAGCAGCTTGGAGTCGCCGAAGTCGGACCAGAAGAGGTGGTTGGTGCCGCGGAAGAAGGCGAAGGGGGACCCGGCCATGAGCGACCACTTGGTCTTGCGGAAGCGCGGCTCGAGTTTCCGGTCGTACCGCTCGATTTGGGCCTTGATGAGGGGCGCGCGCGATTGGGGCGGGGTGGCGGTGCCGTCCTCGTGGAGGGTGA
>DATKOC010000026.1:0-14518 GCA_035524855.1 bacterium
CATTACCCTGCCGGCCAACAAAGTCCTGCTTTACGCCACTATTGAGAAGGACCGCCTCAGTCACCCGGTTTTCCGGGAATTCTATTCCGAACGGGACGTTGTGGCGCAAGAGCGCCGTTGGCGCACCGAGTCCAACCCCGAGGGGAAGTTGGAAGAAGCGTTGGAATCCACCGCCTTTGAGGCCAGCCCCTACAAAGACCCCGCCATCGGCTGGATGGGGGATATCTTCAAATTGACCCGCATGGACGCCGTGGAGTTTTACCGGAAGTGCTACCGGCCCGACCGGGGGGTCTTGGCCGTGGTGGGCGGGGTGAAGGCGGAAGAGATCCTGCCGATTTTGGAGAAAACCCTCGGAGCCGTTCCAAACCCTTCCGTTCCACCCTTGAAACCCAACTGGACGGTGGAGCCGCCCCAAAAGGGCGAAAAGACGGTGAAGGCCCAGTTCGATGCGGATCCCGTGGCCATGTTGGGATGGCATATTCCTAATTTCCCTCACCAAGACTCGGTGAGGTTGGACGTCCTTTCCACCATCCTGACATCAGGCAATACCTCTCGGCTTGTGAAAGGCCTGGTCTTTGGAAAGAAAATGGTCACCTCCATTTCCTCTTCCACCGGTTATCCGGGTGACCGAAACCCCGATTTGTTCGTGATGCAGTTCAACCCGGCACCGAAGCAAAGCTATGAATCAGTCGTTACCGCGATTGACGCCGAGTTGGCGGACATCGAAAAAAACGGGGTGAAACCAGAAGAGCTTGAAAGGGCCCGCCGCGACGCTGAGTCTTCCTTCCTCTGGGGTAAGACTTCACCCTCGGGATTGGCCCAGGACCTGGCCTACAACCAAGCCGTCCATGGCGATTGGCGCTACCTGGAGAAATACCTGGAAATGGTACGATCTGTCACTTCCCAAGACCTCCAGGAAGTGGCTTCCAAATACCTGGTGCCTGACAACCGGACGGTGGCAACCTTGGAAAGGCCGACCAAATGACACCCATGGGTATTCCGCCGATTCAACGACATAAGGCTCTTGAAAGTGAAAGCATATTTTTTTTCATGGTTTTGTGGCTTTGTGTTCCGGTGTTTGCCTTTGCCAAGGCCCCGGTGGCGAGGGATACGGCGCCGTTGGAAATTCGTATTCCGGCATTTAAAGCCACAACCCTAACCTGCGGTTTGAAGGTTCTCCTGCTTGAGAACGATGAAATGCCTTTGGTTTCGGCCGAACTTCTTATTCCCGGGGGGAACGTTCGGGACCCGGAAGGCAGGGAAGGGCTGGCCGCGTTGATGGGCGCGGCGATGAAAAACGGCGGTGCCGCCCAGATGAGCCCGGAAGCCTTCGACGAGGCCCTGGAAAACAAGGCGGCTTCCCTTTCGGCGGCTTCCGAGGTTGAGGATTTTTCATTTGGGTTCAAATGCCTCTCGGGGGACCTGGAGGAAGTCCTTGTCCTTTTCGCGGACATGATCCTGAGGCCCAACTTTGAGGCCAAGCGGCTGGAAACGGACCGGTCGAACGCGCTGGATGAGCTCAGTCGCCAGGAAGACACCCCCGACAACCTCACCCGCGTTCTTTTCTACAGGGCCTTGATGGGGAATAGCCCCTATGGCCGCAGGCCCACGCCTAAGAGCCTGGGGGGGATCACCCGGGAGGATGTTCTTAAGTTTTACCAACGAAACCTTGGACCTGCCGGATCGGTGCTTGTGGTCACCGGACGATTTGACCCGCCCAAGTTGATCGAGGAACTTGAGGCCTTGTTCAAGGCTTGGAAAGGATCGGAGACCCAGCCGAAATCAGCGCAAGCCCAGCCTCTCGGCCCCGCGATTTATTTTTTCCCCAAGGATGTGGGCCAGGTTTTCATTCGCTGGGGGGTCCTGGGCCTCAAACGGCACGATCCGAAGGATATTCCTCTCCAAGTGGCCAACTATATCCTGGGGGGATCGGGGTTTACCTCCCGATTGATGCACCAAATCCGGTCGGACCGTGGTTTGGCTTATTTCGTGGATAGCGTCGCTTTGCCCTATGACGTTCCGGGCGTGTACGAAGTGATTGGCGGAACCCGGCCGGATGCCGTGGGGGAATACTTAAAGCTGATGTTTCAGGTTATGGAAGGGTTCGGCAAGGAAGGGCCCAACGGGGAAGAGTTGGCCCAGGCCCAAAAATCCATGGTTGAAGAATACGCCTATAATTTCGAATCACCCTTCACCTTGGCCTCCTACAAGGCCTCCTTGGATTTCCACGGTTATCCCGACGATTACCTAAAGACCTACCGGGATCAAGTGAAGGCTGTCACGAAGGAGCAAGCCACCCAAGCCGCCCAAACCATTTTGAACCAAAAAGACTGGGTATTGGTTGTTTGCGGGCCCGCGTCCTTGGAAAAGGATTTGTCGGAATTTGGAAGGGTGATTACGGTTAAAAGCATCTTCGACCCCCTTCCGGAAAAGCCTTAATTAAGCGCGGGTTTAGAAGTTGTAAAATCCGGCTAGTTTTCTTAAAATCCACCCTCTTCGTTGTTAGGGTCTGGGTGTAACTCAAAGCTCCTAACTTAAAACTCATCACTCCGCATTCTCCGCGGAAACGGCCCCATCGTCTAACGGTTAGGACGGATGGTTCTCAGCCATTAAATCGGGGTTCGATTCCCCGTGGGGCTACCAATAACCGAGCCCGGATTCCAAGTGGATCTGGGCTTTCTTTTTGACTCGACCTCTCGCTTAACCAGAATTTACTGAGTAGGTATTTCCGGGTGGATCAGCCAAGTGTAGGATATTGCGAGATTCATATGGGAGCAGGACCGATGAACATTACACTTTGGGTACTTCAAGTCTTGTTGGCCTTGCATACCGTCATGGGCGCGATTTGGAAGTTTAAGAACCCGGTACAAGCCGTGCCTTCCCTCAAGGCTATTCCACACGGCGGTTGGCTGGGCATAAGCGTTTTTGAGCTGATTTTAGCCCTTGGCTTGGTTCTCCCGGCGCTCCATAGGAACTTGGGCCCCCTTGCCCCCCTCTCGGCACTCTGTATCGCCGCGATCATGCTGTTCTATTGCGCTATCCATCTTTCCTCCGGCAACCCCTTCAATGGCCAAGTGGCTTATTGGCTTGTTGTGCTGGCCTTCTGCGCCTTGATCGCTTACGGCCGGTTTATTCTGAAGCCTTTTTAAGGCCGGACATGAAAAAAGCCAACAAGGCGGGGAAGAGCGGTTCAAAAGAGGGCAAAATAGAAAAGACGCCCTCACGCCTGATTGACGCCAGGATCCAGGAACTGGGCGACTGGCGGGGCGAAACGCTCGCCCGAATCCGAAAGATCATCCTGCGGGCCGATCCCAAAGTGACCGAGGAATGGAAGTGGCGGGGGGTTCCGGTGTGGTACCACGATGGGATGATCTGCACCGGTGAGACATATAAAAGCATCGTGAAAATGACCTTCGTCAAGGGGGCCGAGCTGAAGGACCCTTCCGGCCTTTTTAACTCCAGCCTGGAAGGCAATACCCGGCGCGCCATCGATTTCCATGAGGGCGAAAAGATCAATGAAAAAGCGCTCCAGGCGCTGATCCGCGCCGCGGTGGCCCTGAACAAGTCTTAGTTCCGATAAAAAATCACTGCGTCATTACTCCTCTTTTTATCTCCTTCATCATCGCGTTACCGTAATTTCTTCCGTACGGGAAATGGCTCAGGGATTCTTGTTTTCTCCTTTTCCGGAAATTCGTTGAAATCTTGTCTTTCCCGATTGTTAAGTTCGTTGTCCCAAAAATAACCACCGAGTAAAATTTACACGCAACGAGCGCCGGTTTCTGGTCAATTTCACCCCAATCGCAAGGATTTCGGGGAAGGTGAAGTGGCACAACGATTGCTTGTTTAAATCTTTATCGAAATTTCCAACTGATTTTTAACATTCCATTCAAGGGCCCGTGAAAAAGCGGTAAAAAGGAGAACCGATGCGATCTCAAAAACCATTATCAAAATTTAACGCGGGATGGGGGGAACTCTTACTGGCCTTGTGTTTCCTGATAGTTCAAGGAGTTTGCGGGGCTTGGGCGGGGACTCCGACACCTTCCCCCGCGGATGACACGGAGGCCGTTCCCCAGGAAACGCCATCGGACTTGACCAAGATGAGCCTGGAAAACCTGGGGGGGATGGACGTGGTGGTCACTTCGGCCTCGAAGAAAGAGGAAACCCTCCGGAAAGCCACGGCGGCAATCTTTGTCATCACCAGCGAGGATATTCAACGAAGCGGGTTCCAGCACCTTCCGGACCTGCTGATCATGGTTCCCGGGGTCCAGGTTTGCCACCAAAGCGCCGACGAATGGGCCATCAGTGCCCGGGGTTTCAACGCCCAGTACAATAACAAGATGCTGGTCCTGGTGGATGGGCGTAGCGTATACGATCCCATTTATGGGGGCGTGAACTGGAATGAGCAGGACATTCCATTGGAGGATATCGACCGTATCGAGGTGATCCGCGGACCGGGGGGGACCCTCTGGGGCTCCAACGCCGTCAATGGCATCGTCAATATCATTACCAAGGATTCCAAGGTCACCCAGGGATTTCATTTCTCCCGTTCGGAAGGAGACAACGTCTATTCCGGAACCGACCCCCACCAACTGAACAGCCACGAGTATATCCGCTACGGCGGAAAACTCTCCGACGACTGGTATTACCGCGTTTCCTTCCAAGAGAACCACCAAGATCCATTCGCCAACCCCAAGGATGATATTTATGAGGCGGCCTTGAGCGCTATCTGGAATGACGCCTGGCACGACTACCGGGCTGGTTTCCGGGTGGACGGTCATCCGGGCCGGGACCATTGGACCTTTGAGGGGGAGGGGCAAAAAGGCGATTTTAATTACGCGCGACTGACAACGAACGTTACCCCGTTTTTTGATCCGGCCAATTTCACCTCGGGAAACGACCTCAACACCAATATCGACCAAAACGCCCACCTGTTAGGGCGCTGGAGCCGGGATTTCGAGGATGACTCCCAAATCCAAGCTTTGGCCTACTACGATTTCAGGAATCTCACGACCACCAACGATTCCAGGGCCACCAACGTGGGGCAGGCCGACGTGGAATTCCAACACCGCTTTCATTTGGCCGGTTGGAATGAAATCACGTGGGGCGGCAGCTTCCGCGATGTGGCCGACCAGTTCCTGAATCCCATCAATACCTATTTCGACCCGCAAGACCAGCGGCTGGATATTTATGGAGGGTTCCTCCAGGACCGGTTGACTTTGGTTGAAAGCGAACTTTACCTGACCGCGGGAAGCAAAGTGGAAAATAACAATTACACCGGCGTCGAATGGCAACCTTCCGGAAGGCTTCTCTTCACCCCCGACGACCGGAATTCCATTTGGGCGGCCGTGTCCCGGGCCGTGCGGTTGCCCATCCAAGTGGGGGAAGTGGCCGACATATATTTAGGGGGAGTTCCCGCCAACCAATACGGCCCCGGTATCCCAACGGTCAACAGTTACGCCGCCTTTGTCCCCAATCCCCAATTGGCCTCTGAAACCCTGGTGTCATATGAATTGGGTTACCGGACCAATCCCACGAAAGAGACTTCCTTGGATGCGGCGGCTTTTTATAACCATTACACGGGATTATTTTCGTTCCAGTATGTGACGGGACAATCGGCCTCTCCGGCCGGGGGAATCATTGATGGCACCAACCTTTTCGCCGTCCAGGCCCAAAACACGGGCACGGGGGATATCTACGGCGTGGAGCTGGCGGGCAAGTGGACGCCGCTCAAAAGCCTCAAGGTCAACCTGACCTACACTTACCAGGATTATGACCAGTCCATGATCGCTTCCTCCAACATTGAGACGGGGGCTCCTCCACCCCACAGTATGTTCAATGCTTGGTTGAATTTTGATCCTTTCCCGGATTGGGAATTGAACGGGGAGACCTACTTCACCGGCCAGACCTTCCTTTACGACCCACGCGATAAGATTGAACCCACGTCCGCGTTCTGGGTGTTCAATTTGGGCGCGACTTGGAAACCCGATACCCATACCCGCCTTTCCCTTTGGGCCATGGACTTGGAGGGGGCCCATATGGAAACACTGGAGTCCGCCTTCATTTCTCCGGCACAGGTTGTTCCAAGCTTTTATGGACAGGTTTCGGTGGAATACTGAAAGAGGACGTCCCCGTGAAACGCCAAATTTTAACCTTTGTCTCCGCTTTTTTCCTGGCCTTCCCCTGGGTGGAAACCCGCCTTCAAGGGCAGGAAGTATCGGAATACCAGGTCAAGGCGGCCTATCTTTTCAATTTCACGAAATTCGTGGATTGGCCCCAGACGACGTTAACCCCGGAAAAAAAGACCTTCATCATTGGGGTGCTGGGGGAGGATCCCTTTGGGGGAACGCTGGAACAGGCCGTGGCGGGAAAGGTGGCCAAGGGCCTTCCCATTGAAATCCGCCGAATCGATGATTTTGACCCGGATGATTCGGCGAAACTGACCGACTGCCAAATCCTATTCATAGCCTATTCCCAAAAAAGCCGGCTTTCCCAGATCCTCAAAGCTTTACGAAAGGCGCCCGTTTTAACCGTCTCCGAAATCGAGAATTTTTCCCTGGCGGGAGGCGTGATTTTGTTCGACCAAGTGGGAAAGAGAATCAAGCTCGTGGTCAACCCGGGAGCGGCCCGGCGGGCCAGCTTGGGAATCAGCGCCCGCCTTTTGCAAGTGGCGAAACTCTACCGGTCGGAGTAACCCATGGCCATCCCCTTCAACGACATGCCATTGCGGCGCAAGGTCATCCTGATCGCCCTGGTCTCCACCTCCGTCTCCCTTCTCTCGGCTTTTTGCGTCATTATCCTCAATGAGAGGCTGACTTTCCCGAAAACAATGGGCCAAAACCTCTCCAACCTGGCGCAGATCATCGGGGATAACTGCAGCGCGGCTTTAAGTTTCAATGACAACAAAACCGCCCAGGAAGTCTTGAATACCCTCAAGGCGAATCCCCATATCCGCAAAGCCCTGCTGTTCGACGCCAAACGGGGGCTTGTGGCCCAGTATCCCGCGGGCTCCCTGGAGAACATCAAGCTCCCGGAAGGGCAGAAGGAAGGCGTGGGGTTTACCCCGGATGGAGTGACAATCTTCCGTTTCGTCCTCGCGGGCCGGGAAAGACTTGGGACCTTATACCTTGAATCGGATTTGGGGGAAATGAAATCCCGTTTGCTCAACTATAGCGTGATGACCATCCTGATTTGGGTGGCGGCATTCCTTATCTCCCTTGTCGTCGCCTCGCGTCTGGAAAAGAGGGTTACCCAGCCCCTGCGGCTCATCGTCGAAAAGATGCAGGATATCGCCCGGGGAGAGGGGGATTTGACCAAACGCCTCGAGGTTTCCGGGGAGGACGAGATCGCCGAGGTGGCGGCGGCCTTCAATACTTACGTGGAAAAACTCCAGACGGTGGATGAGATGAAACTGGGATTGATCTCGGTCGTTTCCCATCAATTGAAGACGCCCGTAGCCGAGGTCAACGGCTACATTGAGAACATGCTCGAAGGGCTGGCGGGTGAAGTCACGCCGAAACAGCGCCAATACCTGGAGGATATGAGGGAAATCGGCAAGGAAAACTACCGATTGATCTGCGACCTGTTAAGCGCCTCCAAGATCGAAAGGGGGGTGGTTTCGGTGAACCTTAACCCCGTTTCCGCCAAGAGGCTCGTGGAGCTTTCCATCCGGGACTACGAGGAACCCATACGGGGAAAGGGCCTCAAACTGTTCCTGCGGGGCCTCGAGAATGACTTCAAGGTTTACGCCGACCAGGACAAGACGGTTGAAACCATCCGAAACTTGATCAACAACGCGGTCAAGTGCACCGACCATGGTTCCCTTACCATCGCCATTGAGGATTTATCCGGGCAGGGGGTCATTGAGGTGAGGGATACCGGCATCGGGATGAGCCGGGAAACAATGGACCGCCTCTTCACGAAGAGCCGGGTGATGGGTAAAGAGGCGGGGCGCGCGGGGGCGGGCTTAGGGCTCTACATCGCCAAAAATTTCATGCGGCTGCAAAAGGGTGACGTGACCGTCACCTCAGAGTTGGGCAAGGGAAGTTGTTTTCGTTTGACCATTCCAAAGGTGCCGGAACCGGGAGGGGTGAAAGTATGAACGACAAGGGAACCATCCTCATCGTGGAGGATCAGCAAGGATTCAGGCGGATTTATGAGGACTTACTCACCAATGAGGGTTATTCGGTCCTGACGGCTGAAGATGGCGAGAAGGGATGGGAAATGGCCAAGGAACATAAGCCCCATGTCGTGCTTCTGGACCTGGGATTGCCAAAGATGGATGGATTTGAGGTGCTCCAAAAATTGCGCGCGGACGAAGCCACGAAGGCCGTCCCCGTCATCATCTTTTCCGTCATGGGAGAGGAAAAGGAGATCAAGAGGGCCATGGCATTAGGCGCCAACGACTACACGGTGAAGGGTTTTTACACCCCCCGCCAGATCCTCAGCAAGATCAAGGGGTTGGTCACGAAGTCGGACACGATCCATGGACCTGCCTCCTTCAAGCTTGGCATCAAAGAGAAGACCAAGGACGCGTCCAAGCTCGAGCTGGAACTGGGACTGGTGCGGGGGTTCCGGTGCCCGGAGTGTGACGTGGAAATGAACCTGGAGCTTTTTCCCGACCATGTCAAGGATGGGGGCCATTGGTTCTTGAGCCGGCTTCAATGTCCCCAATGCGGGAAGGCCTTTTGAGTTAATCTTCAATATTCCGGGATTGGAGGGGAGAAAGCATGGGAACCGAATTCATGGAAGGCGCCCGATTTAACGCGACGCAGGAACCGCAAAAAGGAACCATCCTTATCCTGGAGGACCAAAGGGGGTTTAGAAGGGTTTACAGGGATGTCTTGGAACAAGACGGGTACAAGGTGTTGGAGGCGGAGAACGGGGAAGAGGGTTGGGAAATGATCATCGGCCAAAAACCCAGTCTGGTTCTCCTGGATCTGGGCCTCCCCTTGATTGACGGTTTCCAGGTGTTGGAAAAAATCAAGCGAAGCGAACAAACGAAGCACATTCCCGTCATCATCTTCTCGGTCTTGGGTGAACCCCGGGACGTAAAAAAAGCCCTTGAAATGGGCGCGAACGATTATACGGTGAAGGGTTTTTACACCCCCCGCCAGGTCCTAAGCAAGATCAAGGCGATCCTTTCGGACGGCTCGCGCCGGATCCAAACCAATTCCTACCGCCTCTCCATCCGGAGCGACAGCAAAAGCGCTCCCGCCCTGGAGCAGGATTTGGGCCTTAAAAAGGGATGCCAGTGCCCAGTTTGCAACGTGGAAATGGAGCTGGAATTCTTCCCGGATTACGCGCGGGCGGATGGCCATTGGTTCGCGGGCCGTTTCATCTGCCCCCGGTGCGGAAAGCCCTTTTGACCCTTCACGGTCCATGGGGATATAATGGCCTCCCGTTGGATCCGCCCGACCTTGAGGAGGCTAAACCGTGAAACATCCCTGGCTGGCTATCGCCATTCCCGTCATAACCGGGTTCATTCCAGCGTCCGCGACCCCCGTCCAAATATCCAAGGAGGCTCCCATCCAATTCTTCCTTGTGGAGCGTGTCAGGCAAGGGGATACCGACCAAGTAAACTTCACCCCGGACACGGAAAAGGCCATCCTAGCCGCCATCGTCAACGCCGGTTTCAACGCCCAATCCGACGACGAGACGCCGTTGATCAGCAAGACCACGTTGAAATACAGCGAGATGCACACCCAAGGGGACACTTCCGCTGAGTTTTTAGGTTATGTCCATATGAGGTCTGGGGTGGATGGGTCCATGACTTTCAAGACGGACAAGGGCCAGAAGGTGGTTTTGAAGACGGACGTAAATGAGGTCCATTGGCTATTGGATAAAAAACAAGCCTTCGCCCAAGCGCGCAAGGCCGGGGCGAAATACGCGCTTCTGGCGAACGTCCTTGTCGAGGAGGTCCACAGTCCTGGAGCCCTGCAAAGGACCTATAACGTTTCCCTGGACGCCTCACTCCACTTGGCCGCGAATGGCAGGGCGGTCCGCAGTTTCAGCGACTCCCTCACCCGCATGGGGGCCACCGCCTCGGCCGCCGCCAAGGAAGCGGCGCAGTACTTGGCCAAAAAAATGGCCCAGGACATGGACGCGAATTGATCCTCAATAACTGGTGAAGTGCTCGTTCGCTTTGGCGTGGATTTGGTCCAGGAACTTCTTGTCGAACCTGCCGATTAAATTGTCCTCTTCCCTAGGGTCGCGGCTCAAATCGTAAAGACACTCCCCGCCTTTCTCCTCGAGTTTCCTTGAGAACTTCAGGATTTGACCCGGGCTATAGTGGACCACCGCGCCTTCCTGCCCCGCGTGGGAATAGGGGCTCAAATGGTAGGTCCATGGATTGGTCCGGGGCCGCAAGAGGGATTGGCCCTGCCAGGTGGGGAAAAAGCCCAAACCGGCCATGTCGGTCAGCGTCGGGGCAATGTCGATTTGGGACGCAAACCGTGTTTCGGGAAAAAGCGGTTTCGGATTGGTGCCAAAAAAGATCATGGGGATGCGCATGGCCTCGATGTTCGCGAAATGGCCGTGGCCGTACCTTCCTTTTTCGCCGAGAACTTGTCCGTGGTCCGCGGTGATGACCGCGATGAAATCCTTCAGGTAACCTTTTTGACCGAGAATTCCCAATACCCTTTTCATGACATTGTCCATTTGCAGGATCCGGTCGTCGTAAAGATTGACGATATCCTGGTTTCCATCCCCCAGAAAGGGGGTGTTGTCGATGATGATGTTGCGGATGGGTTTGTAAACCAGGAATTTTTCCCGGACTGGCCCCAGGGGATGCACCGAACAAAGATGGATGTAGAAAAAATGGAAGCCCCCGTCATCGGGCCGCAAGTTGGCGAGCTCGTTGACCACCAGGCGGTCATGGCAAGGCCCCAGGGGACCCGGGTGTTCGCTCCCGTCATAAAAAAGGTCGATTTTCCTGCCGAAGGCGTGGTGTTGTAACTGCCAAGTGTGGGCCCCGGAAAGGATGAGATAGGTTCGAAACCCGTTGTCCGAAAAATAATCGGCTAGGGAATAATCGTAAGCGCTGATCGCGTCGGGTTGCTTGGAGTTCATCAAACACATGGTTCCCGTCAAGGTGTCCAGTCCCGTGGAAAGGGCCATGTCAATGCGGCGACTGTTATGCTTCCTCAAATAATCGGAGAGGAAAGAGGTCAGGGGACGACCATAGCCATAATCCGGCAAGTGGTCGGCACGTAAGGTATCCACGACGAAAAGAAAAACATTCCGCGTTTTCGCGATCCGGGGCCGCAATTCCCGCTCCGCCAACATGTCCTTCTTCGACCAATAGGCCCTTTCCCGCGTCATCGCGAAGTAGGTCGTCTTGGGCTTGAAAAAATTGACGATGGGATCAAGGCCGAAATTGAAGAACCCTTTTAGTGAAGTATCGGCGGTCGCGATGGCGCCCGCGATGATCAGCCAAGTTAAAACGCTGAAAGCGGCGATTAGCCGGCGCCGGGAAACGGGCATGAGCGCGATTGTCTCACGGATTGCCCAGTGCCAGACCATCATGGCGCGGGCGCGTTTCTCAAAAAGGCTGTACATCACCATGGGGGGGACCAGGAGGATGGCGACAATTAAGGCCCTCGGGATTTGGAAATTGTCGGCCAAGTCGAACAGATGGGGGACAAATCCGAGGATTTGCCCGTAACTGAGGGTGTCATCCCAGCAGAAATCCCCAATGACTTGCACCGTATAAATCACGTATAAGATGAAGCAACTGGCGGTTGGGATAATGACCGCCGGCAGAAGGACGAAACGGATATGCAGGCGAATTAAAAGATTTCTTGTCAGGTACATGATCGCTAATGTGGTGGCCAGCCAGAAGGAGAGGACGAAAAGATGCTGGCTGAAGAGGGCGGGATTGTCGCAAAACCTAGGATAAGCCGTGAAAAGATAACAGGCGGCCATCACCAAGGGTGTGATGGCCAATGGAACAAGGGATCTATTTTGCGGGATCGGTATTTCGGTCGCCGGCTTCATCAGGGAAGTTCCGTTGAATTAGGGTGTCGTAATCCGTTCCGGCACATCGTGTGGGTTGAAGCAAATTGGGCCACCGTCCAGCCGGATTCCTGGTTATTATAACGGTTTTAGGGGCCGTTGGGTAAACCCGAGCTTAAACGGCCCCGATCCCGCCTTTGAAAGCTGGATATGCGTCGCATCTATCTGAAACCTTTTACCCTTTCCATCGATATCGGCGGCACGGGCCTGAAGGCCTCCGTCCTGGACGGAAGGGGTATCGCCATCACTTCCCATGTCCGTTTGGAAACACCCTATCCCTGTCCACCCCGGGTGATGTTGGCCGCTCTTGGGAAGTTAGCCCGGGCCCTCCCGTCCTTCGACCGGGTATCGGTTGGGTTTCCCGGCGTGGTCCGCGAAGGCCGGGTGATTACCGCGCCCCATTTCGGCAACAAGATTTGGCGGGGATTTCCACTGGCGAAGGCCCTCCGGAAGAAATTGGGGAAACCGGTCCGGTTACTCAACGACGCCGACATGCAAGGGCTGGCCGTTATCAAGGGGAAGGGCCTGGAGTTGGTGGTGACCCTAGGCTATGGGGTTGGCACGGCCGTTTACCGGAACGGGGAATTGATGCCACGTTTGGAATTGGCCCAACATCCCGTCCTTGGGGCTAAAACCTATAACGAATTTATCGGCGACCGGGTCCTGAAAAAAATCGGAAAACCCGCCTGGAACCGAAGGCTGCGCCAAGCGCTGGCGTGGCTTGAGACCCTCTTGAACCCGGACCGGGTTTATATCGGCGGGGGCAACGCCCGGCTGGTCCGCCTCAAGCTTCCCAAACATTACCGCTTGGTTTCCAACGAAGCGGGTGTCCTGGGCGGCATCGCCCTCTGGCGGCAAGGCGAGGGGAGTTTGTGACCCCGAGGAGCTGCTTCCTTTGCGGCAAAGCCGGGGTGCCCTACGCCCGGTTGGAAAACCACGAATACCTTAAATGCCCGGGTTGCGGGCTTGTTTATGTGGATGTCATCGAACCCCCCGACAAGCTCTACGTTTCCTACGATGGGGGGTGGCTGAAATCCCTCCGCCGCAAGCTGTTCATGCCCTTGCGTTCCTTCGAGGGGGCCCGTCATTTTGCCCAATCCATGGAAAGGGCGCGGAAGATTTTCGGCACCATCGCCGCCAACGCCGCGCCGTCCGCCCATCGGTTTCTCGATATCGGATGCAACAAGGGTTTCCTCCTGGCGGCGGCCATTGAGAAGGGCTGGAACGTCTCCGGGGTTGAATTGGTGCCCGAGTTGACATTGCCCTTCAAGAGCCGTTACCCCCTGTCCGCCCCCCAAGTTCACTCCTGCGGATTCGAGGAGGCTTATCCCCGTCTGAAGCCGGGAAATTTCGACGCCATCTCCGCCATTGACGTGATCGAGCATTTCGAGGACCCCCGCAAGCAGATGACGCGGATTTTCGAACTCCTAGAATCCGGGGGCCTTTTGCTGGTCCAGACGCCGGACACCCAGGATCCCCTCGCCATGGATAAGCGTGAAAACTGGGGTGCCTTGAAGCCCCGGGAACATTTGCACCTCTTCAGCCGGCATAACCTTGAAAGATTCGCCAAGGAGTTGGGCTTCAGGGAACTCCAGGTGATCGAGGCCTTTGACCGGGAGGACGGCAACTTCGCGGCCATCCTGAAAAAATAAACCGAAACTCAAGACAAGTCTTGAACAGCCTTGAGAAAATCGGGAGGGGGAGGGGCCTCGAAAGCGACCCGCCGGGACGTCAGGGGATGGGTGAAGGCCAGTTTCGTGGCATGCAACATGTGACGCGCTGTCCCGAAGCGGTTTCCGAAGCCAGGATCGCCCCCGGCCTTGACGTGGCGGATGAAATCCAGGAATTCCCCGTCGGTCCGGCCGTAAAGCTTGTCCCCGATGAGGGGATGCCCCAGCGAAGCCAAATGAACCCGGATTTGGTTGGTCCGGCCGGTTTTGGGAAGGCATCGCAAGAGAGTGGCGCCTTTCAAATCCCGGATTTTTTCGAAATGGGTCAGGGACGGTTTGGACAAGGGTGTCCCTTCCGGGACGACTTTCTGCCGGACGGATATCCCGCTTTCGGGATCCCTGCCAATGGCGCCTTTGACCTCGAATTTGTCCCCGGTTACGAGCCCCTTAACCAAGGCCAGATATTCCTTTTCCACCCGGCCTTCCTCGAATTGCCGGACCAAATTTCGGTGGGCCGCCCGAGTTTTCGCCACCACCATTAACCCGCTCGTTTCCCGGTCCAATCGATGGGCCAAATGCAATTGTCCGCGCCATCCCTTGCTCCGGGACATTTCCGTAATGAGATAAATAAAGGTGTTCTTGATGAAATTTCCGTCGGCATGGGAGGGAAGTTGGCCGGGCTTAAAGGCCACCAGGAAGGAATCCTCCTCGTGAAGGATTTGGATATTCCTGTCCACCGGTGGCTCCCGCAAGACCACGGAATAGGCGACCCTATCGCCTTTCGCCAAGACTTGGTCGGGTTCAGCCCGGACCCCGTTAACCGTCACTTTACCCTT
>DATKOC010000027.1:0-10355 GCA_035524855.1 bacterium
GGACAAGATTGAGTCCACGGAAACCCATCCGCCGAAGACCCGTGTTCACCGCAAATCCAAGGTGGCGAACAATCCCGGTTCCCACGCCCGTTAATTCCTAGCCGCCCCGGGATTTTCCCCGTCCCGCCACATTTCCATTAAAATGGCCGCATGAATTTCCTTAAAAATGTGCCCAAGACCGTCTTCGTCCTGGGCCTAGTCAGCC
This sequence comes from bacterium, assembly GCA_035524855.1. Classification (GTDB taxonomy): domain Bacteria; phylum Oederibacteriota; class Muellerivitia; order Muellerivitales; family Muellerivitaceae; genus DATKOC01. Next base: position 206 of record DATKOC010000027.1, read on the forward strand.
TCTTCACCGACGTCTCCACCGAAATGACTTATCCGCTCCTCCCCTTGTTCCTGTCCCAAGTGCTCGGCGCGGGCCCCTTTGCCTTAGGTCTAATCGAGGGGGTGGCGGAAACCACCGCCTCGGTCCTCAAGGTCTTTTCAGGGGTTTGGACGGACCGTTTGAAACGCCACAAACCCTTGGTGGTCCTGGGTTATGGCCTTTCGGGGTTTTTCCGCCCCTTTATCGGGTTGGCCCAGGTTTGGCCGGTCGTCCTCGTCCTGCGTTTCATCGACCGGGTAGGCAAAGGTATCCGCTCCTCCCCCCGGGACGCCCTCATCGCCGATATCACTTCCCCCTCCAACCGCGGCGCTTCTTTCGGGTTCCACAGTTCCATGGACAATCTGGGCTCCATGATCGGGCCCTTTATCGCGACCCTGCTCCTGCTTCCCTTCATCGGGTTTTCCATCCGGACCGTCATCCTGCTGACGGCGGTCCCCGGCTTGGCTGCCTGGTTGATCCTGGTATGGGGAGTCGGGGAAAAAAAGCCGAAACCCGGGAAAGAAAGAAAAGGGACCCTGAATTTCCGGGCGGATTGGAAAAAATTAGGGGGTGGGTTCAAAAAGCTCCTTTTCGCGCTCCTGGTTTTCACCCTGGGCAACTCGACCGACGCCTTCCTCCTGCTCAGGCTGACCCAAGTCGGCGTGGCGGCGGCTTACGTACCCATCCTATGGGGCCTGCACGGGGGGGTTCGGATGGTCTCGGCCCTTTACGGGGGAAGGCTTTCCGATACCTTCGGCAGGAAAATCATCATCCTATCGGGATGGGCCTTTTACGCGCTGGTTTACTTTTCCTTCGCTTACGTGTCCCAGCCGGCCGCCGTGATCGCCGTCTTCCTCGTTTACGGTGTTTTTTACGGGCTTTGCGAGCCTTCGGAAAAGGCCCTCGTGGCGGACTTGGCGCCACAGAATTTAAGGGGCACCGCCTACGGCTATTACAACCTGGTGGTGGGGTTGGGCGCCCTGCCCGCCAGCCTGTTGTTCGGCTTCGTGGGCCAGACCTGGGGATATCCGGCCGCTTTTGTCGTGGGGGCGCTCTTCGCGGGCCTAGCCACGGTCCTCTTGGCCACCGTTAAAAAAGACCACTAAGAACTTGTAACAAAATTCCACCACAGAGGCACGGAGACACAGCTAAGAATCCAAAAACGCTGAAAAACCAACAACAATTTAAAAGCTGTGCCTCTTTGTCTCGGTGGTTAAAAGGGTTTTGTCACCGTCTCTAAAACTAAAAGCGCGCTTACGAAACCTTCTGGCGGTCGATCAGTTCCTGGACGTTGCGGATGGTGATCTTGCCCCGGGCGCTGGAAATGATCCCGTCCTTCTCGAACCCCGAGAAGGTCCGGATGCAGGTCTCCACCGTGGTGCCCGCCATCTCCGAGATTTCCCGGCGGGTCAGGGGGATGGTGTTTCCGAATTCCCCCACCAGGTTGATGAGCACGTGCAGGATGCGCTTCTCGACGGACTCCTGCTCGAAAGTCTGCATGTCCTTGGATTGGCGCAGGCGGCGGGACAATCCCTCCACCACCGCGTGGGAAAGCTCGGGGTACTTGTCCAGCAGGCCCAGGAAATCCCCCATGGGATAGGTCATCACCGTCGTGTCGGTCTCCGCCACCCCGTGGCAGGGATAGGTCTTCCCCCCGAAACAGCAGCAGCTCCCGAACATGTTCCTCGAGCCGATCATGCAAAGGGTCATGTCGCGCCCGCTGGCCGAGTGGATGACGGCTTTCACGTGGCCTTCCTTGACGAACCAGACGTTGTCCGCGGGGTCACCCTCCAGGAACAGGGACTCCCCCTTGGCGTATTTCTTCTCCACCATCTTCCTCTCGATCTCGATGAGGTGGGAAACGGGGATCTTCTTGAAGACTTCCAATGTGGACACGAAGGATTTCGAAGCCATCCCGGGACTCCTTGGGGTGAGCGGCCTGCTGGTCAACATAGAGGCCTCCTTTTCCGGGCTTCACACCACGATTGGGGAGAGGGGCCCGGCCTGTCGCCCAAATATGATCGAAGTCATATTAGGGCTCCCCGCCCATGATTTTTATGACACTGGTCATATTCGGCCCCGGGATATTCGCTTGTTTCCAGGCGATTCCTCACTCCGCTTGGGAAAATGCCATTCACCGTTGTTTAAATCCGCTCCTCCCCCCGCTTGACAGGAATCATAAAGCTTCACGGCATTTTCATTTAGGTTGGGGCTTGGACAAGTTAAACCGGGAAGGAGCGCGTCGGAATGGGTTCAAAAATTTTGGAGAGGTTTTTTGAGGAACAACACCGGCATTGGAAAACTAAGGCGCACGGATTGTATGAGAGCGCCTGCAGGACATTGCGTTGGCGGGAAAGGCACAGCCCTCCGGTGAACCCCAACCCCCCCGGGCCGGTGCTGCCCCACCCCAGGAACCCGGCGAAACACGGCGGGTGTTCCCCGCCGGATTAAGAACTTCTAACAAAACCCTTTTTAACCACAGAGACACAAAAAACACGGTAAAAGAAAAGACTTAACATCTGTTGTTCTTTAGCTGGGTCTCCATACCTCAGTGGTGAAATTTAAGGTTTGGTTAGGGTCGCTAAATTTTCGGCGGCGTTTCCACGGCTCCCGGGCTGTTCCGTTCCTGGGAGCGGCGTTCCATGGTCGGGCTGTCGATCGGCAGGATCTCCTTGATCCCATCGCCCACCGGCCAGTAGGTCTCCACCTTCGTTCCCTGCTTGGCCCCGCTGACGATGTTGACCCGTCCGCCGTGCCAATCCAATACGTGCTTGACGATGGAAAGCCCCAGGCCGGTCCCGAACTTTTCCATGGATTTGGCGTTGCTGGCCCGGAAAAACTCCTGGAATATTTTTTCCTGTTGTTTCGGCGGGATGCCGATGCCCTCGTCCTGGACGGAAAACAAAAGCATGCCGTCCAATACCTGGAATTCCGCGAGAATAGTATGGACGCCTTCGGGGGTGTATTTGACCGCGTTGGAGAGCAGGTTGGAGGCCACACGCTCGAAGGCTTCCTTATCCGCGCGGATCTTGGTGGCGGGTTCCCCGTGCAGTTTGAAGGTGATACCCTTCCGGCCCGCTTCCTTTTCCAGGGCCTGGATCCGTCCCAGGATCGTCTCGTATACGTCCACCCATTCCTTCTGGAAAGGCGCGCTTTGCGCCCGGACCTTCGATAGCCAAACAAGGTCGTCGATGAGTTCTAAGAGGGTCCAGACCCTCTTCTTAGCGGTCTGGATGGCCCTTTCCGCCTGGTCGTTCTTGCGGGGAAGCGCCCTCTCCACCGCCGAGAGGTCGAAATCCATGTCGATGGCGGGCGTTTTCAACTGATACACCACATGGCTGAGGAATTGGTTCTTGTAGGCGTCCAACTGTTCCAGTTGGTCGTTGGCCGCCCGCAACTCACCGTGGGCCTGCCGGAGGGCCTTTTCCTTCGCCTTGATATCCGAGGCGAGCCGCGAGAGGAAGAACCAGAGCCCCATCGCGGCCAGGCTATAGGCCAGGAGGATGGACCTCTCGTGCACTTCGGTAAACCCCGAGATTCCCTGCCAGAGATGCTGGTCCAACGGGTAGAGATTCCTCGAGAAATAAAGGAGCCACGGCAGTAATAGCGCCAGGCCCCCATAGAGGAGGCTTTCCGTGACCGGGAAGATCATGACCCCGATGGCCAGGTGGAAGAGGTAGAAAAGGAGGAGGGGATTCCCCGCCCCGCCGCTGTAAAAGAGGAGGACGGTCAGGAGGATAAGGTCCACCACCATCTGGAGGTGGAAAAAGGACTTGATGTTCCCGAAAACCGGGGGAGTTCCGGCGCCCGCCCTGAAACGCTTCCAAAAGAACATGTAGGCGGCGTTGAAAATCCCCAGCAGCACCAGGCAGAGGATTAGGGGGGAATATTTGATCTCCAGCGGAAGGAGCGCGGGCGCGACGAGAAGGATCAAAAGACCGCCCGCCACGGCCATCCAGCGCAGGCGGATGAACCACCCCAGCCGCTGGGCGTTGACTTCCTGCTCGAACGGTTCCAAGGGTTTTCCTCCAAGAACACAGGCCGCCCGTCCAACCGGTTCGGTCGCGGGGGGGAATTTCTCAGTTGGGAACAGGATAAACGGGGCTGGGCGGCGCTCAACATGACGAGGCTCATAGATTGGAAGCCGGGGCCAAAATAGTATTTGAGGGGGAGAAAGGCTCCCGCGGCGTTATGGCGCGGGCCCCATGGCGGCCGTTCCATAAGCCAGGAGGAGCGGGCTTTTCAGGTGGGGAAAAAGGCGAAAGGGCGCCGGTTTTTTTGGCACTCCAAATGCTCTGTTCCTAAACCAGCCGTCTCAATAGCCCATCCTCAAAGGAGCCGAAATGACACCGATCCCCGCACCGCCCACGGGCGGCCATGGAAAAACCCTCCGTTCCCTCGGGTTAGCCGCCTTAGTCGCCGGCCTGGCCTTCTCCACGGACAGCCTCGCCGGATCCGCGAATGGTGGTTCAGTTTCGGGAACCCTGCGGGTGAAGAAAACCCGCGTGGAAATCCAGGGCCCCAAGAGCGACAAGGATGTGGTGGTTTACCTGCTTGCCCAGTCCCAAGCCGCGGTCCCACCCCCCGCCGTTCACGCCCAAATGGACCAGGTCAACCTCAATTTCGTCCCGCATGTGCTGGCCATCCAAAAGGGAACCACGGTGGATTTCCTCAACCACGACAAGGTCAACCACAACGTTTCCTCCCCGGCCATCTGCTGCGCCTTCGACCTGGGCTATTGGGGCCAGGGTGGGGTTAAGAGCCGCAAATTCGACACGGTGGCGGTGGTTCCCTTGGTTTGTAGTTTCCACCCCGAGATGGCGGCTTCCATCGTGGTGCTGGACACCCCTTATTTCACCACCTCCGCCCTGGCCGAAGCCAAAGACGGCAAACAGTCGGCTAAATACTTGATCCAGGGCGTTGCCCCCGGCGATTACACCTTGAAGGTGTGGAACGGAAAACTCTTGGCCGCCGAGCAAAAGGTGAGGGTGGCGGGTTCCGGCAAGGTCACCGTTGACGTTGATCTCCGGAAAAAATAAAGGACGGTGACAAACCCTTTTAACCACCGGGACACAGAGGTGTGGTTCAATCTTGATTTTTGTTAGAAGCTCTAAATCCTGGGACGAGGAAAGGGGGGTGCCATGAAACGCAAAATCCAGGATCTCAGCCCGCAGGAGCTTTTCGCCTTGGCCATATTCATCGAGCAAACCAACCAGAAGATCCTCCGCGAGTACGCGGAGGCTTTCGACGGCTACGATGAGGAGGTGGCCAAGAACTTCGAGGAAATGTCGGAGGAGGAAAGCCGCCACGAGGAATTCCTGCGGCAGAAATACGGGAAGATGTTCAAGGAACCCATCCCCCCGCTGAGGAATTTCGACGTGGACGAGGTGGTCGGGTCGGTTGGGCTGGAGGGGCTGGGCGGCCATTTCGGGTCCTACCAGGCAAACCAAATCCTCCAAATGGCGCGCTTGGCCGAGCAAAAAGCCAAGCAATTCTACGTGGACGCTTCCAAGACCGTGAAGGATCACGTCCTGGCGAACATTTTTCACGAATTCGCCGAGATGGAGGGCGACCACGCCGAATGGCTGGAGCTCAAACTCGGCTTGAAAAAAAAGCCTTAGCGGCCCCAGCCTGTTTCACCGCCAAGAACAGCAAAAACAAATAACGCCGAATCCAAATGTTGATTCCGGCCTTCTTGGTGAACCCGGCGGCCTTGGGGGTTAAATCGGGGTTTGTTTTTGGTAAAAGATTTTAAGACGTGTGGGAAACGGCCTTTTTTTCCATCAAGACGCCGTGGATCTGGGAAAGGATCGCCTCCACGTCCAGGCCTTGGAAACAACCCACCGCGTCGCATTCCTTCCCCATCTTGTGCATGCAGGTGAGGTTCCGGCAGGCGCTCTGCGATTGGAAACTGCGCGACTCCGCCCCCTGTCCACTCTCAAGGAAACCAGGTCGGCTGTCGTAACCCGAGAACCTCGGGGGCGTCGCCCCGAAAAGGCTGATGACCGCCGTCTTGTTCCGGAAGGGATGCTTCCCCGCCCTGTCCTTCTTCCAGGCCGCGGCCAAGTGCAGGGGGCCCGTGTCGCCGGAAATAAAGACATCACTCCTGTCCACCAGTGCCGCGTAAGCTTCCAGGGAAAAGCCGGCCGGGACCAATTTGACCCTTTCCCGGGCGATAACAGGCAGGCTGAACATCAGCTTTTCACCGATGCCCTTGTCGGTGTGGCCCTCGCCCAGCAAAACCAGGGGCGTTTCCCCCCGCACGGGCTTGTCCTGGCCGGCTCCGGGTTCCAGCCGCATCCCCACGAGCCCCGTGAGAAGGCGGGTCAAGTAGCGGACCGGCACCCGGGTATAGGGCGAAGCGGTGTCGGGATTGAGGAAGACCACCGGTCCCTTCCGGCTTCCGGCTTTACCCTCCAGGAAACGTCGGGCTTCCGCCACCGCCTCCGGGGGGAGGAAAACAGAGGGCCCCTCGAAGGGGCGGGCCCTTCGGATGGGAAAAACGGGCGAAAGCAGGTCGTAAACGAAGCGGTGGGCCTGGTAGGTGATGTGGTTGGGAACCCCTGGATGGGCCTCATTCAGCACGAAGAGTGGCGCCTGGCTGGTGAAATGGAAGACTTTCTTGGGTTCCGGGAAAAGCGCCGACGGAAAGAAAGGGGAAAAATTAAAAACCGCGTCGTACTCCGCCGCCATGGCTTGGACCGTCAAGTTATCCTTGGGATTGGGAAATTGGCCCCCGGTGAAAACCGGCCAAAGATCGGTGATATCGGGGTTCCCTTCCAGCAGGGCCTTGACGGAAGTCTTGACCAGGTAGTCGATCCTGGCTTGGGGGAAGAAATCCCGGAGGGCCGAGACCGCGGTCTGGAACAGGATGGCGTCCCCGATATGGATGTCGGAAATGACCAGGAGATTATCGAACTTTTCGATTTTGGCCAGGTTCTTCCGGTTATGGCGCCGGAAATATCCGGCTAAAAGGGGGTTGCCGAGGAGGGGATAAAGCACTGAGTCCAGGACACGGGCGCCCTTCCGGGGGAAGCGCCTCGTCACGCCCCCCGCGATACGGACAAAGGCGTCTAAAGCGCTGGCGCGGGGCACCCCATCACCTCAGTTCGGGTTCAAAAAAGCCTGGGCAAGCGGGAACCCGAGGAACTTGGCCTTGAATTCCTCCAGCTCCGACATCTTGGCGAAGGCCCGCCGCAGGATATATTCGGGGTCCATGCCCACCTGGTCCCCGTAGGGCTTCAGGTTCCGGACCTCACGAACCGCCAGCTTCACGAAGACCTTCCACCAAACCTGGAGAATCCAAGTTTTCACCGGGCCGCAATGGTCCATCAAGGTCTGCACCCCCAGCTTGGTCCCGGCGATGTGGCGAGACTCGTCCTTCAATTGCCAGCGGATCATCTCCTTGCCCGTGGGATCGATGGCGGGAAGTTCCAGGGTTTTCTGGAAGATCGCCCCGGCCATGGTCTCGGTGAAGAAGGTCCCTAGGATCCAGCGCTCCACCGGCATGGGACCCGAGGTGGCCAGCCAGACCAGGGGGTCGAACACCTTCTGTTTGGAGGGCGGGGAGTTGAGCTTGTTGAGGTAACGTCGGAAAACGAAGAGGTGTTTGGCCTCGTCGCTGCACTGGGTGGAGTAATAGGTCACCATCTCGGGGATTTGGAAGAGGTGCGCCGCCTTGTTCATCAGGCGCTGGATGATCTCCAGCCCCTGCCACTCCCCCTCGTAGAAGTAGTGGAGGATGTTGATCCACCCCTCCCGGACATTGCCCAGTTCGATGGGCTGGTTCCAGTTGATGGCGGCCTCGGGGTCCCAGTTGGCCGCGAAGGCCATGCCCGAAAGCCCGTCCCAGGTCTTGGCGGCGGGTTTGTCCAGCCCCTCGCTTTTTTCGGTGATGCGTTCCTCCAATTTAGGCGCGATCAATGCGGACTCCGTTTTCAGGGGGTTGGGAACTTGTTTTCGGCCTTTCCAACCCCGGTTGGAATATCGAAAATCAAATCAGTATAAAAACCGGGAAAAAACCCCTTTATGAGCCGGATCATAAACGCCTCGTGACAAAACGGGTCCATTCCTTGATTTAACCTCACCCTTCCCCGCCGTTAAGGCCCGGCGGATCCCCCGCCTTCAAGTTCTTTTCGCCGGGGAGCCTCGGCTCCCCCTCCGCCCAAGTTCCATCCCGGAAAAGGTTTCGGGCGGGGGGAGATGACAGCCCGGTTTACTTTCCGTTCGAGGCGGCTTCCCGATGGATGGCCGCGGAAACCATCCCCCGGGCTTTACGGAAGGCCTCCTGGGCCTCGGCCGTTTTGCCCTCCCATTCCAGGATGGCTCCCATTTTTTGGTAGGAGAAGGCGTTGGGAAACCCTTCCTGAATCCCCCGCCGCAGGGCCTCCAGCGCCCCGGGAAGATCGCCGCGCTTGGCCCGCAAGTCCTGCACCTTGTTCCAATAAACCGACTCCAGGAAGGGGTCACCCTGGAAATCCGGACTGTGCCTTTCTAAATAACTCACGGCTTCCCCGGCGGGATCGGTTCTTTTGGCTTCCAGGAGTATCCAGCCGGCTTCCCTTAAGTCATCTTGGGCCTTTATCCAGCCGGCCAGGAATCTTGGTCTTTCCCCATCCAACTTCACGAACCCCAATTCCAATCCACCTTGTTCGGTCCTCAAATTTTCGGAAAGCCAGTACCATTGGCTTTCGGGAAGCATCGGAATAAGCCCCGGCACCCATGGGGCGTTAGCCAGCAGGGCGCACCATCGGACGGGATGGGATAGGACGGGAGGGGTATCGATGGCGTTGAGGGGTTGGCAGGCGATGCGGAGGGCGGGATCGGGCTCCAGGGAGAAGTCCGTGAAGATAAATCCCCGCCCCTCCCTTTCCGCCATGTCCCTCAACAAATGGTAGGCGCGCCAGGATTCCACGGGTTTGAACCGGCTGCTCAGGGGGCCGGGGACTCCCCACGCTTCCCGGTAAGGCCCCCAAAGGTGGTAAAGGTTGAGGAGGGCGCCCACCGATAACAGGAGGGTGGCTCCCGCCAACCGGACGCGCGTTTGGGGGACTTCCGAGAGAAGCCAGGAAAGGCCCAGGACCTGCAGGACGATCAACAAGGGCAGGAGCAACACTTCCCGGAAGGGTTCGAAGTTATTGGTCAGGAGTCCCGGCAGGCCAAAAACCGCCAGGGCCCACAAAAACCATTGAGGGAGGCCCGAGCGGCGGCCCTTCCATGCCACGAGGACCCCCAGGAAACAAAGGGACGAGGCCACCGGATTGAGCAGGCCTCCCCAGAACGTCCAGTCCTTGGCCCCCCAGAAAAGGGCCGTCAGGTGGGAAAGCGGGGCCTCCCAATGGTTGGCGTAAAGGGGCGAACCGTGGGCGAACCAAAGGCTGGAGGGGTAGTTTCCCCACCCCTGCCGGAACCCGGCGTAAAGAAGGGGCGCCAGGGTGAGAAGTCCCACCGCGAAGGGTCCCCACAGTTTCCAGCGGTTTTTTCCCTCACCCCAACCGGCCCGCAAAACCGTGGCGCCCACCACCAGCGCCAGGAAGGCGCAAACGATGGCCACGTAGGGGCCAAGGCCCGTCGCCGCGCCGAGCAACAGCGGCCAAATGCCCGACTTACCCTTTTTCCATTTCCCCAGTGTCAGGCCAAGCGTTCCCAACACCAGGCATTCCCACGGAAAGACCCCATCGGCCGTTCCAACCGATAGGCGCCCCCCCCATAGCAGCCAATAATCCGCCACGGACGCCAGGAGGCAAATACCCGCGAATGGGGCCGGGAAGTTTTTCCGGGCCGCCCAATACCCTAAGGCCAATCCCGCCACGGAAAGAATCGCCGGGAGAAGCCAAAGGCTTTCCAGGGAAACCCCCATGAATCGGAAAAGGAGGGCCTGGGCCCAAAAATGCGCGGGCGGCAGCTGGTACCGGCTTATCCAGAGCCCCCCATCCCAATGCTCACTGCGGTGCAGGGCCAGCCCGCCGATCCAGCTTTCATCCATCGTGGGAAAATCCGAGAGGGAGGTCAAACCCGCGAGGCGTAAAACCGCCCCGGCGAGGAAGAGGAAACCCAGCAGGCGCCATCCCGGGGAGGGGAGGGCGTCAAAAGCCCACAAACTTTCCATCTCCGGATCGGTCCATCCCGAGTT
>DATKOC010000028.1:0-20974 GCA_035524855.1 bacterium
GTAAAGCCCGGCCTTCAGCCGCCGGTCGGCATGCGTCAGCTTGGTCAGAACCCGGAAAGGCAGGGCGAAATGGATTATGCCCGCCTCTTTTAATTTCTTGGCGATCACCCTGGCGCTGTTCTTGGAATTGACGGGAACGTCAACGTCCTTGCCGGAAAAGAAAAAGGTGGGCATGAAGACGAAAGAGAACACGAGGAACAATATTCCAAAGGCGATTCCGTAGATTTTAAGGATTTTCATTGTTTATCACCGTTGTAAGCAGGACTCCGTTTAAAGCCGATTGCAATAAAAGTGCTGCAGCCACTTGATCAACTTTATTTTTTCGTTTTTCCCGCCTGACATTACCTTCGATCATAATTCTTTCGGCTTGTTTGCTCGTCAGACGCTCATCCACGAAAAACACCGGGATATTCAACCTTTCCGCGAGTTTAGACGTGAATTCCCTGACTTTTTTGGTAGTGGAGCTTTCGGTGCCGTCCATATTGAGGGGAAGCCCGACGATGACCTGGGTGACTTCGTGTTTCGTGACGAGTTCACCGATGGCGATGATGTCTTTTTGGGTTCCAGCGGATTTGAGTACCATGAGGGGCTGGGCGGTTAGCCCCAAGGGATCGGACAGCGCCACGCCGATGCGGACATGGCCTAGATCAAGGCCTAACCAACGTTTCATCAGAACCAGTTCACAGTCGGCAGTCGACGGTCGACAGCCAAAAAAAGTCTCATTTAATCAACTTCTCAAGAATCGAAGGTACCTGCCGTAAAGCCTCATCCACTTTGGAGGCGTCCTTACCGCCAGCCTGGGCCAGGTCCGGTCGGCCGCCCCCGCCGCCGCCGGTGATCTTGGCGACCTCCTTCACGATGTCCCCGGCCTTGACTTTGCCGGTCAGGTCCTTGGTCACACCCGCGATAAAGGCGATCTGGTCGGGCTTACCGCTGCCCAAAACGATGACCCCACTCCCCAGCTTGGCCTTAAGATTATCAATCAATTGGCGCATGCCCTCGGGGTCTAGTTCATCCGTGCGGGCAACCACCAGGGAAACGCCTTTTACGTCCTTTTTCTTACCCAGGGCCTCGTCCACCAGGCTTCCCGCCAGTTTGGACTTGAGGGAAGCCAGTTCCCTATCTTTAGCCTTCATGTCTTCCAATAAGGCCTGGACCTTGGTTTTCAATTCAGCGTCCGAACTTTTGAGGAACTGGGCGATTTCCTTGAGGGTTTCTTCCTCTTGATGGACCTTGGCCAGGGACCCTTCCCCAGTCACGGCCTCAATGCGCCGGACCCCCGAGGCCACCGAAGCCTCGCTCAGGATCTTGAACAGGCCGATATCTCCCGTGCGGCTCACATGGGTGCCGCCACAAAGCTCCATGGAGAATCCCGGCACGTCCACCACCCGCACCCGGTCACCGTATTTCTCACTGAAAAAGGCCATGGCGCCCTTCTTTTTGGCGTCGTCGAAGGACATTTCCTGCTTGGTGACCTCGATATTGTCCAAGATGCGCTGGTTGACCAGGTCCTCAATGCGCCGTAACTGCTCGGGCTTGACGCCCTCGAAATGGGTGAAGTCGAAACGCAGGCGGTCCGGTCCCACGTAGCTTCCCGCTTGACCCACATGGGTTCCCAGCACACTGCGCAGGGCCGCGTGAAGGAGATGGGTACCGGTATGGTTGCGCATAGTGGCCCGGCGCTCGCTTTCCTCCACCGTGGCCTCCACTTTCTGGCCCACGGACAGGTTTCCCCGCTTCATGAAGCACCAGTGGCCCACGAGCGTGTCCGCCACCATTTGGGTATCGAGCACATCGGCCCAGGAAACCTCGGCCGAGTTAAAGCCTTGCAGGACGCCTTTATCGCCGATTTGGCCGCCCTTTTCGGCGTAAAAGGGGGTTTGGTTGAGGATGATGAAGCCGTATTCGCCCTCATTGAGCTTTTCCACCGGCTCGTGTTTTTTATCCTTCACCCGCACGATTTGGACAACCTGGCCCAGGTCCTTGGTCTTTTCGTAGCCCTTGAAGGCGGTTGTCGTAATCTTGACCGCCAGTTCTTTATAGAGGGGAGGCAAGACGGCGTCGCCGCTTCCCTTCCAGGCGGAACGGGCTTTTTCCTTCTGCCCTTCCATGGATTTCTGGAAACCCGCCTCGTCCACCGACAGGCCTTTTTCCCTCAGGATTTCCTTGGTGATATCCAAGGGGAACCCGTAGGTGTCATACAACATGAAGGCTTCCTCGCCCGAGAGGACGGTGCCCTTTGTCTTTTGGAGGTTCTGGATCTTTTCCATCAGCCGTTCGGTGCCCGCCGCCAGGGTCTCGTAGAAGCGCTCCTCTTCGGCCCGCACCACGTTGAAGATATGGTCCTGCCGGTCCTTCACCTCGGGGTAAACCCCGCCCATGATGAGCCCCACTTCAGAGGTCAAGTTCGCCAGGAAGGGCTTGTCGAAGCCCAGGAGCTTGCCGTGGCGGATGGCCCGGCGCAGGATGCGGCGCAGGACGTATCCCCTTCCCTCGTTGGAAGGCAGGACGCCGTCGGCCACCAGGAAGGTCGTGGCCCGCAGGTGGTCGCTGATGACCTTGAGGGAGGTATAGGTTTGGGACGAGTCGGGCTGATATTGGAGATGGCCCGCTTTGGCGATGGCTTTCATGAGGGGCGCCAGGAGGTCCGTCTCGAAATTGGAGGGAACCTTCTGCATGACGCTGGCCACCCGCTCCAGGCCCATGCCGGTGTCGATGTTGGGTTTGGGCAGGGGCTTCAAGCTTCCGTCTTCCTGCTTGTCGAACTGGGTGAAGACCAGGTTCCAGATTTCCAGGTACCGCCCCGCCTCAGCGTCCGCCTCGAAATCCTTCGTTTCAGGTTTCTCGGGGGCTAAATCCACGTAAATTTCGGAACAAGGGCCGCAGGGGCCCGTGGGGCCCATGGTCCAGAAGTTGGAATCCTCGCCCATGCGCACGATGCGGTTGGCGGGCAGGCCGGCGGTTTTCTTCCATAGCTCGATGGCCTCGTCGTCCTTCTCATAGACCGAGACCCAAAGGCGGGACTTGTCGATCTTCAAGATCTCCGTGACGAACTCCCAGCCCCACTCGATGGCTTCCTTCTTGAAATAACCCCCGAAGGAGAAATTGCCGAGCATCTCGAAGAAGGTATGGTGCCGGGCGGTATAGCCCACCCGCTCCAGGTCGCCGGTGCGGAAGCATTTCTGGCAGGAGGCGGCGTAAGGCACCTTGTGGGGGAAGGGCACCGTGCCCAGGAAGTAGGGTTTGAACTGGTTCATCCCCGCGTTGGCCAAGAGCAGGGTCGGGTCGTTCTCGGGCACCAGGGAGGAGGAGGGCACAACCTTATGGTCCTTGGACTTGAAGAAGTCCAGGTAGGCCTGCCGAATCTCGCTTCCAGTTGTGGGGATACCCATAAAAACCTCGTTAAGTGCTCTAGGGAGTCCGGAATTATAGCGGAAAACCCCCATGACGGCGAGATTCGCCGAGTCACTTAACGGGTTTTAAATGGAAATGGGGGTTATTGGACTGAGGAAACGGTTCCGGAGGCGGGATCATATTGGACCCCACCCGGAATGTGGTCGATGTAATCAGGGACCAGGTCCTGCAGGGAGGCCGGATTGGCCCCTTTCATGCTTTTATATTTTTCCAGGGCTTCCTTGACCAGTTGCACATTGGTGGAAGAAGCCACCGACTGGGCCTTTTGTTCGTCCCTCTGGAGGGAGTGGGCGTAACCATCCAAGGTGGCCTCCTTGGGAACGTCAGGGGTTTGGTTCCAAATATAGTACCCAACCCCGCCCACCACTAGGATGACAACGACGAGGATAAATTTCCAACTCATGATGACCTCCCGGGCTTCAGGGTTTCTTCAACAACGCGAGCATCTCTTTGACCGCTCTCTCTAATCCTACCATAGACGCCCGGGCCACGATGTTATGGCCGATATTCAGGTCCTCGATCTCAGGCAAAGCCGCGATAAGCTTCACGTTTTGGTAGGTCAGGCCATGCCCGGCGTGGACTTTTAAACCCAGGGAGCGGCCCAGACGGGCCCCGGCGGCCACCGCCAGGAACTCCTCGCGGACATTCCCTTTCAAGCGAAAGGCACGGCTGTACTCGCCCGTGTGGATCTCTATGAAGGTAGCGCCCATTCTCGCCGACATCTGGATGGCGGAAGCCTCGGGACCAATGAAGAGGGACACGGGAATTCCCTTGGCCTGCAGTCGGTCAATGGCTTTCTGGAAACGGGCGGGGTTGGTCTTCAAGTTGAGCCCCCCCTCGGTGGTTACCTCCTGGCGTTTCTCGGGGACCAGGGTAACCTGGTCAGGCTTCACTTTAAGCGCAATCTTGACCATTTCGGGAGTCGCGGCCATCTCCAGGTTCAACTTCGTTTCGACCATTTTCCGGAGGGCGAAGACGTCGTGGTCCTGGATATGGCGCCTGTCTTCCCTCAGGTGGACCGTAATGCCATGGGCCCCGGCCTTTTCCGCCAGGCGGGCAGCCTCGAGGGGATCGGGTTCTTCCTCACCCCGGGCTTCCCGAAGGGTGGCGATGTGGTCGATGTTTACGCAGAGAAAAGACATTTTAGTTCTTCTTCGATTTCTTTTTTCCATTGTCCCGGGATTCATCCGCGGCCACGAGCTTCACCCGGACATCGGAAGCGCTGGCGGTGACGCCCTTGGGCAAAGAGGAAACTTTCGGGCGTACATCGGCCTCTTCCGTTCCCGGCGTCATGTCCTTGAGGCTCGCCTCCACCGTCAAGTCTTCCGGGTCCAGGTCCTGTAGGGTCTCTTTGCTCCCCACCAATTGGATCATCACCGTTTTTTTGATGGAAGGGTCCAGGGCCATGCCCGCCGGGATATCCGTGAACTCGACTTGGACCCTCATTTTCCGGTGGTCAAGCACTTGGCGCGAGTCCACATAGGCCCAGAGCGCCACCCCAATGAGGAGCGCCAGGATCTTCAGTCTTAAGTTCTCAAACAACCAACGGTTCATTCGTTTCTCCAGTCGGTCAATCCACTTTTGTGCCGTAAAGCGTCAACATCTCCTCAAGGGTTTCCCCGTCGATTTCCGGCGTGATCTTCCCCGCCATGGCGAAGGCGATGGTGTGGTTTTCTTCGGATACCACGATGGCCAAGGCATCCGTTTCCTCGGTGATGCCGACCGCCGCGCGGTGCCGGGTTCCGTAATGCTTGCTGAGATTGGGGTTCTGGCTTAAAGGGAGGATGCAACCAGCGGCCGCGATCTTGCCTCCCCGGATAATGGCCGCCCCGTCGTGAAGGGGCGAGTGGGGGACAAAAAGGGTGGTCAGGAGCTCCGAGGAGACGTCCGCCTCGATCTTGGTCCCCGACTCGAAGACGCTTTGAAGACTGTCGTCCCGCTCGATGACGATGAGCCCGCCTCTTTTGGCCTTCACCAATTCCTTGGCCGCGCTGGTGATTTCCTTGAACATCAGGGCGTCACCCTGGAACACCTCGCCCCAGATGCCTCCCTTGCCGATTTGGGTGATGATGCGCCTCAGGTCCGGCTGGAAAACGACCACGAAGGCGATGAGTATGAAGGGCCCGACGTTGCTTAAAAGCCAGTCGAGGGTCAATAGGTGGAACCGGCTGGCCACCGCCCCCGCCAGGAGCAAGAACACGAACCCCAGCACGATGCGGGTGGCCCGGGCCTCCCGGATGAGGAGAAGGAGCTGGTAAACCACCAGCGATACGACCACGATATCGAGGGCGTCCACTGGGCGGAAGTTGGCGATAAGGGCGATCAGGTCGTTCATGCCTCAGTTATACCCCGGTTGTAACGCAAGGCGTCGGCAATTTTTACCACGCGGACCATGGCTTTGACATCGTGGACCCGGATGAGGTCGGCGCCCTTGAGGATGGAGGCGGTAACGGCGGCCGCCGTGGCCTCCACCCGCTCCTCGGGCGGTGCCCCGCCGAGGAGGACCCCCAGGGTAGATTTTCGGGAGGGGCCCATCAGGAGGGGCCTGTCCAGAACCTTCAATTCCCAAAGCCGACGGGTGATTTCGAGGTTATGCCAGGGGGTCTTTCCGAAACCGAAGCCTGGGTCCAGGACGATCCGGTCGGCGCCGACGCCGCACTTTTCGGCGTAATGAACCCTTTCCCGGAAGAACCCCAGGATTTCACCGAGGATATCCCGATACACCGGTTTTTTTTGCATGGTTTTCGGCTTACCTCGCATGTGCATGAGGACCACGGGAACTTTCAAGCGGGCGAGAGTAAGCCCCATCCGCGGATCGAACCGAAGGGCGCTGATGTCGTTCACCATCCGGGCCCCGGCGCCCACCGCTGCCTCGCCCACCTTGGATTTGGTGGTATCCACCGAAACGGGAATCCTCAGGACCTTGGCGCAGGCCTTGATGACGGGAAGAACGCGCTTTTTTTCCTCGGACAATGGGACGGGTTTGGATCCCGGACGGCTGGATTCCCCACCCACATCAATCCAATCGGCCCCTTCTTCCTGCATCTGAAGGGCTCGGTCCACTGCCAAGGCCGGATCCAGATAGCGACCGCCATCCGAAAAGGAATCGGGCGTAACATTCAAGATTCCCATCAATTGGGTCTTTCCGCTCCATCGGAACCGCCTCGCGCCCCCTACCTTTAATTCCCAACCACTCTGCCGGACGTATCCTTTCAACCCTTGGTTGATCTGAAAGGATAAATCGCCCCAGGAAGCTAAGACCTTGGGAAGCCGGAGGGCTTGCGAGTAGGGCAGGGTCCAAGAAACGCTGGGCGCAAAGCCGTTTACCAGCCGGATTTGCCGGGGCCGGGTGGCCTGGAGAATTTTTTCCATGAGTTGGATGGCTTTGGATTTCGTTGGGCATTCCACAGCCAAAGCCAGCTCAAGGGGAGACGCGAAAGGCTGGGAAAAATCGAAGGGATCAGGTGAGAGAATTCGGAAGGAATAGCCGCCCCGGGGCATGGGGCCTATTTCCCGATAAGCTGCAGGGCTTCTTTACGGGTGATGTCGCTCTTTTGGAAGACACCCCGGACGGCCGAAGTGGTCATCCGGGAACCGGGTTTCTTGACGCCACGCATGGTCATGCAAAGGTGCTCAGCGTCCACGATGACCAGGACTCCATGCGGTTTCAGCACCTTCATCAGGGTGTCGGCGACTTGGGTCGTAATACGTTCCTGGAGTTGCGGACAGCGGGAAACCATTTCCACCACCCGGGCGAGTTTGGAAAGGCCCGCCAGTCGGTCCCGCTTGGGGATATAGGCGACATGGGCTTTCCCGTAAAAGGGCAGGAGATGATGTTCGCACATGGAATAAAAGGGGATGTCACGGAGGATGACCATTTCCTCGTGGCCCTCAGTCTCGAAAACCGTGACGGCTTCCTTGGGGTTCTTGCCGATGCAGGAAAAAACCTCCTCATACATACGGGCCACGCGCTTGGGGGTATCCCTCAAACCCTCCCGATTGGGGTTTTCGCCGATGGCCAGGAGGATTTCGCGGACCGCTTTCTCGATGCGGGCCTTATCCAATCCGCCCTCCCCGCATGGCCTGCGAGGGATTGGCCTGCGGCTTCAAGGTCACTTTCGGGGTCACCTCGGCTGGGATGGGCGTCGTTGGCGTCGGGGGAGTGGCGCTGGGGCTGGTGGGTTTGGGGCCAATCTTGCGCCCAGCCAGGATGTCATCCACGTCGGAGCTGTCCAACACTTCCCTTTCCAGCAGGGCCTCCGCCATGGCCTTGAGGAACTTACGGTTCTTTTTGAGGATGTCCGTGGCCTTCTTGTGGCAGTCCTCGACAATACGCTTGACCTCGGCGTCGATCATCTGGGCCGTCTGTTCGGAATAATTCTTTTCCTTCATCAAATCACGGCCAATGAAAACCATGTCGTCCTTGCGGCCGAGGGTGATGGAGCCCATCTTCTCACTCATGCCGTACTCGCAGACCATGGCCCGGGCCATCTCGGTGGCACGGTTGAGGTCGTCGCCAGCGCCCGTGGTCACGTCACCGAAAGTCAGTTCCTCGGCGGTGCGGCCCCCCAGGAGGGCCGTGATGCGGTTCAAAAGCTCAGTCTTGGAGGCCAGGAAGCGCTCCTCCTTCGGCAGGTACCAGGTGGCGCCCAAGGCCGCGTGACCCCGGGGAATGATGGAAACCTTGTGGACCGAATGGGATTTGTCCACCATCTTGCCCACAATCGTGTGGCCCGATTCATGGAAAGCCACGATCTTCTTTTCCTCGTCCGAGATAACGCGCGTTCGGCGTTCCGGCCCGGCCATGACGCGGTCAATGGCTTCCTCGAGCTCCGGCATCTCCACGGCCTTCTTGTTGCGCCGGGCGGCGAGAAGGGCCGCCTCATTGATAAGGTTGGCCAGGTCCGCCCCGGAGAACCCGGGCGTCCGGCGGGCGATGACGGCAAGGTCGATTTCCTGCGCCAATTTGATGTTTTTCGCGTGGACCTTAAGGATGGCTTCACGCCCACCCAAATCGGGGCGATCCACAACGATTTGCCTGTCAAAACGGCCTGGACGGAGCAAAGCCGGGTCCAGTACATCCATGCGGTTGGTGGCGGCGATGAGGATGACCCCTGTGTTGGTATTGAAACCATCCATTTCCACCAATAGGGCGTTCAAGGTTTGCTCGCGTTCGTCATGTCCGCCGCCCAAGCCGGCGCCGCGCTGGCGCCCGACCGCGTCGATTTCGTCAATGAAGATGATGCAAGGGGCGTGCTTCTTACCCTGCTCAAAGAGGTCACGGACGCGCGCTGCGCCGACACCCACGAACATTTCAACGAAGTCCGAACCGGAAATGGAGAAGAATGGGACCCCGGCCTCACCCGCCACAGCCTTGGCCAGGAGGGTTTTTCCCGTACCCGGGGGACCCAGAAGGATGACGCCCTTGGGGATCTTGCCGCCCAACTGCTGGTACTTTTTGGGGTCCTTGAGGAAATCAACCACTTCCATCAGCTCGGTTTTGGCTTCCTCGACTCCCGCCACGTCCAAAAAGGTGACTTTCTGTTGCCCGGAGGTCATCAACCGGGCCCGGCTCTTGCCAAAAGCCAAGGCCCCGCCACTGCCCGATTGCGCTTGGCGCATCATGAAAAAGAACCAGCCGAAAATAATAAGGAAAGGGGCGATCTGGATCATGATCTGCCAGAAGAGGCTCACCCGCATGGGGGCGTCGATCTTCACCTGCACGTTCTTGCTCAAAAGCAGGTTTGTCAGGACCTGATTGGGGTCATCCGGAATTACGGCCTTGAAATGCGTGTCATCCTTGGCGGTGCCCAAAGCAAAACGGTCCTCGGGGTGAATTTCCACATCCTTGACGTTCCCCGCCTCGACTTGGGTGACGAACTTGGAATAGTCCCAATCGCTTTGGGGCTTGGGGCTTTGGTAGCCACGAATGAGGTACATTACGACGACGAAAAACATGAGCCAACCGGCGGCGTATTTGAAGAATTGGTTCACAAGTTCACCTCGGTTCTGTTTGGACGTCCAGGAATGAAATTTAAGCTAGGAACTTTCTCTTAAATTAGCAAGGAATCGTATCATATTCGAGCCCCCTTTTCCCCTTACCTCTAGGTAAGTAGGAAATGGGGCAAACCCCCGAATCAGCCTTTTCGGGGTCTCCCCTGAGTTCGCGGGTCGCATTTAAGCCTCAAAAAGGCCTTCCCGGCCGTCGTTTGTCCGGCCACTAGGCCAAAGCCTAAATCCCGGGGCCCTTTTTCGAGACACTCCCAAAGACGGATGATTTCCTCGATTCTTTCGAAGGACAAACCCCGGGCTTGGGGGGCAAGTGTTTCGGCCACGTGACGGACCCAGCGACGCTGGAGGGCTTGGGGCGCTTTTTTAAATTCTTTTATCCCGCAACAATAACCCTTTTTTTCCCAGTGGCTTTTCAATTTTGAGCCAAGGGATTCCAGAAACCCATCGAAGAAATGGTCCTCGCTCGCCGCCACTTCACCTACCCGGGCCAGGGTTTCGACCAAATTGGGATTCCACTGTTTTAAAAAGGGAATAATTCGATGGCGAATTTGGTTCCGCCGGTATCGGTCGGTACGGTTGGACTGATCTTCCCTCCAAGAAATTCCACTGGATTTCAAGTATTCCCGGAGTTCCCCCTTAGTGAATCGAAGAAGGGGTCTCCAAACATAAAGGAAACCCTGAAATTCAGTTAAGTTCAGCTTTTGAACGGGCTTTAACCCGGAAAGTCCACGGGATCCGGCTCCCCTTAACAAACGGTCCAAAACTGTTTCAGCCTGGTCCTCTTGATGGTGAGCCACGGCCACTCCCCAAGCCCGATGGCGTTTGACGACTTTTTTAAAGAAGTGGTATCGGATCTTCCGAGCCAAGTCCTGGGGGGAAAGACCCGTTTGTTTGACCTTTTTAACGAAGTCAACAACTTTCAAGCGTTCAAATGATAAACCCAACCTCCGGCAAATAACGCGGACCGACCTTTCATCCTTTTCCGATTCTTTCCCACGCAGTCCATAATTCACATGGGCAACGATGAAGCGCCGACCGGGGTTCGAAAGTTGATCCAGCAGGAGAAAAAGGAGGGCCAACGAATCGGCGCCTCCCGAGACCCCGACAACCAAGGATTGTTTCGGGGAAAAAGGAGCTTGAGAAAGGTAGAGGTCGGTTCGCATCGGTTTATTCAATTGGAATTTTCGGGCAACGATAAAAGAGTGGTTACCTGTGGAAAATTGGTAGCGGGGGAGAGATTCGAACTCTCGACCTACGGATTATGAGACCGTCGCTCTAACCAACTGAGCTACCCCGCCATCCGGTGGGTGGGTGAATATGCCAATCTTGGCGGGCGTTGTCAATTATCTTCCGGGGGGGTTACTTATTCTTTTCTTTACGTTCGTAATAGGATCTTTTCAATTCCTGGGCAATGACGGGGTTTTTCATCAGTATCTTGTCAAAGTCGTATCGTTGAAGGATGAAAAGCTCGGTGACTTCCTCGGCAACTACGGTAGCATTGCGAGGTTCATTGGAAATCAAGGCCATTTCGCCGAAAAACTCATCCTGTCCCAGAGAGGCCACTTGGGATTTACGGAACCCTTTCTTGACCCAGACCGAAACTTTCCCAGAAGCGATCAGGTAAAAAGCGTCACCCGGATCCCCTTGCTTGATGATTTCATAACCTTTTTGGACGCGAATCATACGCAGGTGACCGATCAGCTCATCCAATTCATTGAGTTTGAGGGATTGGAAAAAATAGGTGTTCTGCAAGACATGCCGGAGGCGGCTAAAAATGGAAGCGGTATCAGTCATGCGGCTCTCCGAACTCGAATTGTCGGATAGACCGGTAAAGTATATATCTAAAAACTCCTGGTTCAAAGGGGTAAAACCGAGGAACGGCCCGCCTGGAAGAAATTTTAGACGCTTTCAAGACCCACAATCCAACAGATTTACGCTTCAGTGATTAAAGCGAAGACCCCTTACCGCCAGCTTTTCGACCACCGCGCGGACATACTGGCTTCGGTTCAAAACATAAAAATGGATACCAGGCGCTCCACCTTTCAACAAATCCTCGCATTGCTTGACGGCCCATTCCATACCGATCTGGGCGACTTTCTCCTTGTCATCTTTGGCGGGTTCCAGTTGATCGCGAAGGCCTTGCGGAAGAGTGGCTCCACAAAGGCCGCAGATTTTTTGGATCTGGGCGTAATCGCTGAGGAGCCAAATGCCCGGCTGGATCGGTGTGTGAATACCCAAGGCGCGTGTTTTTTCCACGAATCGAAAATAATCCTGGCTGTTGAAAAAAAGCTGGGTAACGATGAATTGCCCCCCCACGTCGATCTTTTTCTTCAGGTTCACCAGGTCATCGTCTTTACTCTTGGCCTCGGGGTGGCCTTCCGGATAACCAGCGACTCCCAGGCAAAAATCATATCCTTCCGAACGGATGAATTGGACCAACTCATTGGCGTAACGAAATCCATCAGGAGGCGGGGTAAAGGAGTTTTGGCCTTGCGGCGGATCCCCTCGGAGCGCCAATACATTCTCAATACCCACCGCTTTCAGGCGGTTCAAGAGCTGGCGAACTTCCTCCCTTGAGTGATCCACACAGGTGAAATGCACGAGAGGAGTGATCCCGGTTTCTCGCAATCGAACGGCAATGTCAAAGGTTTTTCCGCGGCTCGACCCACCGGCTCCATAGGTAATAGAAATGTAATCGGGCTGGAGTTTCTTGAGTTCCTCCACGGTTTGAAAAAGTTTCTCGATATCCTCATCTTTTTTGGGAGCAAAAAGTTCAAAAGAAAGGACCCGCGGTTTTTGAGTGAAAAGCCCTGAAATTTTCATAGGGAAGAGGGTTTCCTTAACGCATGATGTTCCCGAAAATTGGCGGCTAGTATAACAACATAAAGGAGGAGAGAAAGGAGAGAAACCCACTTCCCGACCTCGAAAGCCACCGGGCGATATCGCAGGATAAACTTGTGCTCCCCAGCTTTCAATGGGATCGCCCTCAAAAAGGAATTAGCGGGCATCACCTGTAGGGGGGCGCGATCTGAAGGGTCCAGGTTTTTAATATTCCAACCCCGGCTGTAATTGTCCGTCACTAAAAGAACACAATCCCTTGGCGTTTCTACCCGGATCGAAATTTCCTCCGTCGAAAGATCCTTCCACTCCACATTGCCTTCACTTTTTCCGCTTGTTGGCACAAGTCCCGGGTCCGACTCAAGATACACCTTGTTCCCGGGATCAAATGTCGGGTCAAAAAGCCGCGGTAAAATTTGACGGGAATCAGGCACTACTTCCCATTGGTCAATCAGTTTCATTCGCGGAAGAAGCTTAAAGGGCATGGAGTAGACCTGGACGGGGTCACGGTCGGCGAATACTCGGTACTTCAAGCGAAGCATTCCAAAAACAGGATGGAACCTTTTGAAAATCGGAACTTCCGAGAAAAGTTTGTCTTGTTCCAAACCCTGGCTGGCACACACGAATCTTCCATACCGTTCCAATACCATCGGTTCGTCTTCCCAAAGGTCATATCCTCCCGTGACCAAAGAATAAGCGCCCGTTCCATAGATGCGATAGTCACCAGGATTTTTGGCGTAAAGAGAGTTGATCTGTTCATACTTCTTTTGAAGCTCTCCCCACTCGAACGTGGGCCGATTCACTCGCGCGAACAAAAACAATTCGAGCACAACACAACCAGCAACGAGTCCAATGGCAATAAAAGTAAATTTTTGAAAGGACAAGATAACGCTTAGGAGCAGGCAGGTCATTCCTCCCACCCAGAGGCTGAAGGCGGAATGAAGACCCGCGTCATGGATGTAATTGGTTCTTTGGGAAGATTCCATCCCCTGTACCGAATTTTTGAGCCAATGGATTGTGGAAAACCATTGGTTCCACCAACCTTGGGCACCCCTCTCAAGAGAATTCATGATTCCAATTTCGAAAACAAAAAACAACAATCCGCTCGAGAGAACGGCCCAAAGAAGCCAAATCGGAAGTCGTTTTTTCTGGATCCATTGGTCAAGTCCAATTCCGGCCAACAAGGCTAAAAATAGCCCGGTAAGAAAATAAAATTTGCAAATTCCCCGGATTTCGCTGAATCCGGGAAAATAGTTGTATAAGAAGGAATAAAGCGGCGTTGTTTTACCAAGGGAAAAAACAAGCGCCAAGATGGCCATCGTCAACGCCCATTTTCTTTTAGAAGCATCGGTCCCAAAAACACTCAGAACCATTAAAAAGAAAGCCGCTATCCCCATAAAGGCTGAAACTTCCCACAGGAACCACCGGCCCCAATAGGGAGAGGACGTCATGTTGCCGAAAAACTCCGGCATCACGAGAGTGACTAAGTTTTCCGGAGGAAAGAAAAATGAACTGGCTGACCGGAAATCGAGCGAGGCTTTCCGCCCACATTCCGCCGCAGCTTCGATACCGGTCCAGGATTGCGCGGCGGTCAGGCATAACGCTCCAGTCAAGATCAACACGAACCCACCTATCTTTGGCCATTTCCTTAAACTACCAATGAGGTTCAAAGCGAGGTAGAAGGAGGCGATAATAAGGGTGAAATAAACATATTGAGGATGGCCGGCGAGAATTTGCATGGAAAGGGCGAAGATCCCCAGAAGAATCCAGTGACGGGAAACCTTATCGCTTAATCCATCGATCGCCAGGAAGAAAAGGGGAGTCCAAGCCATGGCGCACAGATTCGGGAGATGTCCCGCGAAAACATGCAGGTAGAAAGTCCCCCCAAACATGAAAACAGTCCCCGAGATAAAACAGGCCAGTGGATGAAGTCCCCGATAATGGGCCCATAAAAAAGTGAAAAGACCCGCTAAAAAGACATGAAGGACAATTCCGGTATTTATGGCAGTTAGAAGCGGAAGGAAAAGATAGGCCCAGTTGAGTGGATAGAGAATGGCGGATTCGAAATTTCCCAAAAAAGGCGCTCCACAAAGATAGTGGGGGTTCCACAAAACCAGGTGCCCTTTCCGTAATTCTGCAAAAGCGAAATCCCGCCAAGCGGCGAAGTGAAAAAATAAATCGGTTTGAGTGCTGGAAAGGACTAGTCCTTTTCGGTTAAAAAGGACGTCTCCAAACAGTGCGAGATTGACCAGGAGCAAGCCTAATATTCCCTGGTAAAAAGAACGAAGAGCGACCCGAGTGGAGGTTTTGAGCATTGATCCATGGAAACAAAGGAAAGGCCCACCGTCAACGGGTTTTTGGGAGCGAAAGATAACTTTTAATGATTAAAGAGGGGACCATCAACAGGTTTATTGGGGAGTTATGATTTGGAAAATCAAGATTTTATTTTTTTGACCGGTCTTAGAATCTCCTGCATTATCGGTATTTTCGATTGGGAACGCCGCCAAAAACAGGACGTGGTTTTGGATTTGCGTTTCCCCACCAATGTGCGCAAAGCCTCTCTTAACGACCATATTGATGACGCGGTGGACTATAAAAGGATCGCCAAGGCAGCCATTGCGTTCGTCGAAAAAAGCCGGTTCGAATTGGTGGAGACACTCGCCGAGCGGCTGGCGGATTATCTTTTAGTCAATTTTCAATTGCCCGAACTTTTTATCCGGCTTTCAAAACCGGGCGCGGTCCGGGGGTCCAAGGATGTTGGCGTGGAAATCACCAGGACAAGGACCACCCTGGCGAACGGCTTGGTTTATTTGAGTCTCGGATCCAATTTGGAACCGTCTTCACATTTGAAAAACGCTTTGATCGCGATCAACCGTCAATTTGGGTTGGCCGGAATTTCACACATTTACGAAACATCCCCAGTCGGAGGTAAAAAGGGACAACCTTTTTTTTGGAATATGGTGGTGTCAGTGGATACGGATGAAAAACCCAAGGAAATCCGACGATGGATTGGTCGGTTGGAGAAGCAGGAAGGGCGGGTAAGGACCCTCGACCGCTACCGTTCAAGGACTTTAGATGTGGATATCTTACTTTGGAAAAACCTGATTCAAAAAAATAGAAGTTACGCGCTTCCCCATCCCGACATTCCTACCAAAGCCTTTGTTCTATTCCCCCTTTTGGAAATCGCGCCAAATTTGGTGGTTCCAGGAACCAGCCAAGCGGTGGTGGAACTCGCGCATGCCTTCCGGAACAAACAGCAATCCATCCGTCAACTGAAGAATCTTCCTCCATCCACCTTCAAAACTTGGCCAGTCACAAATTTTTGAGTCGCTAAGAAACAAACAGCGGCGGCGATGTCCTCCGGTTTACCTTGCCGTTTTAGCGCGCTTTTATTAATCAGCTCTTTTTTTCCCAGGGCGCTAAAAGACTTTGGAATAAAAATGGCTCCAGGGGATACTCCATTGACCCGGATGCCGGGTCCCAATTCATGTGCGAGCAGTTTCGTGGCGCAGATTAAGCCTGCCTTGGTAAGAGTATAGGCTGAGTAATTTTTTAAAACGGGATTTTCACCATAAATATCGGTTAAATTCACGATGCTACCTGCCGTTCGTCTTAGCCAAGGCGCGGCGGACTGGCTTAAGGCGAATGGAGTAAACAAATTCACGTTGAACAGATTTTGCCAGGATTTAAGGGAATTTTCAATTTTTGGGGTAGGGTAAAAAAGGGACGCGTTATTCACTAACAAATCAAGCCGATAGAAGCGTTGGACAACTTGTCGGATTAAGCCTGAAGCTTTCTCCACTCGACTTAGGTCACTTTGAAGTGTAATGACTTTGGCTCCAAGGTTTTCGATATCGATTTTGAGTTCCTTCATCTTGAAACGCGCCGAATGGTAATGTAACGCGAGGTCAAACCCCTTTTCAGCCAGCGCATGGCTGATGGCGCTCCCGAGAAAACTAGTCCCGCCCGTTACAAGAGCAACCGGTCGGTGTCTTTGGCTTAATGTTTTTTTCCCTTTAACTCCCATCGTTTTTCTCCTTTAAAACCTTGGAGAGGGCCGGTATAAACTTCCAATACCAGCTTGTTAACTCGACGGCTTTTGTTTCGGGGAAAAGCCCCAGAAAAGACTTTTGGGCGCCTTCCCAAACGGCGGATCCTGGGCCATTTTCCCTTAAAATTTCTTGAAATTCCTTGATGAGGGACTTCGGTTTTACTTGAGCTAAATCATTGAGGGTTTCTTCCCTCAATTCCTCGTGGGATACCAGCAAATAAAGGATGAGCACCAAATTTTTGGACGCCCGATAAATTGTCTCCAAAGAATCCGTTTTCGAAGTCCGCATTTGCAGCCCATTGACCAAAATATACCTGCCGGTTTGGGGAATTTTCACCGTATATTTTTCCCCCAAATATCTCATTTCAACCGAGTGGGGATCTTCCAACAATAAGTAAACCCAAGGATCGGGAATGGCCGAGAGGCCTTCCGAATAGGGGTGACGAAGGGTGCCCTTTTGGGGGCAATGTATTTCGATGTATCCAAGGTCTTCCCGAAAATAAAGCGGGGCGCTTGGGGGGATCATTTCCGAGGACCCTAACCTTCGCTGAAAGCCCTGGTGGAGCAAATGCTCATGAAAAGCCTTGTTCGCTTTACCCCCCCTTTCCATTCCAAGAATGGTTTCTTTGACAAGAAGAGCGGGCGTCGGTTTTTCAAGTATGGAAAAATAATAAAGCTCGGCGGCTTTTCCGCCGAGAAGAACCGAATGGGGCAAAAGACCTTTTATCCATGGAAGCCATGGGGCGATGGAGGCCACAACCCTCATGATTTCACCCCTTTACCTGAAATCCTTGTTGAACCAACATTTTCCGCAGTTGGGGCCTGAAATCACCCTGTATTTCAATTCCCTGATTTTTTAAAGTACCCCCGGTACCTAGAGCTTGTTTAAATTTTTTCGAGAGTTCTTTTAAGTAGAATTCGTCGCGGGTAAAACCTTTCAGGAAAGTAACGCTTTTTCCGGATCGGCCTTGTTTTTGAATTTGGAGGTAAATGGTTTCCATGTGAAAAACTGCATAAACAAAAAACCCCCTGAAAACAGGGGGTGTGTTGGTTGCGGGGGCTGGATTTGAACCAGCGACCTTTGGGTTATGAGCCCAACGAGCTACCAGGCTGCTCCACCCCGCGTCTGTATGGCGTCAAAGGCGCCTTGTTCAGCTTAACTTCCAAAACTTGGTTCTAAAAATCTTTAGTCGGCGACACCAATCCCAGTCAGGAATCGGCAAAGATTGGTGCCGAGACCCGGAATCGAACCGGGACGGGCTTTTGGCCCGAGGGATTTTAAGTCCCTTGCGTCTGCCAGTTCCGCCATCTCGGCGAAAATTCACCGCCAACCCAAAAACTTATTTTCAATACGAATTTGAAATACATTGCATTTCAAAGGATAGAAATTAAAACCAAGGTGATGGTTGATGTTTAAGGGAGGTGTAGGATAACGAGGGGGTAAAGGGAAGTCAACAAAGAATCAGGAAATAGCGTTGAAAACTTTATTTTTTGAAAAAGCGGTAAACCATTTCATTCGATTTTATGAGATTCAATTCTTCGCGGGCTTGTTTTTCAATGTTCGAGGAGCTGTTGCTGAAAGATTGGCATTCAGCTTGGCAACGGTTCATTTCCGTCTTCAATTGGATGATTTGCTCGGTTAGGCTTTGCTTCTCTTGGTGGAGTTTATAAAGATTCCACAACCCGCGATTGCCGGTAAGACAAAGATAAACTACAACTATCCCCATCAAAATATGGCTCTGTTTTTTTGTTGGTTTCATCCATTCTCCCAGGGGCGAAGAAAATCCCGCCAACCCCTCTTTTGTTCGAAATTCAAGCGTTCAACAAAGGCCGCAAGTGGTTGATTACCGTAGATTATTTTATACTTTAACAAATGCTTTTCAAGGGCAACACATAAAATAGAAAAAAAGAAAGCTAAACCAATTACAAACCAAAGAAAAGGTAAAACCGTAAAAAAAAAGGAGAAAAACGAGAGAAAAAGAAGGAGCCAAAAAGTACTTAAGGCGTTTGCCAAAACGATCAAGAGGGATTTGTAAAATATTTTAAAAAAAGGTGGATCTTGAAAAAAAAGAAGGGGCCATTGATAAAAAGCATTGGCGACCCAAAATAAAAGGATCCAAAAAACAAAACCCGCCAATAAAAATTCCGTAAAACTATGCTGATGATTTCCCGATAGGTAAAATCGGATATTAAATACAGCCAGCAGGATAATTATTCCCGAAACGGCCGAAATACCCACTGCTTTCAAATAATAAGATCGGTACCCAACCCATAAATCTTTAAGAGTAGTCGATTCGCCCATAAAAATTTTGAAGGTAAGATAGGCCCAGCCGACCGAAACAAGACATTCAAAAAGAAACAAAAAATAAACACCAAAATATTTCATCCCTTCACTATTTAAGACTAACCTGGCTTTCCAGCCGAGCCACGCAGGGATACAACAAGTTAGAAACCAACCCATGTTGTAAAGGATGATTTGAGCTAAATGATCATAAAAACGCCAAAACCAGGAACGTAATATTTTTCTTGAAGCTGAAAATTTATCCAGGTCGGCTTGGAAAACAGAATTAGAAGAAGCTTGGGATGGCAACGGTATTATGTGAGTTCTTTTTCAAATTTGGGAATTGCTTTTTTTAATTCCAACCGGCCCCTCCCAAGATTTCCTTCGAGGTTAATGGCGAGGGTAACGAAATAATTTTGTCCAACCATCATCATGATCATGGTGGCTTTGTCCGTGGTAATCAAAATTTCAGCGGTATTTCCTAAACCAAAATTCGAGGAAGCTCTCATGGCATTTTTAAGAATGCTGGAATACTCCGCGCCGACTGCGTTGATATCAAAAGAAGCGTTGTGTGAAATTTGGTCGATAACAATACCATCCATTCCAACCAAGCCGGCCCCAATGGCCCCTTCGACATTAGAAAGTGTTTCTTCAAGTATTTTCTTGAAATCCATATGCGATATCCCGTGCCCATAAAAAATGGGGGTTTTCTTTCCTTCTCACTCATCAATATTTAAAACAATTTATCCAATTTTTTGGTTGCAGAATCCAAAGCCAGCCTTAAAAGTCCCAAATTGATTTTGTTGTTCGCCAAAACAATCAAAACGTAATCGGAAAAAGAAACCAATAGAATATTTCCAATTTCTGCCGTAACTAGAACCTGTTGCAACTTACCTTGATTCAATTGCGATACGGATCGACGAGTGCTTTCAAAAATTGCCGAAACCTGTTTTGCCAAGTCAGCATTATTACTTGTTTCGCCCATGGAAACAATGGGAATCCCATCTCTTCCACTCACCAAACACTTTATGATTCCACTTAATCCACTCAACTCAGCCAAAACACCTTTTAAGTTGTCAAACTGTTCTGAAGATATTTTATTGGAATTTTGGGGTGGTTCAGGCGGAGCTGATTTCTTGGCCTCAACTACAGGTTCAGACTTTACAACAACAGGCTTTATTTTCTTTTCTTCAAGCATCGCATCGTCTTTTCCACCTCGGCGCATGACTTGTAGAATATCTTCATTGGTAAACTTCGAGTCGTCTCCCGATTTGACCTTTTGTTTTGATTCTTGTTTTGCTTCGTCTTGAATAATATCCTCTTTTACATCGGGAGGCTGTGTAAATTGGTTCTTTTTTAACTTGTGCGCTGAAGGATCAACAGAACCTTCCTTCTGCTGTCGTTCGACGGCCTCGGATAACTTTTGCCGCAACATAAGATTCTGGGGATCCTCGGCCAATAATTCTTGAAAGATCTCGATAGCTTTATCGAAATGACCCTGTTTGAGATAAAGTTCTGCGATGGTTATGGAAGCCGTACTTTCTCTCGGCTTAGATTTTTTTTCGTCAACGGGTTCTTCTTTTTTCAACGGTTTTTGCGGTTTTTGTTCGCTGGCGGCCTTTTCAATAGCTTGTTTTAAATGCGTTTGTGTTTCATCGTCGTCGGGATTTAAGGTTAAAATTTTTTGAAACTCTTCGATAGCCGTTTGGTAATCCTTTTTTTCCATGAAAATGGAACCAAGCAAAGAATGAGCCATCAAATTTTCCGGATCGAGTTCTAAAACCTTTTTAAACTCGTTTGTGGCTTCATCAATTCTATTTTTTTCTTGGTATATTCGGCCTAGGACAACTCGAGCGCTTGTATAGGAGGGGTGCTTCTCCAAACCCTTTTTGCAGACCCTCAGAGCTTCCTCAAGGTTCCCTTGTTTCCGATAGGCGTCTGCGAGAGGGGCAAAAGCTAAAGATTCAGAATTTTCATCTAGTTTTTTTTTGAGGTCGTTTATTTCAGACGTAAGCGGTTCCTTCGTATCGGCTTATGGGTGACTGGCAACTTTTCTCTGAAGATTTTTCAAGGTTGAAAGAACTGTATTTTTTGGAATATTTTTTTGAATGGTAACAAGCCCAATTTTCCTTGTCAATATAAATTGGACTCGATTATCTCGCACTTTTTTATCCAGCAACATTTTTTCATAAACTTTTTCTCGATTAATTCTTGGAAGATTAGCAAGTAAACCAATTCGTAGAAGTAATCGGTGTTGTCGGCTAACAACTTCCGGCCCACAAAGACCAAGACGTTGGGATAACATCGCGGCAAATAACATTCCATACCCAACCGCTTCGCCGTGGGTTAATACCTTATATTTAAAGTAAGCCTCCAGG